>NZ_JBHZAN010000058.1:0-47666 GCF_042754285.1 Streptomyces sp. NPDC059224
CGCTCGTTTTTTGGGCCCCCCCCCCCCCTGTTTTTCCGGGGCGCCCCCCCCCACAGCGATGTGGTCGGCGCCTCCGCACTTCTGCCTGCCCTTCCATGAGCAGCGACAATCGGCGTGCCGTTGAGAATGCGCCTTCGTAGTCACATCAGTAGTTCTGTAGGGATGCCTGTAGGGATGCCTGTAGCGATGTCCGTAGGGATCTAGGTGCGCTCCTATGTTCGTATCGTTCGGCCCTCTTGAGTGCCTCGACTATGACGCGACGCGACACGCAAACAGCTCGGTATAACCGGACAACTCGGACGAACTCCCAGGCGGGGGCGAAGAATCGAGGGAAGCGCGTGTCGCGTCGTGACACGAGAACGGGCCGCAATGCGCTACGGTGATCCACAGCCTGAAGGACACACACTGGAGACGCCTTGTCCGCCTACGTGCAGCCGGCCGTTCTCGCGAGCACGGCCAACGTCAACCGCTCCTGGGTTACCAAGGCCGCCCAGCTCGGTCTCGTGAACGCAAGTGCGCTCGACGGGGAAGACGTCATTGTCGTACGCGTGTTCGCCTTTGTGGATCAGCTCGTCTGGCCGGGCAAGAAGCGCTCTCGAAGCGAGGCTCGGGCGATGGAGCCCTGGGTGTCGCTTGCGGTCAACGCGGCGCGAGATGCAGCACGTGACCCAGCCACCAAGATGGACTCAATCCTGTGGATTACCCCTGAGGGTGTTGAGGTAACCAACGATTTCGGTGCCCACACGGGATTTGTCCTCGCGCACCAGCGGTCGAACTTCGTCGCAGTCCCAATCGGCGAATGGATCGCTGAACTTCCACCGAACCTCGAAACTATCTTCCACTGGCCGCGCAAGATCTTGGACACCACGATCACTGTCCAAGACACGGAGATCGCTGTCCTGGGCTTCAGCACCATTCCCCAACAGGTCACGGTGTTTGCGACATCAAGCATCGCACTCAACGACGCCACGTACCAGAAGGTGCAGCAGCAAGTGTCATCGCAGCACCGTGGCTCAGCGATCCGAATCATCGAGCACCAAACAAAGGGTGCACAGTCTCGTTGGTCCGAGCTCTATGGCCTTCCGGACGGCGGACTCATTCGTCGTCCGGTGGACGACATAAGCCTTCGCAACGAGTACGGACCCCAGCTCAAGCACTTTGGCCGGCGTCCTGACCGGGAAACAAAGTGACTCGCCGGGCATTCCGCCGAGAGGCCAGCAGCCGGAGTCGACCGCGAAGCATTGGCTTCCGGCACGCTCCACTGAGAAACGCCCTGCGGGGGCTCATGTAGCAGGACGGCCCGGGATCTGCGGTCCCGGGCCACTGCTGTTGTCGAGGAGGTGAGGCACAACCGACATCCCTAGCTGAATCACGTCGCATGCCCGGCTGTTCTGCTACGGCCTAGCGCGCCGGGTGGCGATGACGGACGTCCTTGTACCTCCTCGACTGGAGCAGATCATACCTACCCGTACGAGGGTCGGCTCAGTCATGCCTGAAGCAGGCGGAAGCCTACCCAAGAAGTCGAAAATTCCAGGGCGAGCGCCCTCGTATGGCGTCTCGTCAACCTCTCCATACCTGGCCGACCGACCGACTCTGGCCCTTCAGCTGGGGCGCGGCATGGGGTTCCGGCTGTTGACGGCCGTCCGCGCCCTGCTTGCCGATCCCAGGCTCGCCGGCCGCAAGGATGTTGTGCGTCTCGGCACCCTCGTGCTGATGGCGAAGGCCAGCCATGGCAGCTGCCGGGTTGAGATCACGGCCAGGGAGCTGGGTCGTTGGCTCGGGGTGTCGGAGTCGACCGTCGACCACGAAGTACTCAACGTTCTCCGTGACGTTGATGCCGTCGCTGCACGTGTGCTGCGGGGCGGCGACGGTCTGCCGACCGGTGTCGAGTATCGGGTGGAAGCTCTGTGGGAGGCCCGAAACGACGTCGGCGCACCTTTGGCGTTGTCGAAGGCCGAGCTGGCGACGCTCCTGCGATTCTTGGAGGAGTTGTTCGCTCCGGGGTGGGGTGAGCAGTGCGCCACGCCCCCGGGCCTGCTGGTGAAGAAGGGGCGGCGGGGGAGGGGCGCGGCGTCGGATCGGCTGGCTCTGGTTCTGCTCGCCCTGCATGCACGGCCGGACGGGCGGGTGCCGTTGGTCGGTGGTCCGTTGGCGAAGACGGTGGCTCGTCATGGCCGGGCGGCGGTGACGCTGGCGCGGATGCTGGGGTGTCGTGTGCCGGTAGCCGCGAGGGTGCTGGGTCGGCTCGTGGCAGTGGAAGCGGTGATGGTCGCGCCGGGTCGACTCGTGGTGCCGGCGGTAGCGGCCGCGCATGGGTCCGCGGCCGCGGTGCCGGACGCTGCCGAGCTCGAGAGTTCTGCATCTGCTGATCCGGCGTCTGCCGGTGATGCGTCGCGCTGCGTTCGGTGTGCCGGGCATGAAGAGGCCGACGTGCTTGTGGTGGACGGGGATGGGTGGCGGCAGCTGTCGTGGGATGACCTTGGAGGCGTCGAGGAGGGTTCCGGAACTGCACCCAGGGATCTCTACGACGCTGGTAGCGATCTTTTCGCAGGTCAGGCCGTCTTTGAGACGTTCGAGGCGAGTTGCGCTGCTGCAGACCCTCACGCCGACCACGCTGTTGTGGCTGATGTACGTGGTGAGGGTGCTGGAGGTCTCGGGTTTTCCGGCGAAGCCGCGTCGGGGTACTGCCGTCAGCCGGTACGCGCGTGTGAGGGCGGGAACTCCCCGGCGCTGGAGGATGGTCTCCACGGTGCCGTGACGGTCGTCGATGGCGGGGCTGGCCCGCTTCGCGGGGACAAGCCTGATCTGCTGCTGGCGGAGGGGGAGTCGGGTTCGTCGGCCTCGGTGTCGACGCTGCAGGCGTGGCGGTCAGCGTCGGGGGGGCCGCCGCCGGTGTGGGCTCAGGTGCCCAAAGGGCTGGAGCGTGTGCTGGAGCCGGTGGCCATGGTGTGGGGCCGGCTGGACCGGCTGACGACCAGGCAGTACGTCACGAAGGTGGTGCGGGCGCGGCTGGGCGAGATCTCGGGGGCGTGCGGTCCGGGGGTGGATGCCGAGCGCGTCCTGCGGGAGCGGCTCAAGCGCCGGTTGACCGAGCAGGGGACAGTGCCGGTCACCGACCCGGTGGGCTGGCTGCTCGGCCGTGCTCTGCCGCGCCGGGCGTTGTGCCCTGACAGCCGGTGCGACGACGGACGGCGGATGGACACCCGGGCCGACTGCGCCGCTTGCCAGATGCTGGTCCTGGACGGACGGGCGCTGCGGTCCCGCGCCTTCGCCAAGGCGACAAACGCTCTGGCCGGAGGCCGGGTTGACCGGCCGGTGTTCGAGGCGGAGCTGAACGCGTGCTGGCAGCGGGAGGCCGCCGCCGCGGCGGTGCGCCGCGAGGACGCACTCCGCCAGCGGCACGCCCGTGAGCAGGTGTGGGCCGAGCAGCGGGCCCAGCGTGCAGCCCAGGAGGCCGCCCGGCGGGCGCTGGCCTGCACGGTGTGCGGGAAGCCGGAGACAGCCGGTCTGTGCGGCCGGTGCCGCGACGAGCGCCGCGTCGAGGAACTGGTGGCCGAGGCCGTCGACGTGGCGGTGGCCACCTGGGGCATGGGCGGCGACGCGTACCGGCTTGATGCCGTTGGCAGGACCGAGCGGGACATGCGTGGCGCGGTCGACCAGGCGGTGACGGACCTGCTGACTGCGGGCGGTGGCGTGTTCGCCGAGTCGGTGGCGCTCGCCGCGAGGCTGGCCGCGGAACTCCAGCTGGGTGCGCTGCAGCGCCGGGCCGTGAACCACTTCGCCTACCAGCCGTCGGCCCAGGCCGAGTTCGAGAAGGTCTTCGCCACCGAGATGCGGCGCAGCCACCTCCACGACAGCCTCGACGAGGCCCGCGAGGCCGCTGAAGAGGCCGCCCAGACGGCACGGTTCAACACGGCGCACGCGCTCCTGAACGACCGGCTGCGTACGTTGCGGGCCGCCCGGCCCACGACCGAGGCGGATGCCGAACCGGACGGGTACGCGCAGGCGGCCTCTGTGGTCCGAAGCCTGATCCGCCCCGCGCCGCCGGAGCGCGCCATGTCCGTACGACGGCCTCCAACCTCGCCGGGCTCGCCGGCAAGTGACAGCGAGGCGCTGGCGGGGGTGGGCGCATGAACCGTCCCGTACGCCGCGTCCCGCACCGGCCGGTGCGGCGGCCCTCGTTGACTGAATGGGTGCAAGGGCTGCCGGGTCTGTCGGGGCGGGCGCGCCGGCTGCTGCTGGAGGGCGACACCGAACACCGGTACGCGGGCAGGACGGCCGCCGATTCCGGCTACCGGCTGACGATGGCCCTAGCGGTCGCGGTCTCCCAGCCCGGCCGGGAGTGGACCCTCGCGCAGTTGTGGGAGGCCCTGGTGCTGCGCCCGACGGCAGGTGGCGCCTGGGCACGGTCGCTGCGCTCGCGCAAGGGGGAGCGCTACGCCGAGGGCAAGCTCGCCGGAATGCTCGACAAGGCACGCGCGTTCGTGGGCACTTCGGGCACGATCGTGTGCCGGGCCGATGCCGTGGTGGCGATCGCCCGCCTGCGGGCCGCCGTGGAAGCCGTCGTGTGGCCGGGGCCCGGCGGCGGCACCGACCTCAAGAACCTCACTGCGCGGCTGCAGCTGGCCGAACAGGCTGGCGGACTCGAGCACGAGGTCTCAGTACGGCAGCTGGCCGAGCTGATGGGCTGCGCCCGCTCGACCGCGGAAGCGAGCAACGCCCGCCTGCGTGCGGCCCGGTGGCTGATCCTGGTCGCGGCCGGCACCGGGGAGCACAGCTCGACCTGGTCCCTGCGCATCCCCCCGGCAGACGCTGAAGATCAGGAATCGTGTGCGCGCCCGGGACACCGTCCAGCCTCGGGGGAGAGGGGGGCAGAGGGTGTCCCGGACATGCACACGAGCCGGGAGGTGAGCACCCGCGCGCTGGGCGCCGTGATGGGTACCGACGCATGTCACCACTACGCCCACGGCACGTCCGGTGCCCGGATCCTCGCCGCCCTCGACCCGCTCGACGGAGCCGAGGTCGCGCGCTTGGCCGCGGCGACCGGCCTGCACCGCACCACGGTGCGCCGCCGCATGCACAAGCTCGCCGAAGACGGTCTCGCCGAGGAAGTCGACGGCCTGGTCTACCTGCCCCGCCACCTGGCCGGCGACGAGGGCCTTCGCCCCGACCCCGACCAGCTCGAGCACGTCGCCCTCGCCCGAGGTACCGCCGGCCTGGGGGAGCAGCGCCGAAAACGGCACGGCGACCAGCGGCGCTTCTACCGGCAGTGGCTCACCGAACGCGCGCAGCACGCGGTCGGGCGTCGCAGGCCTGCCCGGCTACGGCTGGTGCCCGAAGGCGTGGTCGACGAGAGCACGGGCGAGCTCCGCGACACCGCATGGCGGGGGTGGATCATCGACGACCCGTTCCGCCCGACCTGGCCCGACGACAAATCACCCGAGGCGGCGTGCGGATGACCCCGTCAGCAGGGCCCCGCACGGGGCTCAGCGCCACTCGATCGTGTTCGCGCGGCGGTGCGGCCCTCACCGGAGCCGAGGACCGACAACGGGAAGCCGGTACGGCTCGCCGGGCTCGCACGGGCAGGCTAGGTCCATGCCGCGCAGTTCCGGCAGCCGGGCGAGGATCTTCTCCCGGCGCTGGTTGCTCTCGTCGGCGGTTCAGTTGGCGCGGCTGCCTCGCAGCCACGGGCTGAACTGGGCAATCACCGTCGCGCGGGCCTCCGGCTCCTTGTAGCCGATGTCCATGGCGCCCGCGATGGTGAACGGGTTGCCGAAGTGGGAGGTGCGGTCCACGATCATGCACCGCTCGGGCTTGCTCCAACCGCGGTCTCGGCGGCGCTGGATACGGGTGCAGGTACGCATCGGATACGCTTCTTTCGCTGGTCAGAGGCGGGATTGGTTGGTCAGTGCGTCGGCCGCGCGTGGATCGGAATGTGGATCTCCCCGTCGCCGCAGTCGAAGTCGGCCCACTGCTGCTCGGGGGCCAGCGTCCATCCGTTGTCCGTCGCAGCGCGCACCGTCTCCCGGACCGCCTCGGTCCTGCTGCCGTAGTCGCCGAGGGCCACGGACGCGACCGGCAGGGCGAGGTCGGAGGTGTAGGTGTCGACCGAGGCCAGCCACGCCCCGCCGCTCTGGAGGAGCAGGAGGTGGGTGGCCACCAGCCCAGCACGGGCGGCGAGTTCGAGGTAGCGGGCGTGATCGGTCTGCATCACCAGCCCTTCCTACTCCGGGAAGAACTCGGCGAGGTCTCGGCGTGCCTCCTCGTCGCCTTCCTGCGCCTTGCGCAGCACGGCAACGGCCTCGGCGATCCGCTCAGGGGCAATGACGTCGTTGGACACGGGGACTCCTGTCGAGGTGGGGTGGACCTGATGCACGGCGGTGACGCCCTCCCGGAGCAGGACGTCCGGGGTGGCCTCTCGCGCGAGTTGGTGCTGCCAGCGCAGCGTGTCCGGCGGTACCTGCCGGTTGGGCGGCCGCTGCCCGTTGCGGGTCAGGCAGGTGTCGAGGTTGGGCAGGAAGCGCAAGGCGACGACGGGACGACCGTGCCGGCGGGCCCGCTGCACGAGTTCGGCCCGCACGCGGGGCTCCACGTTCGTGCTGTTCCCTGTCGAGCTCTTATGTTCAGGTTCTTGGTCTGATTCAGGGGCCCTTGAGACGGGTGGCTTTGCAGGGGAGCGTCGGGAACGTTTGTTGCTCAATGGCGAGGTCGCCCGGTGCGGCGCGAGAACGATGTGTGCGAGTGCTGACAACGCAGCGATACCAACTCCAGGACCGCCGCTGCACTGAACACCACAGTCTCGCGGCAAGCGTTGTCACAGGCGCCGGGCAGGATGACGGCCATGACAGAAGGAACAACCTGGCTCGCTGATCGACAATCCATCGCTTTCGGGGGCTACCACGTGGTCCTCGCCCGCAGGCTCTTCCCACAGGAACTCGCCAAGCGTCTTGCCGCGGCCCTGCGGTACAACACGGAGCACATCGCCGTGCCGGTCGGGGACCACACGGGAGCTTCGCTCCTGGAGCTCATGGACGACTACGACGACGTCGGGTTACGCCTCGGCTCTGCGGGGGACTGGACATACGCGGTTGCGTACGGCGGCTGGCAGGCCGAGTTCGGACCGTTGACACCGGTCTCACTCGGCGGCGCGGATGTCTGCCTCCTGGAGTACGAAGAGGAGAACGGCAAGCCAGTGCCGCCCCAGTTCGCCTACTTCCACGATGGCCAGCTGCTGGCCGCCTTCAACCTGCACCTGGCCAGGTCATGGGGCTACGAAAAGGTCGAAGGCGACCCCGCTACAGCCGCTCCACTGCAGGAGCGGCTCACGGCCGCCGGCCTCCCGGACCCGGAGCGGAACCGACGGGAGGTTCACCGCGCCGCGCTGGGTGTTGTCGAGGAGTTCTTCGGGCTCACACTGCCGAGGGACCCGATCGTCAACGGAACGCTGCCAGCCGTTTTGCTGGAACCGGCATGACCCGCAGCTTGAACACACTCACGCATCAGGGAAGTGGCGTCGAGGAAGACCGTCGCCCCGGCGCTCAGGTGCTGCTCCAGGAGGGCGTTCTGCCGCTCCACGGCGGCCGGGATGACGGACTGGTCACCCTCGGCGCCCCCGATCTCGCGCCGCAGGGAGTCGAGGCAGATGACGACGTCGACCGCCGCGGTGGCCGCGTACGTCGACTTGCCCGAGGCCCCGGGGCCGACCGCAACCAGCAGTGTGCCGGGGGCCAGGTCGAGGGCCGGGACGACCAGGAAGCCCGCGGGCGCCGTCATCCCTGTCCTTCGGTCAGCCGCTCCACGGCGGCGGCGAGTTCCCCGCGCGCGGCGGCCTCGTCCGCCTCGGACAGCCGCCGCAGGGCGTCCGCGACGGTCACCTTCGGGTCGACGCGGGAGGCCTCTGTGAGCGGCTGGTTCAGCGCCTCGTAGCCGGTGGCGTAGCCCTCGTGGTAGCGGCAGAGCTGGTCCGCCACTTCGGCTCAGGCCGGGCAGTTCTCCCAGTCGGCGGCGTCGTACGCCTCGATCTCCATGGGTACGTCGCCGCTGGTGGGCAGTTCCAGCGCGGCGTGCGGCCGGGCCACGCCGAGAACGCGCTGGGACCAGTCCTCGGGCAGAGCACGCACCTGCATGGCGAGCGCGGCGGCCACGGCGGGCTGATCCTCGGTGAGGCGCTTCCACAGCATGACCGCCGTGTTCAACGCGCCAGTCGATAACGTCATGTTCGTTCCTTTCAGGAGGAGTTTGTCAGAAGGACCGGTGCATCCAGGTGGGGAAGCCGCTCGCGCAGCGGCGGCAGCGGAGACGCCCGAGCACCAGGCGCCACCCGGCGATGGCCGCCCAGACGAAGTTGACGTCCGTCATCCCGCAGCCCGTGCACTCGGGCTGTACCGGACGGGTCACGCTGCTACCGCCGTACGGATCTGGGAGACGTAGGCCAGGCAGCGCTGGCACGTCGCCGGAGCGTCGATCGGGTCCTCGTCTAACGCGAGAGGCTTGGCGCGGCCGGGCGTCTCACAAAGGGCGCGGTCCGCCAGGTGGCGCCGGCGGCGCCCGGAGAAGACCTCGCCGAGCGGAACGACGTGCCGCAGGCGCTCACGGGCACCGCCACGGACCCGGCCGTACCGGTTCTCACGGACGGCGACCTTGACCAGACAGGTGCGGACCGCGGCGACCCATGCGGCGGCCTCGGCGCGGTGGCGCTCGGCGGTGCGCAGGGGTCCCACCCGCGCAGTGCGTCTTTTCCGTCCGCTCCCGCTGCCCAATTGCAGCGGGAGCACGAGGTGGATATGAGGGTGGAGGGCCCTGTGGTGCGAGAGGTCACCGACTGTTCGGGCTGAGCAAGGTCGGCAGGTGTTGGTGGCCGTTCGAGATGTAGCTGGGCACAGGCTGGAGCTGGTCGAAGTCGACGGTCAGCCGTAGGTCAGGGAACCGTTCGAACAGCAGCCGCAGGCCGATTCGGGCTTCGGCGCGGGCGAGTTCGGACCCCAGGCACAGGTGTGCTCCATACCCGAAGGAGAGATGGTTGCTGCTGGTCGTCCGTGCGACGTTGAAGTCTTCGGCATCGGGGCCGTGGACGTGCGGGGCACGGCCGGCGGCGGCGAAATTGACCACGATGGCGTCACCTTGGTTGAAGCGCTGCCCGGTGCGCTCGTCGGCAATGTCGGCGGCCGCGAAGCGCAAGATGAGATTCGCGATGGGCGGCTCGTGGCGCAGGGACTCTTCCACTGCCGCATCCCACGACACGCGGCCGCTGGTGATGAGCGCGAGCTGGTCGCGATGGGTAGCGAGGTTGACGATCGCATGGTCCAACAGGTTGACGGTCGTCTCGTGCCCGGCGCTGATGAGGAGAACGAAGGAGTCCGCCAGTTCCTTCGCCGTGAGGTCGCCCGCCAGGTGCGCCGCCACCAGGTCGGTGCTGAGGTCGTCGGAAGGGTGGGCGATTTTGTGGTCAATCAGCGAGGCGATGAGGGCGTACAGCCGCCCCCAGGCTGCAACGGCCGCATCGGGCTCAAGGTTCGTCGTGAACAGGGCGGTCGCCGAGTCGTGCAGTTCGTCAGCCAGGTGGTCCGGGGTTTCGAACAGGCAGCCGATGACCAGCAGTGGCAGCCGCCAGGCGTAGCGGGCGCGCAGGTCGATCTCCTCGGTGCTGAACGGCTGGAGTTCGTCCAGGAGCTGCGTGGCGATGGCCTCGATCTGGGGGACGAGCGCTCGAACTCTGCGGGGGCTGAACGCCCGGGCGAGGGGACGGCGGAGCCGCTGGTGCTCCCGGCCGGAGGCGGTCAGGGCGTTGCGGACGTCGAGCCAAATCCGCTGCGGCCAGTCGGCGGGGACCTCGCCGGCGATGTACGGGGGCCAGTGCTTGGTGGCGTCTTTTGACACGTCGGGGTGGACCATGATCCTGCGGATGAGGCCGGGGTCAGTGACGGCCCATGCCGGGTATCCGCCGGGCAGAACAATCCGGGCGGCCGGGCCGTCTGCACGGAGGGCGGAGGCTTCGCGCTGGAGGGCGGACCCGGTCGGGTCCAAGTGGTACGGGCAGCGAGGGGCGTCGGCCTGAAGGGTCATGTGTTGATCACTTTCTTGAGTGGGCTGTGGGGGGTGACGTTGTGGAAGAGATGCGGGGCAGACGCCCCCCGGCGGCCCGGGCGCCCGGTGAGGACGCGGGCCCGCTAGACCGCGATGACGCAGAGACAGACGAGCGCGATCAGCAGGGCGAGCACGGCGTACCTCCAGGGGCGGCGCAGCAGGCGACTGCGGGCGGACGGCTGCCGTAGCGGGGGATCTGTGGAGGGGGCTGGGCCTGCGGGATTGTGCACGGAGTACCAGGCGATCGGCCCGTCTGCGGCCTCCACGGCGGCGGGTTCCTTCCCCAGGTACCAGTCGGGGAACGTGTAGTCGGGCGGCTCGTACCCGTCGTCGGTCATCGCGAGTCGACCATCCGGACGTCGCGGGTGATCAGCCGGGCCCGGCCCGTGGTGGGGAGCGCGACCAGTGCCTGGCCCTGGTAGTCGTCGGTGATGACGGGCCGGTGGGCGGGGTTGTAGATCGCCTCCTGCTTGCCGGGGATGATCGTGCCGCCGTACATGAACTGCTTGTGCAGGTACTCGATCTTGAAGGCGTGCGGGGCGAGAACGAGGACCCCGCCGTCGGTGGTGCGCAGTGCGTACACCTGCGGGTAGGCGATCTTGATCGGGAAGTAGTTGGCGGTTCGCCAGCTGCCTTCGGTGCCCGCGTTGCGGTCCGTGTACTCCTTGATCGCCTGCCTGCTGGCCGGTGTGGACGTCAGGTGGGTGCCCTCACGCTTGCCGCCGGAGACGTCGAGATCGGTGACGGCATCGCCGACGGCGTTCGGCGAGAGCGTGCCGATTTTGGTGGCGGGGTCGACCGCGGTGGCGAGCCCGTGGCTGTCGATGGCGATGTCGGGGATCGGGAGCTTGTGGGCGGCCCAGATGGCTGCGACCAGCTTGTACTGGCCGTCGCGCTTGTCGAAGACGAACAGGCCCCGCTCGTGGGAAGGGTCGGACGTGGTGGCGGTCATGGCGAACCAGTTGCCAGCGTCGGCGCCGGATTTCGGTATGAGGTAGCTGCGGTGGGTGTAGTGGAAGGGCGAGGCGTAGACCTTCCGGTCCTTCGCCGACCAGGTTTTCCACTGCTCGTAGTGGGCCCGGTCCTGCACGTAGGCGGTCCCGGCCTCCACCGTTGCCAGCAGAGAAGCGTTCTGCGTCGCATTGGCACGGATGTTGGTCTTCTCGTAGGCGTCCACCACGGCCTTCGCGGATTTCAGGCCGATCACGCCCTGCGCGGACGGGCTGGCGTGCGACGCGGCGCCCGCGCTGCTGTGGGTGTCGTCGTCCGGGCCGCTGCATGCGGTGAGGGTGAGCGCAGTGGTCAGCGCGATGGCGAGGACCGCCGGCGAGAGCCGGTGAGGGGTCCGGGCTGCGGGAGACATGGGGGCGTTCCTCCATGGGTGTTCGGTGAGTGGGGGGCGAGTTGGTGGATCCGGATCACGCCGTGGTTCGTTGGGCTCGGCGGACGCCCGCGGCGAAGTCGCAGCCTGCCTGGGCCGCGGCGACGGCGGCGCTGCGGGGCTGGGTCTGCATACAACGGATGACGGCCGAGCCGACGATCACGGCGTCCGCGTACGCGGACGCCTGCGCGGCCTGCTCGGGGCTGCTGATGCCGATGCCGACCGCGACGGGCTGGCCGGTGGCGGTGCGCAGGCGCCGGACCAGGCGCGGCAGGTAGGGGCTGAGCGGGCGGCGGGCCCCGGTCAGGCCGGGGGTGGCGGGGGCGTAGACCATGCCGCTGGTGGCCTGACCGATCGCCGCGAGGTGGGCGTCGGAGGCGTGCGGCGGGATCAGGGTGACGGTGTGGAGGCCCGCCTCGCGGCTGATGCGGCGCCAGTCGGCGGCCGCGGACTCCGGCAGGTCGGGGATGAGTACGCTGCCGGCGCCTGAGGCCACCAGGTCGTGAGCGAACCGGGCGCTGCCGTAGTGGGCGATCGGCTCCCAGTAGCTCATGACGACGAGCGGCGTGGTGGTGGCAGCGGCGAGTTCCACCGCGGTGTCGAACAGGTCGCGCATCACGAAGCCGCCGTCCAGGGCCTGCGCGGCGGCCTGCCGCACGATCGGCCCGTCCAGGTGGGCGTTGGTGTGCGGAAGACCGAGTTCGAGGATGTCGGCGCTCTGTGTCAGCAGGTGCAGGGCGTCCCGGCTGGTGTGCCGGTCGGGGTAGCCGACCGGCAGGTATACGCCGAGTGCTGCGCGTCCCTGGGCGTGGCTGGCGGCGAGGGCATGGTCCAGGCGGAGGGCCGCCGGTGACGCGATCATGATCGTCCTTCGCGGGCTGCGGATGTGGGGGGTGTGCGGTTGGGCCGGAGCCGGAGCGCGGGGCCGCTGCTCTCCAGCGCCCTGATGACCTGGTAGTCGTCCTCGATGGCGGTGGGGTCGGTGCTGGCGAGGACGACTTCGGCGGAGAGGGGTGCGGCGGCGGACGGCGACGGCGGAGCGTACTCGTGCACGGCGGCCGCGGTGGGCAGGCGGTGCAGCACCTCCTCCAGCCAGCCGGGCAGGCCGGTGTCCGGGAGGGACAGGTGGACGCGGGTGACGTGCGTCCGGGGCCTGCTCGCGGCGGGGACCAGTTGGCCGGCGGCGGGCGGGATCCAGGCGTCCAGGACGTCGGCGGTGCGGTCCCGGCCGGTCGACGTCCGCAGCACGGTGTCGGCCGGGGTGGCGGCGGGTGCCGCGAGGGCCGCGATCACCATCGGTCCGCTGTTGGTGTCCTCGTCCTCCCCGGCGCGGTAGGCCAGGCGTGTGGTGACGGGACCGTGCACGACGCCCAGGACGTCCAGGGCCCGCACGGTGGCCAGCGACAGCGCCCGGGTCAGCAGAGTGCCGGCGTCGAGCAGGTCGGCACGGTCCATCTGCCCGTCGGCGCTGCGGACTTCGGCCCACACGTCGTAGACGCTGTGCTCGGGCCGCTGGTCGGGGCCGGGACGGCTCGTGCTGGTGACCAGGTACTGGCGTGCGGGCAGCGACTCGGTCAGGCACAGGCTCTGGTCGCCGGAGTAGATGGCGGCCAGGCGCCGCATGGCGGGCCAGGCCAGGCTGATGTGCTGACCGGTGGCGCAGGCCACGGCATCGACGGGGACGCCGGTCGCGGCCGGCGCGAGCAGGTAGCCGGGCAGCGGATTGGCGGCCGCCCAGTCCAGCGCGTCGGACAGGCTCGCGGTGCGGACGCTGCGGGGTGCGGACAGGCCGTGCCGGACGAGGGCGGAGGCCTGCATGCCGCGGTCGCGCCGCAGCGGCGAGGACGCCGGGTCGCCTCCGGGCAGGTGCAGGTGCCAGGAGATCCGCTCAGCCAGCTCGATGCCCTCCGCGCTGCCCGGCAGGACAGCGGTGACGCCCATCGCCCGCAGAGTCTTAACCGTCTGCCGCAGCCCGCGGTGCACGACCGTCGTGCCGTAGCAGGCGGGCAGCGGCTCGCTCCGGTAGGCGAGTGGCCGCTGACCGGCCTCGGACGTCACGGCCAGCGTCCGCCACCCGTGCCGGGCGAAGGCCTCCAGGTATGCGCATGCGCTGTCGTCGGGGGCGACGACCGCTGCGGTGCCTGCGAGGGCCCCGGCGCGGCTACGGGCGGCGACGGCGGCCGTGGTGATGGTCATACAGGACTCCCAGGCGAGGGGGTGGTGGGCGGGACAGATCAGCGGGCGCAGGTGGTGGTGTGTCCTGCCGGACCGGTGAGCGGGGGGAGTTCCATCAGGACCTCGGTGATCCGCTGCTGGCATTCGTCGGCGGAGTACCCGGTGACCACCCAGTGGCCGAGCCGGTCGTCTATGGTGGCTCGCGGGGCGGCGGAGACGAGCTCACCGAAGTGCCGCGTCCACACCAGCCGCTCCAGCCACGGCCGGGCACGAAGGGACGTCAGCGGACCGACCGGCGCCACACGGCCGGAGAAGGCCGGGTAGTAGAACTCGACGGCGGCAACCTGCTGCTGGGTGGGGGTCAGGTCCGGGGTGCTGCCGGTGGCCAGCGCCGCGACGGCCGCCATCAGGTCGACGCCCGTGGCCAGCTCGACCAGCACCGGAATGAGGTCACCTGCCGGCCGGGCGTTGACTTCGATCAGGACGGGCCCCCGCTCGGTCAGCCGCAGTTCGACGTGCAGCACCCCGCGGGTGATGCTCAGCGCCCGTACGGCGTGAGTGACCGTCTGCCGTACCGCGTCGTCGGCGAGGAGGGGGTCGCGGGCGTCGACCGTGTGGCCGGTCTCCAGGAACCGCGGCTCGGCGCCCAAGCGCTTGCGGGTGACGGCGACGATGTGCACCTGGTCGTTCTCGACGACCGTCTCGGCGCTGATCTCCGGCCCGTCCAGGTATTCCTCGACCAGGACACCGCTCACCGGCGCGTACGCGTCCAGGCCGAGGACCGTCTCCCGGCTCGCCGCGGGGAAGGCGGCGCGGACCTCGCCGTCGTGGTCGGCCCGCAGCACGCCGGCACTGCCTGCCATCGCCCGCGGTTTGATGACGACCGGGTAGCCGATCAGCCGGGCCTGCGCGACCGCGTCGTCCTCGTCGGTGACCGGCACGGACCGGGCGGAGGGCACACCGTGCTCGGCGAGGTGCCGGCGGGTGGCAGCCTTGTCGCGGCACGCCGCCACGGAGGCCGGGGACGTGCCGGGCAGCCCGGCCTGGGCGGCCAACTGGGTGGCCAGCTCGACGTGGTGCTCCAGGTAGGTGCAGACGCCGGCTATCGGCATCTGCTCGGTGAAGTCCTTGACGGCGGCCGCGGTGCCCTCGGTGTCGGTGAGGTCGACCAGCAGTTGGTGACGCACGTAGGGCCGGGTCCACTGGGGCGGCTCCGGGTCGGCGAGCACGAGCGGGTGCCGGGCGGCGAGCCTGCTCAGCGAATGCTGGCGGTAGGGCTGCGAACCCGACCCGAGGACGAGTAGCGGGCGGGGCGCCGCGTAGGGCGTCGATGCAGTGGTGCGGGCGTCAGAGGACATGCGCTGTCTCCATGAGCTGGCCGGCGAGGGGTCCACCGGGTGACTGGGGGGAGGTACTGGTGAAAATGCCGACCGCATCCCAGACCGGCTGGTACTGGGCCTTATAGGCGATCTGACCCGGCGTCTCCCGGGTCGGGCCGAGGTCGAGCCAGGAAAAGCCGCTGCCCGTGAGGTCATCGATGAGCCGCCGCAGCAGGGCGTGCCCCGGGGCCAGGCCCCTGTGGGCGGGGTCCATGGCCGGCAGCACCGAGTAGCAGTGACGCCCGCGGACCAGGCAGAGCTGGGCGGCGATGACGGCGCCGTCCATGGCTACCTCGGCGATGAACGCCTCAGCCGCCCCGAGGCGACGGAGGACCGCCTCCCACGGATCGCCGTCCTCCGCCGCGAGCTGTCGTTGCTTGGCGTGCAGGGCCTGGAGTACGGGCAGTGCGGCAAGCAGGTCGCCGTGCGTGCGCGTCCGGCGGTAGGTGATGGCGGCGCCGCAGTCGCTGAGGACCTGCTCGCGCCGCTCGTGCTGACGCCGGATCGAGCGCGGCAGAACTGCCACGGTCAGCGGCAGCGCCACGGCCGCGGCTCTGCACGCGGTGTGCGCCCAGCCTGGCTGACTGCGCATCGCCAGATTCAGCGGCGACCTGGCCGGCACGTTCGGGAGCGTGACCGACGTGCCGTCCTGGGTGAGCTGTGTCAGCTCGCGGGCCAGGGCCTCCGCGACCCGCGGATCCTGTGAGCCGGGCCCGACCACGGTGATGCACTCGCAGTGCGCGGACATCGCGCGCACGATGCTGCGGCCGTCACGGCTCTCGCGGACCAGGGCCAGGGCCCCCTGGACCCCGGACTGGTCGGCCGCCACCAGCAGCAGCGGGACGGCGGTCGGCGGGAGCTGCCCGGCCCAGCCCAGCAGCCAGTTCGGCGACCCGAATGGGGTGGCGCCGGCGTCGTGCCGGTACAGGGCGGGCCAGCGGTCCTTCATCCACGCCAGGGCGGCAGGTCCCTCCAGGGCGTAGACGGTCACGGCCACGGGCGTCGTCCTGCTGAGGCCCGCGGTCCCGCGGACGAAGCGGCCGGGCGTGCGTGCCGCGGGCGGTGCCGTGGACGCGATGCCGGTGGCGCGGCTGATTTGGGAAGTGCTGCTCATGAGACCGGGAGAGAGGTCGAGGGGGCGGCCAGCACCAGGGCGACCAGGTGCGAGGGGTCGCTCCAGACCACGGCCAGGTCCAGGCCGACGGCCATCAGTTCCTTGGCAAGTCCGTCGAGGGTGAACTTCGCCGACACCTCGGTGCGCAGGTCCTCCCCGGCGGCGAAGTGGACGCGGATCCCGGGATCCGCCACGGTCACCGTCTGCGCTTCGCGGGCGCGTAGACGCATCTCGATCCACTGGTTCTCGGCGTCCCAGTAGGCGACGTGCTCGAAGGCGTCCGGGTCGAAGTCGGCGCCCAGCTCGCGGTTGATCCGGTGAAGCACGCCGCGGGAGAACTGGGCGGTGACACCGGCCGTGTCGTCGTACGCCGCGAGCATCCTCGCCGGGTCCGTGACCAGCTGGACGCCGAGAAGCAGCCGGTCCTCCGGCTCGAGCTGGGCGCCGAGGCCGCCGAGGAACGCGGCCCGCTCGGCGGGCAGCAGGTTGCCCAGCGTGCCGCCGAGGAACGCGATCAGCCAGGGCCCGTCGTCCGCCTCGGGGAGGTCCAGGGGAGCGGAGATGTCGGCGACCAGCGGCCGGACCGACAGCCCAGGGTGCGCATCCGTGAGGGACGGAGCGGTCAGGGCGAGCGCATGAGCGCTGATGTCGACGGGCTGATACGTCGTCACCGTCCCCGCCAGCGCGCCCAGGAGGGCCGCAGCCTTGTCCGACGCACCCGCACCCAGCTCGATCAGGGTCCGCGCGCAGGTGGCCGCGGCGATCTCCCCGGCCACGTCCCCCAGGAGGGACTGCTCCGTCCTGGTGGCGTAGTACTCCGGCAGGAGAGTGATCTCCTGGAACAGGTCGCTCCCGGCGGCGTCGTAGAGCCACTTCGGCGGCAGCGTCTTGCGCTCCGCGGTGAGACCGCGGACGACGTCCTCGCGCAGCGCGGCCAGCTGCACGGGGTCGGTGGTGCGGGTGGGTGTGGTCATGGGAACAGGCCTCCGTAGGGGAGAGATGGGGGGTCACGCGGCGCGTCGGCGAGCCGAGGCGGCCGGCAGCAGACGCAGGCGGCCCAGCGCAGGGCCGACGGTGAGCAGGAGGAACGCGGCCGTGCCGCTGACCGGCAGCAGCAGCGGCCCGCCGGGGCCGCCGGCGGCCGCCGTGCCGACGGCACAGCCAATGTCGAGCGCGGCCACCAGGAGGGCGCCGGACTCGGTCGCAGTCCCCTCCGGCGCGCACCGCGAGGTGATCACGTAGGCGACACTCAGCAGGGGTGCCATGGCGAGGCCCGGCACGAGGCAGGCCACCACCGCGGCGACCGTGCCGTCAGCGGCCAGCAGAGGCAGCCAACCCACCGACCAGGCGGCGCACAGCGCCACGAGCTGGCTGGACACCGACCCGGGCCACGACCGTGCGCCGTACAGGAGTCCACCGGCCATGGCACCCACCGACACCGCGGCGGGCAGCACGCCGGACAGGCCAGGGACGTGCAGGCGGTCGGCCGTGTGGACCGCGATGGGGACGACCGCCCCCATCGGCACGCCAGCGCACACCATCGCCGCGTACAGCCGCCGCAGCCGGGCCACCCGCAGCGGCCCGAGGAACCCGACGGTGCCGCGCGGTGTGGGGATCCACTGTCGTGAGGGAGGAGCGGTGGCCACCAGCAGCGTGCCCGCCAGGCCGAGCGCGGCGGTTGCCATCAGTGCGCCCCGGGCGGACGTCGTCCAGGCCAGCGTGGACACCAGCAGCGGACCCGCTATGTAGATCACCTCTTGTGATGAGGCGTCCAGGGAGAGGGCGACCCGCTCGTGCTCGCGGTCGGGCAGCAGCGGCCGCCACAGCGCGCGCAGCGTCGCATCCAGCGGCGGCCGCGCGCAGCCGGCAAGGACGGCACCCGCGAGCTGTCCGCCGTCGACCAGAACCAGCACGAGGCCGGCGGCGGCCGCCACAGCACTCAACGTCAGTACCCGGGTCTGCCCCAGCCGGTCGACCGAGCGGCCAAGGACAGGACCCCCCGCTGCGGTGGCCAGCAGGTAGGCGGCCGTCAGCAACGCCGCCGGTCCGTATCCGCTGCCCGCTCCGATCAGGAGGATGGCGAGCGGGGCCATGCCGGAGGGCAGGCGGCCCACGAGCGTGCACACCAGCAGCCGGGCCGCGTACGGCATGCGCAGGACATCGCGATAGCCGACGACGGCCGGACTGACGGCCGGTACGGCGCTCATTCGGGGTGGGGGCGTGGCGAAGCGGGGCACGGTGGCACTCCAGGAGAACCTGACGGAGGGGGAGGAGACCGAGCGCCGCTCGGCCGGCCCCGGCAGCGCTGTGGCATGCCGGGGCCCGGGAAGGTCAGCTCACCTCTCGAAGGTGTGCCAGCTGCCGCAGTACTTGGGCGCTGCGCTTCCCTTCACGACGCAGACGCGCATCTTGAAGACCACGCCGGCGTAGAGGGTCGGCGTCTTCCAGCTCCCGTAGCCGTCGGCCAATTTGTCCGTGACGTCCGTGACGACGTAGCCGTGGGCGGCGGTGCGGACCTGGGTGCGGGCCGAGTAGCCGTCCCGCTTCAAGTCGTTCGCGTACACCCGGCCGTTGACGCTGTTATAGAACCCCTCGGCGCGGTTGTTTTGGGCCGTCCACCAGCCGGAGCTGGCGGACGCGGGGACGGAGTTCAGGGTGAGGAGCAGGGCGCTGCCCACAGCAATGGGCAGAGTGCGCCGGGCGAGCCGGAAGGCGGTGCGCATGGAGAGGTCCCTTTCAGCGGGGGGAGACGGGCGGAAACTGCGGCCGGTTGACGAGCGCGGCAAGCGGCAGGCAGACGGCGGTACCGAGGACGCCGCAGGCGACGGTCGTGATGCCGACCAGGCCGGGACCGCCGTGCGTGAGCGACCAGCCGGCGAGCACCGGCGCGCAGATGACGGCGCTGGCTAGGGTGGATCCCCACACGCCCGCGTACAGGCCGCGAGCGTGCGCGGGGGTGATGCGGTCCAGGACTGTGGAGGCGGCGACGAATGCGGTGATCTCGCCGGGCACGGCGATCACCGCAGCCGCCGTGTACTCCAGGGGCGACGAGGCGAGGCCCGCCGACCCGATCCCGGCGCCCAGCACGAGCGAGCTGACGGCCAGCAGGCCGACGAGGGAGGAGGACCGGGCCCGCCGGGACAGCCACGTGTTGAGCGGCGTCGACAGCACCAGGACCGCCACGGCGCTGGCAACCTGCGTCCAGCCGAACGCGGACGCGGGCAGGCCTGCGTCCGCCATCAGCAGCGGCAGGGTGCTGGCCAGGCCTGCCACCGGCATCAGGGCGCCCAGGCTGGCCAGCCACAGCAGCCACAACTGGCGGTCGCGCAGCGGGGAAACAGCGGTGCCGTCCGCGTGCGGGACCGGCACCCTGGGGGCGGGCCGGTCCGACGGTGCGAGCACCAGGACTGTCAGCGCGAGGGCTGCGCAGACGGCGCCGTTGATGCAGAACAGCACAGGCAGCCCGGTGGAGTCCAAGACCAGACCCCCGGTGGCGCCGGTGACGGCCGCACCGATGTTGATTCCGAAGTGCCGCCACCCGTTGAGCGAGGCACGCATGTCCGCGTCGGGCACCGAGTCGGTGATGACTGCCGAGATCACCGGCCGAGGAGCGTCGTAGCAGGCGCCGGCGACGACGGACGCCGCGGCGATGGCGACGGGAGCTGTTGCCCAGGCGAGCAGCGGCAGCACGATGGCGGCCAGCACCATGGCGGTCACCAGCGTGGCCCGGCGGCCCAGAGCGTCGGACAGGCGGCCCCAAAGGATCTGGCCGACCAGCCAACCGACGCCGAAGGCGGCCAAGGCCGTGCTGATACCGCGAGTGGAGAAGCCCAGGTCGGCCAGCCGGTACGGCAGGAAGGGGTAGACGAAACCCCCTGCTCTGATCAGGCTCGCGCCGACGACCAGGACCCATACGGCCGGTGGCGCAGAGGGACGGGGCGGGGGGATCGGTGACGAGGGAGGAGGAGGTCGGAGGGGAGCGGGCAGGACGATAGAAGGCAAGAGGTCTCCCAGGTAGCAAGTCCGCTGCTGCCGGCGAACAGAGCCGGGCGAGCGGATGGCAGAGGGCGCGGGTAGCCGTCAGGTAAAGGCGGCGAAGGCGCGGGGGGCCCAGCTCGAAGGCGCGGCCTTCGACCCGCTGGGTCCTGTTCTGCGAAGAACGAGGTAGTGCCTCGACGGGCATCAGCAGCGGCTCAGAGAGGGCGCAGCGCCGCAGGCGACCTAGAACTGAAAAGGCCTGGTGCGCGACGTGTGCCTATGCCGACGAGGACGCGTGGAGGCGCAGGACTACTCGCTCGTTGAGATACCTGGTGAGATTCCGCAAGCGGCCGGAGGCGGCGCGGTGGTGGCTGTCATGCCCACCGCGTTCCACGCGACGGGCTGCCGTGAAGCATGCACAGAGGACCCCTTAGGGATGGGGGGGTCTGGCATCGCAGGATGTCGTGCCGGGCAGGGAGATGTGTCCCGAGCAGCCCGGTGCCACTATCCTGAAGCAGAGCGTGGTTGCACACGCTCTGCAAAATGCGCCCCCACTGGGTTGGTTGGCTACCGATCTTGGGTGGTGTGTCTGATTTCGGGCGAAATCGGATTACTGGTGGCCGCCCTCCGAGGCTAAACGGAGGGCGGCCGCTGCGGTTTGGGCGCGACCCCGGTCGGGGGGCCTCCACATCCGGCGACGATCTATGCGACGCGCTGCGAGCGCGCTCGCGCTGAAGTTGCCGAGGTGCGTGTCCATGGCACCAGCGCGACGTGGCGGCGGCAGTTCCGATTGCTGGCCGGCGATGACCTGGCGGACCCCGCCCCGACGTAGTGCATAGAACCTCCTTGCTGATCGCGATGCGTGGCGGCGCCCTGCGTCTGGGCAAACGCAAGCCGCCGTTTCCGCATCTCTAAACAGGCCGCCCGGCCTGTTTAGACCAAGCAGTCTCCAACCGGAACTGTCATCACTCGAACAGAACGTCCGTGCAACGGGCCCAAGGTACAGGGCCATTAAACGGCTGCCACGGGCGGTGCCCCGATCCCCTACGGGTCGGTAGGCGTCCATGGCAACGGTGGACATATGGCTCGTATGTCCGGATTGCATGAGCAACCTCGGGCAACATGAGACCGCTCGGTCTGTTCTATCCGCGCCAAGTCTGAAACTCTTACGTCGGACACGTCAAGCGAACAGTGACCACGAGATCACGGAAGGGGAGTCCGACTGAGGTGACGGGAGAGTCCGTGGGGGTTATTTGTCCGTCTCGCGATGTATGGCAATGACGTGATGATCTTTACGGTTCCGTGCAGTTTGGGTCAGAGATGCAAGCCGCAGTCTCACGGTGGAGGGGAAAATGAGCAGTGACGCCAACCCGCACCTCGGCAAGTCATCCGGTCGCCGTGGGAGCACGCGCTTGATGAATGGGTACGCAACCTGTCCTGCTGATTGCGGCGTGCTACTGATTCTTGACCTGCTGACTGAAAGCGAGCTCGCGGAGGAACGGAAATGCCCTAATGGGTGCGCCCAGGTCCTCGAAGTCGTATCACTGCGATGCGTGGTCCAGATCTAGGCGATTTGTAATCGGTGAACTCTTCGGTGGGAGTTACGCAGGTGTCAACGGGCATGTATTCTGCAAGGCGCAAGCACACACCCCGAATCAGTCCTGTCCCCCGCCTTGTGCCGGACCGGGCTCGAAGGCGAGACCTCATGACCAATCCGCCGAAGCCGCCGCGCCGCCAGCAGCTGCGTGCGATCCATACCCGGGAGCGAATTCTAGATGTCGCCGGCCAGCTTTTTGTCAGGGATGGCTATCGGGGTGCTTCCTTGACTGAAATCTGCACGAGGGCACAGGCGCCCAAGGCGTCACTCTATCGGCACTTTCCAGAGGGTAAATTCTCGATCGCCAAAACGATCATGACCGACACGCTTTCCATGGATGGATTGAAGCCTCAAAGGCTCAAGCTGCAAGAAGTAGTCGACATCGGCATGATCCTGGCTTATCGAATTTCGAATGAAGATGCCATGGAAGCCGCTCTCAAGCTGTCGTTCGAGAACGATGCCCCGGAAACGTACGGCACCCCTTGGAACGATTGGACTGCTTTCAATACTACTCAGCTGGCTGAAGCGCAAGAGCAAGGTGAGCTGCGTCCCTTCGTGGACCTGGCGGAGCAGGCTGATCAACTTGCCGGATGCTGGTCGGGAATGGTCCTCATGTCGAAGACTCTCGACCGAAGCATGAGTGGTGTTGAACGACGAATGGCTCGCTTCTACATGAATTTCATGGATGTCGTCGCGATTGACGACGTCAGGCGTCAGCTCGATATTTCAACAGGGCGCGGATCTGCTCTCATGTGCGCCTTCTATGAGGAGAACTCAGACGAGAGCGATGGCGACGGGGGGCTCGACGAGTAGCAGTCCCGCCAGCAGCAGCGGGTACCGACAACGGCCCTTCCGGAGCGGTGGACGTCGCCTCCGGAAGGGCCGTTTTGCGTGCGAGCGCAGACCAGACACTCCGTATGGCTTCGAAACGTGATACCCGCGACAGGGGCAGAATCGCGAGTGATTGCATAGAGCTTCAGGGGCGAGGGTAGGCAGCGCTGGCGATTGCCATGATTTTAGCGTGAAGGGGTATCGGTGAAGTCCGCCAAAGTCGCTTCTTCTCTCAGTCCGCGCGCAGTGATCTCCCTGTTCTCGCGATTGCGCACTTCTAGCGGGCAGGCGGATCCGTTGCCGGCCTACAAGGATCTCCTGCACATGGGGGAGGTGATACCCGCCCCGTGGGGCGGATACATTGTCACATCCTACCGCCTGTGCGATCTCATTCTCCGTGACAAAGCCTGGCGGGTTCCAGATGAAGATTGGAGATCCAGCGAAAGCGACGCAGCACGGTGGAAATCTCCCTCATTCCTGCAAATGAGCAAAACATTGCCGATGCTCAATCAGCCACATCACGGACGTGCTCGCCGCGCACTGGGGAATGTTTTTACCCCCGCAGTCCTTGATGAACTGCGCCCTGGAACGGTGAGGATCGTCGATCGCCTTCTCGACGGATTCATGAACAAGCTGAGGGAGGGCCCCGCCGACTTCGTGACCCTGGTCAGTGAGGAAATCCCTGTGGCCACCATCGGAGAGTGGATGGGTATACCCGCCGCCGATTACGGCCTGCTGCGGGACCTCACCCATGACCAGGTGTTCACCCAGGAGCTTTTCCCGACGGCAAGCGGTATAGCAACTTCCGACGCTGCCACGGCCAGGCTGCGAAGCTACTTCTCCGACCTGATCAAGGAGCGCCGCAAAAGACCCAGCGATGATCCTGTCTCGTTGTGGATACGGGCGTGGGATGAGATCGAACCTGACCGCGAAGCAGCCGATGAGAGCGTTCACTCCCTCGCGCTCTTCATGCTTCTTGCTGCCCTGGAAACCACGTCCCATCTGCTCGCCGACGCCGTGCGCCTCCTACTGGAGCATCCGCGCCAGCTGGAGGACCTGCGCCGGCACCAGGACCTCATACCCGCAGCGATTGACGAGGTGCTTCGCTACGACGCACCCATTCACATGATCAGCCGGATTGCGCCAGACGATGTGGAACTCGGCGGTGTCCCCGTTCGCGCCGGGGAGATGATGCATCTCATGATCGGCGCCGCCCATCATGATCCCGTCCAGTACATCGAGCCCGATCGGTTCAATGTGCGCCGACGCCTCGAAGGGTCAGTGGCGCACCTGAGCTTCGGAGCGGGAGCCCACTACTGCCTGGGCAGCTCTCTGGCGCGACTCGAAGCATCCGTGCTGCTCAGTGCCCTCCTGAAGCGGCCTGAACGTCCGTACGTCAGTGCGTCTACCCGGTGGTCTCCGCGGATTGTCTTCCGGCGCCTGACCGCCCTGGAGCTGGCTCTGCCCTAACCTGTGGACAAGAGCAGGCCGAAGCCGCACGCAAAAGAGACCGACATGCCTCTCCCGGTATGTTCAGACCGACGGGAGGAGTCGGCCCGATCTGCTGTACGCGGCCGGTGCCGCGTTGCAGAACAGCGGAACCCGGCACCGTGGGGGTGCCGGGCTCCGCTGGGTTCCGACAGGGTTACCAGCACTGCCGCGAGTACCGGTGGCGCTCGGGTACGCCGGTGCGCTCGGTGCGCACCAGCGGACGGTGCGCCCCCCTGCGCGCGGCCGAGGGACCGCGGTCATGACCGCCGTACAGCTCTCCGGAGCCGGGCCTGGCCGACCGGGTCGCCCAGCTCGCCGCGCGCGCCGCGGCCGGGCAGGACGTGGCCGCCGAACTCGCCGCCGTGGCCCAGGACCTCACTGCGCACGACCGGGACACCGCCGCCGACGGCGGCGCGGGGCTGCCGGTGCCGGAACGGCGCCCCGGCACCGGGGGCCTGGTGCTGCCCGGCCACTACACCGCGGCGGGCCCCGGCCATATGCGCACCCCCGGCGGCTTCACCGTCGACGAGAGCACCGCGCGCCGGGCCGCCGGGGCGGAAGCGGCCAACACCCGGCGCGGCCGCGACGCGGGCGACGTCCTCCAGGCCACCGAGTGCACCCGCGAGGACCTGGCCGCGATGGTCGCCACCTGCGACCTGGACACCGCCCGCGGGCTGCGGGACGCCACCGCAATGACCCTCGCCTGGTACATGGCGGGCCGGGCCAGCGAACCCGTCGCCCTGTCCGTGCACGATCGCCCGCGCCTACCTACGCACGGAGGTGTAGCCGCCGACCATGATCGTTCCCGGCCGGCGGACCTAGGAGCCGAGCAGCGGGATTTCCTGCGCGAGCAGGTCCTCACGCAGACGCAGAAACTGAACCGGGTGGCGGTAGATCCCGTCGTCCACCGCGGTGTCGGCCACGAACTCCGCGACGAGATCAGGATCCACGGGGTGGTACTCCAGCTCGCCGCGTGTGCCCCAGCCGGCGGAGAAGCGCCGGCCGTGCCACTGGTGCTCGCCAGTGGCCGCGCGCAGGCGCCCGGCCAGGTCCGTCCGCACGGCTGTGGGCAAAGGAGTAGAGCGGGCGATCAGCCGCAGCCGTCCCGCTCCGTCGTACCGGGCCAGCAGGAGCGAGGCTGGAGACGCCAGAGGCCCGGTGACCCCGCCGATCACCCCCTCGGCCGTCGTACGCGACCGGACCTTGATCCAAGCCCTCCGGCCCGGCAGATACCTCTGCTCGCTTCCCTTGAGCACCACGCCCTCGATCCCGGCTGTGCCCCAGGCCGGGTCCAGCCAGTCGAGCATGGTCGCGCGGTCCGTGGTCGCCGGGCACAGCGTGAACAGTCCGTCGAGAACCGCACGGGCGAAGAGGCCTTCCAGGCGGGCCCGACGCTCCCGGTACGGCTGCTCCAGCAGCTCGACCCCCGCGGCCTCAAGGACGTCGAAGACGATCAGGTAAGCGGGATGCTCCATGGCGGCCGCCGCGGCGCCGCGACCCCTGCGGCGGGCGCGCTGCTGAAGCCGGCCGAAGTGCAGTCGGCCTTCGTACGGCACGACGAGCTCTGCGTCGAGCACCAGGCCCTCGCCGAGCGCCGATGCCGCAGCGGAGATCTCGGGGAACGCCGGCGTCAGGTCCGCGCCGTTGCGCGACTGGAGCATCACCAGACCGGGCCGGGCGAAGAGCAGCGTCCGGAAGCCATCCAGCTTCTGTTCTGCAACCAGATGGCCGGGCAGCGTGCCGTCGCGCGGTAGCTCCCGTCGCGCTCCGGCGAGCATCGGCTCGAAGGGCGGAGTCAGCGTCACCCCTCACATCTACGCCCATCCGGCTGGTGAAGCGCGCCGGACGCCAGGTCACCGAGCGGTGCGGACCGCCGCAGCGGGCACGGGGGAGCGAAGTACCCGGTCGCGCCGCCGACCGAGCCGACAAGGTGCCCAGACTCCCCTGCCGGGTGATCTTGAGCGATCGGCCATGACTGTCCGGTCCCGGGCGGGAATTGACCGGGCATGCACTCGATCCGCCGTCTGCTGACCACGACGGCTGCCGTTGCCGCCGTCCTCGCCACTGCCGTCTCCGCTGCTCCGCCGGCCCCGGCCGCCTTGCTCGCGGAGACTCCGTGCACGTTGACGTGGCAGGCCGTGCAGGGGGTCGCCGTCCGCAAGCCCGCGTGGAACGAGCCGTCGGTCGCCACGACGCGCTCGCCGATCGTGCGCTACCTGCGCCTGGGGGAGCGGGTGCGGTCGTGCGTGATCGGGTCGGCCTCGCCCGCCGCCTGGCGACCCGGCGCGCGGTCCGCCAGTTGCTGCGGACACTGTGAGCATCGGGGTGTCCCGCCGTCGGCCGACACCTGCGGTGCCCCCCTTCCGGATGGCCATGGGGGCGCCTGACAGCTATCGCCTGTTCTCGCCCGTGTTCGACGGGGATCCCCCGAGCCGCCACCCGGACGACCGCCGTGCACGGAATGTCTCACCGGACTCGATGAGGGCCTTGGCGCCGTTGAAGCTGTGCCCTGTGACGCACCGGTAGTGTGATGCGCCAGAAATCCTGATGCTTAAGTGCAGCGTCTCCCGGCTGATCCCCAGATCCTTGCCGATGCCCTCGAAGGTGTCGCTCGGATCCGACAGGTACAGCGCGACAGCGTCCGCCTTGAACTCGCGCGAATAGACCTTCATCACCATAAGAGATCCCTCCTGCCCGGCCCCCGCCGGGGCCGGGCTCAGAGGTGTCCACCACTCAGGGACAGGTCCCGGGGGAGAGGAGGAGCCGTGCACCGACTTAGCAGAGGACCTTCCGCTGGACCTGCGATCGGTGCCTGGGCTATGCGGCAGAAGCGGGGGAATGGTGCGCTACTGGGCCCGCGGAGTCCGCGAGGTGCTGGTGGGCGGTCAGGATGTGGGCCTGTGTGCGTGTTGCCTCGTACAGGTCTCTGTACACGGCGTAGAGATCGTCGTAGACGGGGAGCACGTCGGGCTGTGGTTGTACGGTGCGGCCGATGCGTGCCCAGGTGGTCGTCTCTTCTGCGAGGTCACTTGCGCGGGCGGCGAGGAGAGCGTCGCCGTAGCTGGCGCCGATACGCTGGTCGGGCAATTCCTGAGGGCAGCCGGTGACGTCGGAGACGATCTGGGTCCACAGGTCTGCCGTGGTGCCACCGCCGACTGCGATGAGCCGGCTTGGACGGACCCCGGATTCTGCCATGACTTCCAGGTGATGGCGGACTGCGTAGGCGGTTCCTTCCAGCGCTGCGCGGTAGAGGTGGGCGCGGTTGTGATGGAGGGTCAGCCCGAGTACGGCTCCGCGAGCGTCGGGGTCGAACAACGGGGTTCTTTCGCCGGCGAAGTACGGGAGCATGACGAGGCCGTGTGATCCAGGGGAGACGTGCTCGGCTTCAGCGGTCAGGTCCTCGAAGCGGCCGCCGGTCAGTTTGCGCAGCCAGTCGGTGACAGCACCGGAGGTGGCCATGCCGCCGGCGAGGTTGTAGGTGCCGGGCGTGATCCCGCGCGTGGCCCACAGACGGGGATCGGTCTTGGGCTGGTCGAGGACCTCGATGAGGAACATGGTCGTGCCGTACATGAGCATGCAGTCCCCGGGCTTGTCCACGCCGGCGCTTAGGGCTTCGGCCCAGGCGTCGATGGTGCCGGCGGTGACCGGTGTTCCGGCGGGGATGCCGGTGACGGCGGCTGCCTCGCTGCTGACGCGTCCGGCGATCTCGCCGGGCCACATCAGGTGGGGGAGCCGGATGCCGGGGGCGATCTCTTCGGCGATCTCGGGGATCCACGCGCAGGCATGCAGGTCGTACAGGGGGTTGCACTGGCTGGCTGAGTGGTGGTCGAGGACGTATGCGCCCGTCAGGCGTTCCACGATGTAGGAGGAGGCCATGTGGAAGCGGTCGGTGCGGGCGTACACCTCTGGTTCGTGCCGGTTCAGCCAGGCCAGTTTCGGGCCGATGGCCTGGCTGGTGAGGATGGAGCCGCCCCGGAGCAAGAGCTCCTTTGTGCCGTAGCGCGCGGTGAGTTCGTCGATCTCATGGGTGGCGCGGGTGTCGATGCCGTACAGGATGGCACGCCGCAATGGGTGTCCTGCGGCATCGACGGGCAGAAGGCACGGGCCGAGGCCACTGATGCCGACGGCGGCCACGGTGCCTTCGGCGGCGGGCAGCAGTTGCCGGCACAGGGTGGTGACGTCAGCCCACCACACGCGGTCGGCATCGTGTTCGGCCCAGCCGGGTTGCGGCAGGGAGACGGTGTGCGGCACCTGGGCCTGGGCGACGACGGTGCCGTCGGGCCTGGTGAGTACCGCCTTGGAACTGGAGGTGCCGATGTCGATGCCGAGGAGCAAGGCGCTCACTGAACCCTCCCAGGGGAGGCAGACGAGCTGCCTGACGTGTGGTGGATCATCCGGCGCTCCCGAAGACGCGGCGCGCGGTGGAATTGAGCAGAGCGGCGAGGAGCAGAATGATGCCGAGCGCGCCGACCTGCCAGATGGCAGGGAAGTCGGCGACGGTGATGGCATTGTTGATGATCGTGACGGTGAAGGTGGCCAGGACCACTCCCGAGACCCGTCCTTCGCCGCCGTTGATCGCAACACCGCCGAGGACGGCGACGGTGATGGCCATGAGTTCCATGCTCGAGCCGGCATCGGGGCGGGCGCTGGCGAAGCGTGCGGTGGACACGATGGCGGTCAGAGCGGCGAGCAGCCCTGAGGAGGTGTAGGCCCAAAAGCGTGTGCGGGCGACGTCGATGCCCGCGAACTGGGCTGCGATGTCGTTGGTTCCCACGGCATAGAGGCGGCGGCCGAGGCTGGTCCGGTTGAGGGCGAACCAAGTGATCACGATGACGGGCAGGTAGATGACGAAAACCTGCAAGGGGATGCCGGCCAGATAGTTCGTCAGCCCGTACAGGCCGGAGGGGAGATCGGAGATGGGCACGGTGTCGGTGAGCACAAGAGGGATCGAGCTGAAGGCGTAGAGCGTGGCCAGGGTGACGATCAGCGCGGGGAAGCGCAGGCGCGCGATCAGGAAGCCGTTGATCGCACCCATGGCAAGGCCGGACAGCAGGGCGACGGCTACGCCGCCGGCCAGTCCGAGGTGCCAGCGGGTGGCGGCGAGACCGAAGAGCATGCTGGAGAGGCTGACCATGGAGCCGACCGACAGGTCGATGGAGCCGCGCCCGGTGACGATGACGATGAGCTGAGCCAGGGCGAGCAGCCCGATCTCAACGGCGTAGGCGGTGCTGCTGGAGAGGTTGGCGAAGGTGAAGAAGTAGGAGACCTGCGTGCCGAAGATGACGAGCATGGCCAGGAGCAGCACCGTCAGCAGCATGGTGCGGTCGAGCAGGATGCGGCGCGCCGCGGTGACAAGCAGGCTTCCCTGACGGGTGCCGGCAGAAGGGGACTTGGGGGTGAGGGTGACGCTCATGCGGTGGCCCTCCTTCGCTGACGCAGGACGTCGACGCCGACGGCGACGATGATGAGCAGGCCCAGGAAGAGTCCTTCCAGCAGGGCCGGTACGCCGACGATGATCAGCGCGTTGCGGACGGTTCCGACCAAGAGGGCACCCAGGAGGGTTCCCAGGACGGTTCCCTTGCCGCCGAGGATGCTGGTGCCGCCGAGGACGACCGCGGCGATGACCTGGAGCTCGAATCCGTTGCCGACGTTGGTCTGCACGCCGCCGTTGCGGCCGATGAAGACGAGCGCGGCGACGCCGGCGAGGAGCCCGGTCAGGGTGTAGACGGCGACCTGCCGACGGGTGGTGCGCACGCCGGACAGGCGGGCGGTCTCTGCGTTGTTGCCGAGCGCATACAGGTGGCGGCCGGTGGGCCGGTAGCGCAGGTAGAGGCCGGCGAGCGCGGCGAGAGCCATGGTCAGCAGCCAGGCGTAGGGGATCCCGAGGAGGGAGCCCACGCCTAGGCCGTGGAGGCTGGATGGGAGCCCAGTGATCCACTCTCCGCCGGTGAGCTGGTAGGAGATGAACCGGAAGAGGTTCAGGGTGCCGAAGGTGACGATGATCGGGTGGATGCGGCCGTAGGCGATCAGGAGGCCGTTGACGAGGCCGGCGGCGAGCCCGGCGGCTACGGAGATCAGAACGGACACTACGGTGGGGTTGCCCGCCGACATGGACTGGCCGGTGAGGACGGCGCAGACGGCGAGGGCGGATCCGACGGACACATCGATGCCGCTGGTGATGATCACCATGGTCATGCCGACGCCGACGATGCCTATCTGGGAGATGTCCAGAAGGATGTTGGCGACGTTGTGGTGGGTGAGGAACGGGTCGGAGGTGATGCCTAGGACGATCCACAAGGCTGCGAGGACGGCGATGAGTCCCGCTTCGTTGCCGCGAAGGAAGCGCGACAGGGCCGTCGGTGGCCGGCGTTCGGGAGCGATGACTGGGGGTGGTGTGTGGAGCGTGGTCATGTGGGGGCGTTCTCCTGTTGCACGGTGCCGATGGCAGCCTGGAGGATGTCGGCGTGGTCGGCGCCTCGGGGGAAGGTGCGCCGCACGACGCCGTCCTGCATGACGACGATGCGGTCGGCGAGCGCAGCGATTTCGGGCAGGTCGGTGCTGACGACGACGACCGCGGTGCCTTCGGCGGCCAGCTCCAGGACGAGGCGGTGGATCTCCTCCTTGGCTGCCACGTCGACACCCTGGGTGGGCTCCTCCAGCAGCAGCAGGCGGGGCTTTTGGACGAGCTGGCGGGCGAGCATGACCTTCTGGGCATTGCCGCCGGAGAGGGCATCAGTGGCTGTGGCGACACTGGGTGCCTTGATGGCCAGTTTGTTCAGGTACTCCACCGCGATGGAGTGTTCCTTGCGCCGGTCCACGACGATGCCGAGCTTGCGCAGCACGCTCAGGTGCGCGATGGAGATGTTGTAGGCGATGCTCTGCGGGCCGAAGATGCCCTGCAATTTGCGGTCACGGGGCAGCAGCGCGATGCCGAGCTTCCCGGCCTCGCCGGGGGAGCGGACCGTGACCGGCTGGCCGTTGAGGACCATGTCGCCGCGGTCGACAGGCAAAATGCCGTACAGCGACTCGGCGACCTCATTGGCGCCGGAACCGATCAGACCGTACAGGCCGACGACTTCACCGGCGCGGACGGTCAGGTCGACGTTCTGGAAAGCTGCGGCCCGTCCCAAGCCGGTGGCTTGAAGGACGGGCTTGCCGGGCTCGATGCGTTTGATGTCGTCGAGCCCGGCAAGCGCGCGGCCGGCCATCTGGCGAGTGATGTCGATTTCGGTCAGCTCACTGACAGGACGCGCGGAGACGATTTCCCCGTCGCGCATTACGGTGGCCCGGTCGGCGATCGCGAAGATCTCGCCGAGACGGTGGCTGATGTAGATGATGCCGACGCCTTCGGAGCGCAGGCGGCGGATGACGCGGAACAGATCCTGTGTTTCCTGGTCGGACAGGATCGCGGACGGTTCATCGAAGATAAGGATCTGAGCGCGGTGCACGAGGGCCTTGGCGATCGAGACCATCTGCTGCTGGCCGACTGTCAGATCGCCCATCCGTGCGTCTGCGAGATCTGCGTCGACGTGCAGGCTGCCCAGCAGTTCCTGCACGCGGCGCCGTTGCGCGGACCAGGCAACGTTGCCGAAGCGGTTGCGCATCTCACGGCCGGAGAAAACGTTCTCCAGCACAGTGAGCTCGGCGAAGACCTGCGGCTCCTGGTAAACCGTGGCGATGCCGTGGGCGAAGGCTGCCTGGGTGCCAGTGATCCGCACCGGCTCGCCGTCACGGTGGATGTCGCCCTCGTCGGGCTGGATGGCGCCGGCGATGACCTTGATCAGGGTGGACTTGCCGGCGCCGTTCGAGCCCAACAGGGCGTGGACTTCGCCGGCACGGACCTCGAAGTCCACGCCGCGCAGCGCGTGCACGCCGTGGTAACGCTTGTGGATCCCGCGCAGGGACAGCAGCGGCACCGGGCCGTTGCCGTCCCCGGCATCGCCCACAGGTGTGGGAGTGATCGTCATCTCAGAACTTTCCTGCGTACTGGGCGATGTTGTTCTTGTCGAAGACGAGGGGCTGCCCCAGGAGTAGCGTCTTGAGGTCCTCCTGGTAGCTGATGCCCTTGATGTCACCGACGCCGTTGGTCTTGGGGCTCTTGCCTTCGGCGAGCTGCTTGCCCGCCCACACGGTCAGGTAGCCGAGATCGGTGGGGTTCCACAGCACCACCTTGGCCATGGCCCCGCTCGTGACGTACTTCTGCATCACCGTGGGAGTAGCGACACCGGTAGAGAAGACCTTGCCGGTCTTGCCCGCGTCCGTGATGGCCTGCGCCACGCCCGGGGCTGAGGTGGTGCACTCTCCCACCACGCCCTTGAGATCGGGGTTGGCCGTCATCAGGTCCTTGGTGATGCTGGCGGCCTTGTCCTGGTCCTCTCCGGCGTACTTGACGCTGACCAGCTGCATGCCAGGATACTTCTTGGCCGAGTAAGCCTTCTGTTCCTTGATCCAGGAGTTCAGGCTCTGCGCGGTGGGACCGCAGGAGACAATGGCCCACTTGCCCTTGCCGCCCATCTGCGCCGCCAGGGACTCGACCAGTGCATCACCGATGGCCTTGTCGGTGGCCTGCTGGACGAAGAGTGCACGCTCACTGTTGGGAGCGTCGGTGTCGGAAGTGAACACCTTGATACCGGCTGCCTTGGCCCGCTTGAGGACTGGCGAGATGGCCGCCGGATCGTCGGGGGCGACCGCGATCGCATCCACATGGCGGGTGATCAGGCTGTCGATAACCTGGATCTGAGCGGCCGAGTCAGCCGTGGCGGGACCCTGGTAGATGAACTTCACCCCCAGGTCGCTGGCAGCCTTTTCGCCACCCTTCTGCATCGCAGTGAAGTAAGGAATGCCGACAAGCTTGGGAACGAAGGCCACCTCTACCGGCCCGCCCCTGCCTGCGGAGGAGCCCCCGCCCGGAGGGGTGGAACTGCACGCCGCGGCCGTCAACACCACAGCCGCCGCGACACCGGCAGCCGTCCAACGGGACGTCTTCGTCATGAGTTGTTCCTTTCCTGCCGCTGTATGCAGCGGTGCGCAGTCTGCGCTTTAACGCGCGCCAAAGAGGGCGGCGTTCGTTCGGTGATAGGAAGAAGCCGTCAGGCGGCTGTGAGAGTGCGGTAGCGCGCGTAGGCGTGCTGCCACTCCTGCGGATCGCGAGGCTCATACGAGATTGTGCTGGTCGAGTTCCGCGCGACTTGCCGTGCCTGAGCCAGAGAGCCGATGTGTCCCATCGCTACGGCCTGGACGAGCAGATTCCCGATGGTCGCGGCCTCCACTGGGCCTGCCAGCACCCTGCGCCCGGTGGCGTTCGCCGTCCATTGGCACAGCAGTGCGTTGCGGGCTCCTCCGCCGACCAGGTGCACCGTGCTGATCGGGTTCCCCGTCAGCAGTTCGATGTCGTCGAGGGTCGCGCGAAAGCGCATGGCCAGGCTTTCGAGGATGCAGCCCACGACCTCATCAGGGCTGCCGGGCGGGTTCTGTCCCGTGCGTGCGCAGTAGGCGCGCACCCGGTCGGGCATGGCACCGGGCCGCAAGAACTCATCCGCATCCGTGTCCAGGAAGCGCTGGTGGAGGCGGGTAGTTGCCGCCATGGTGACCAGTTCCTGATACGACCAGTCGGCGCCTTGCTCGACCCAGGTGCGCCGGCACTCCTGCAGTAACCACAGGCCCATGACATTGCGCAGGAACTGCACCGTGCCGAACGCGCCGCCTTCATTGGACAGACCGGCGTCGAAGGCGCCTTTGCTGACCACGGGGCTTGTGCGTTCCACGCCGACGATGGCCCAGGTGCCGCAGCTGATGAAGGCGGCGCCTTCGCTGTCCTTCTCGAAAGGAATCGCCACCACAGCGCTTGCTGTGTCGTGGGCCGCGGGGGCGATCACCTGAGTGTTACTCAGGCCGGTGTCGTCGGCGATCTGCCGGGTGAGAGAGCCGACCGAGGTGCCTGGTTGTACGATGTCGCGCAGTATGGTGCTCGGGATCCCGAACAGTTCGACGAGCTCGTGATCCCAGCGCTGCCTGCGGATGTCGAAGCACTGGCTGGTGGTGGCCATGGTGTATTCGCAAGCCTGCTCACCCGACAACCAGTACCGGAACAGGTCGGGGACGAACAGCAGCCTGTGGGATGCCGATAGCGCGGGGTCTCCGCCTAGGGCCATCGCGAACAACTGATGGAGTGTGTCGATGGGCAGGGGCCGACTTCCCGTGCGCTGGAAGAGGCTGTAGGAGTCGATCACCTCGGTTGCACTGGCGGTGAGCCCGGCGGTGCGGGAGTCCCGGTAGTGCACGGGACCGGACAGTGACCGTCCCGCCCTGTCCACCAGAGCGAAGTCGATGCCCCAGCCGTCCACCGCCAGGGACTCCACCTGTCCCGCTGTGCGCTGTGCGGCGTCAGCGAGACTGTGGCGCACCTCCGAGAACAAGCTCAGGGTATTCCAGTGCAACCGTCCATGGACATTGACAGGCACATTGGCGAAGCGCCGCACGTCCTCCAGCCGCAGCTCGTCTCCGTCGAAGTGGCCGAGGCTGACCCGGCCGCTCTCGGCGCCCAGATCCACGGCAAGCATGGTGCTCATGCTGCACGCTCCCTTGCCCAGGCCTTGTGTACCGGTTCAGCGGCACCACATCGGCACATGATGAAAGGGGACGGTGTGAGCGGGCCGACCAGCCGGGATGAGATGCGGCTGGTGCTCGATGACAGCTTCATTATCCGCATCCTCCTTCCCTGCTGTGGCGCGACAGGGAGACCAGACGTTAGTGCAGCTGACTGGAAACGTCGATGTCACCCAAGTGCTGAAGATTTAACGCCAGCTTCGTTAGAATGGCAATACTTCTCGTTAAGTCGTGTGAGCAACTGTGACGTACAGAGGCAGGAGCCCTGATGAACAGCAACGCATCGGCAGCGGATCCCCCCGCGGGTGGCCCGGCGGGGACGGCAGCACAGGCAGTGCACCGCCCGATACCCGGCGAGTGCTCCATGGAGCCGATCGAGCTGGTCATGCTCGACATCGGCGGTCCCGTATACGACGACGCCTGCTACTCTCGAGCCCTCCTACAAGCACTGCGGGAACTCGGTGCAGACGTCGATGAGCTGGCCTTCCATCAGGTACGCGACGACCATCGCCGTGCCCAGCGAGGCTCCCTGCGTACGCGCATCGCCCGTGCGTTTCTTCCCGATGGGGACCGCGATGAGCTGTCCGCGCTGGCTGCCCGCTACTGGCAGTACCCGCCCCAGGCCCTCTACACCGACGTCCTGCCCGCGCTGAAAGCTCTCGCCGGCCGGTACCGCATCGCGGTGGTCGCCAACCAGAACGCCCGGGTCCAGGACGCTCTGCGGCGCGACGGTGTCGCCCCCTACATCGATGTCTGGGCCCTGTCAGAAGTGGTCGGCGCGGAGAAGCCCGATCCCGCGATCTTCCTATATGCCCTCACGAAGGCCCGAGTGTCCGCGCGGCGTGCCGTACATGTCGGTAACCGCCTGGACAACGACGTGCGCGCAGCACGGTCCCTGGGCCTGCGCACGGTCTGGGTCCTGCGCGGTGAAGCGCCGGACGCCCCCACGCCTCAGCAGCTGGCCGAAGCAGATACCGCGATCTCCTCGCTCGCCGAACTGCCCGAAGCACTGGAGCTCTTGCAACGCTCCCGAAGCGGCCACTTCTCAGGAAGCAACGGTCAGTGAAGCCCCGTTTTGACCACCCGCTCTTCGTCGGCATCGACATCGCCACCCACGCCGTCCGGGTAGTGTGCTGCACCGATGACGGCACCATCCAGGCCCGCGCCGAAACACATCTGCCAGCCCCCGAGCGCCCGCAGCCCGGCCACGCACAGCAGGACGCGAGCACCTGGTGGCCCGCCACTGCCCGCGTTCTACGGGCCCTGACCGCTTCACTCGGCGGCGCACGCCGTCACATCCAGGCTGTGACGGTTACCGCCACTTCCGGCACCGCCGTCGCGGTGGACCGCAGCCGGCGGCCGCTCGGTCCGGCCCTCATGTACGACGATGCCCGAGCTCAAGCAGAAACAGCCGTCGCCGCCTACACGTCACATGCTCGCTTCGAACGACTCGGCATCACCCTGTCCGCCGCTTTTGGCCCCGGTCGCATCGCCCGACTGGTGGCAGATGCCGGTCCGGACCTCTTCCGCATCTGCCACACTGCCGACCTCCTCACCTGGTACCTGGCCGGAACGCCGACACCCGTGGACTGGAGCCATCCCCTGCGCAACGGCTACGACGTCCTCGCCGGCGAATGGCCTCACGAGACATTCGAAGCGTTGGGCGTCGATCAGCGGTTTCTCCCGGAAGTGCAGGCGCCGTGCACCCCGGTCGGTGCAGTCTCAGAACCCGCCGCGGAAGCCACGGGACTTCCAGCAGGATGCATCATCACACTCGGGATGACCGACGGCTGCACAGCGCAACTCGCCGCCGGCGGCGGAGTGGTCGACCATTACGTCTCCGTCCTCGGCACGACGCTGGTCATCAAAGGAACATCCCGCCAACTCCTGCGCGACCCCTCAGGAGCCGTATACAGTCACCGCCACCCACAGAATCTCTGGATGCCCGGCGGCGCCTCCAACACAGGAGGTGAGGCCCTGGCTTCCTGGCCCCGCGACCGGCTTGCCGCACTGGACGAACAGGCGCGCATCCACGGACCCGCCACCGTGCTGAGCTACCCGCTGGCACGCCACGGCGAACGCTTCCCATTCGCTGCCGAGCAAGCCCACGGCTTCATGCTCGGTCGGCCCACCAGCGAGACCGACGCCTACCGCGCCATGCTGGAGGGCGTCGCCTTCTGCGAGCGGCTCGCGTACGAGCGCCTCACCGAGCTTGGAGCCAGCATCCACCCCACATTGCGCACCGCCGGCGGCGGCAACCGCAGCCAGACCTGGCTGCGCATTCGCGCAACCGTTCTGGGCCGGACCCTGCAGCGCATACCCCGCGCCGAAAGCTCTGTCGGCGCTGCCATCCTCGCGGCCGTCGGCAGCGCCCATCCGGATCTTCAGACCGCGTCGAAAGCGATGGTCGGCACGGGGCAGACAGTAGAGCCTCTTCCAGAGGAACGGGAGGCACTCGAGGACCGATACCGCCAGTTCCTCGCGGCCGTGAGAGAAAAGGGCTGGTTGACGAAGTGAAATACGAGCTGAGCTGACGACTTCCGGCGACGTGAACCCGTCAGTGCCCCGAACGAGAGGACGCACGGGCACGGCGTGTGGCCTCAGGTGAGCTATGCCGCCAGCCGGTACTACGTTGGTGCCCCGGCGACCTCGACGGCAATGCCCAGTTGCTTCAGCTCAGCCATGTCCTTCTCGTCAGTCTCACGGTCCACAATGATCAGGTCAAAGGAAGTCAACGGCGCCAGTTCGTGCAAAGCTCTCTTGCTGAACTTTGAGTGATCCAGCAGCAGGATGCGCTTTGCTGCGGCCTCCATGAGTGCACGTTTGACCAGGACAGTTCCCTGCGACTTGTGGAAGCACGAGCCGTCCGTCACCGCAGTGGTGGACATGAAGAGCACGTCAGCCCGCAAAGATCCCACAGCTTCTTTGGTCTTCAGCCCGAAGAACGCGTCATAGGAGGGGTTGTACGAGCCGCCGAGAGCGATCAGATCGATCTCCGACTCACCGGCCAGCGAGTTGATGACCGCGAGGAAATTGGTGATCACTGTCAGCGGCGCCCGGGAAGGCAACAGCTGCGCCACCTGCAGAGCGGTGGTGCTGTCATCCACGATCACGGTCTGGCCGGAAACGACATGACGCAGGGCGGCCCGGGCGATCTGCTCCTTCTCTGTCACCATGGCCGCCAGGCGGGACCGTGCAGTGGTGTCGACCAGCGCGGCCGGGTTCACCGTCGCACCACCACGCACTTTGCGCAGCCAGCCGGCCACCTCCAGCTCATCCAGATCCCGGTGGATGGTCATGGTGCTCACGGAGTACTGCTGCGCAAGGTCCTCAATACGCGCAAAGCCCGAGTCCAGCACCTGCTCACGTATGCGCTCGCGGCGTTGTTGGCCCGCAACGGGTGAGGGCAGGCGAGCACCATTCCTCGGATCAGGCATTTACCTCTCCCTCTCACGGTGCCGGATGACCGCGGCTGCGTCTGAAGTAGGCAGTATCTCACATAAATCACGTTGCTTATCACATGAAGGGTGCGGCAAATACGCTGCCGGTCACACGCCGGCGCTGATCCGAGCTGTCTGCGATGCCAATGTGAGTGCCGCAGTACGGGATTCTGGCACGTAGTACTCCAGCTGTAGATCTTGATTACGGCTGCAGGGCAGTCTGGCGATCGTCTCCGACGCCACCGGAGGTGCGCAGGAACTGCCCAATCAGCGTGTCGGCGCCAGTTACGGCGACGCCCCCTGCTCGCAGCCCGTGCGGCCGACCTTGCCTGTGCTCAGAAGACCGACAGGCCGGTCAGTGTCGTGAATCTGTCCAGGGCCGCCACTCCTGCCACCGAGTTGCCGCGTTCGTTCAGGCCTGGGCTCCATACGCACAGGGTGCAGCGGCCCGGTACCACCGCGATGATGCCGCCGCCGACTCCGCTCTTGCCGGGCAGGCCCACCCGGTAGGCGAAGTCGCCCGCTGCGTCGTAGGTGCCGCAGGTCAGCATGACCGCGTTGATCTGCTTGGCCTGGCTGCGGGTGAGCAGGCGGGTGCCGTCGACGCGGATGCCGTGGCGGGCCAGGAACGACGTGGCCAGGGCGAGGTCGGCGCAGGACGCCTTGACGGAGCACTGGCGGAAGTACTGGTCGAGCAGGGCCGGTACGGGGTTGTCGATGTTGCCGTAGGACGCCATGAAGTGGGCGAGCGCGGCGTTTCGGTCGCCGTTCGCCGTCTCGGAGGCGGCAACGTCCTTGTCGAAGTCCAGGGCCGGATTGCCGCTCTCGGCGCGCAGGAAGGCGAGGAGTTCGCCGGCCGCGTCTCCGGTACGGGTCTGGAGGCGGTCGGTGACGACGAGGGCGCCCGCGTTGATGAACGGGTTGCGCGGGATGCCGTTCTCGTACTCCAGCTGGATCAGGGAGTTGAAGGGGTTGCCGGAGGGTTCGCGGCCCACGTGCTCCCAGAGTTCGTCGCCCTCGCGGGCCAGGTCGAGCGCGAGGGTGAACACCTTGGTGATGGACTGCGTGGAGAACGGCTCGCGCCAGTCGCCCACGCCGTACACCGTGCCGTCGAGTTCGGCGACGGCCATGCCGAAGCGGCGGGGGTCACAGGCGGCGAGCGCCGGGATGTAGTCGACGGGCCGGCCGCGCTCCCGGACGTCGGCGATCTCGGTCGCGATGCGGTCGAGAACCGACCGGAGCGGGGGAGGGGATGCTGTGATCATCGAGTCCCAGAGATTGATCGACCACGGCAGGGCGACAAGGTGGCGGGCTTCTCCCGTACCTTGCCGGGCGCCGCGCGGATGGTTCTGTCACCTGGAATCAGCGCTGCACAGACGTAAAGAAGGGCGGTCACCAGATCGCCGACCGTCTGGTGACCGCCCGCTCAAGACCCGTCTCCGGCACGCTGGTGGCCAGCCGTACCAGGGGCGGGCAAGCTTCAGGAGTGAGACGTGGAGGCCGTCACAGCATGTCCCCGGGCGGGCCGTCGACGAAGCTGCAGCGAAGCCCGAGTGATGAACCGCTGCGAGCGTTGGGGCCAGCGTGAGTAGCGACCTCGTAGGCTTCACCGTTTGAGCTCTGCTGGAAGAGGTGCCGCTCGGGACCATCGCGCGATGCGGTCCGCCCGGGAGTCCGCCGGTGCTCTGCGTCGGGCATTACCTGCATGACGGCCGCTGGACTGACCTGTTCCGTCAGCTGTTGACTCACACCGTGCAGCCCTGGGCCGGGCAGCTGCGGTCGAGGTCCATACGCGCGAACGTGCGCCATCCCATTGCCGACTCCTCGATGCACAGCTCACGCGTGACAGCAGCGACAATCGCCAACCCACGGCCGTGTTCGTCACGATCGCTGACCGCAGCAGTGGCCTGCATGGCTCCGTGATCAACCACCGTGATGTCCAGGGTTGAGCCACTCCGGGCGACAAGGAGTGTCATCTCCTCGCGCCCGTGCCTTACGGCGTTGGTGAGCAGCTCGCTGATCACCAACGCTGCTGTCTCCTGCTCGTCGGTGGTCATCACCCATCCGGTGAAGAGCACCGAGACATGGCTCCGGAGAAGGCCGACCGACCGAGGCTTCGCAGGCGCCGTGATGCTGACGCTGTGCACACGCCAGTCCGAGACCGGATTCGACGGCTTCCTGCTGTTCCCGAGGCCCTCCACGTCTGAGGGGGCAGTGTTCATAAAGGTGAACACGGCTGGCCACCTCCGTATCTGTGTTCCTCAACCCTCGGAAGCAGCCGACAATCTCGGGGTGATGCCGCCGATGGCGTGAGCTGTGACGGTAATGCGGACGCTGAGCATCCGTCTCTTAGTTGGACCGTACAATACACGTATTGACCGGTCAATAGGGGTGGCTTTTGCGTACCTTCCCGCCATCGCGGCGCCCGCAGCAGCCATCTCGCGCCGCCTACGGGGGCGGGCGGATGTGCCCTTTGGTGCGCAGGCCCCCGCGAGGAGACGAATGCCGCCACGCCCGACCGCCATGCGCCCTTGCGAGTCGCGGACGGTGGGTGTGCAGGCGTGGATGCACAGCTTCACGAGATGCTCGCCGACCGCGCGGAGCTCGGCTCGCGCCCGGCGGGCGGTTTGCTGACCGCTGGAGGGATGCGGCGGCCCTCCCGGCCTCCTGCAGGGCTGCACGTGACCCCACCGGAACTGGCAGTGATGTGGTCAGGCTGCGTCTCATCGGCAACGGGAGCCGACAACGCTGAATCCCCGAAGGATGCCCCACGGCTGCCGCATTCACAGTCGAGCAGTCGAACACTTGAACGGGGCGGTTCGGTAACGTTTCTTGACCGTGAAAATCAGGTATTGACCGATCAAATAGCGGGGGGTTAGATTTTGAGCCATGGCAGTCCCGACGTACCTGCGGATCCGCTCCGAGCTGGAGCAGCAGATCCGGTCTGGCGAACTTCCTCCTGGCAGCCGGCTTCCCACTGAAGCCGAGCTCCAGGAGCAGTACTCAATCGGCCGTGCGACCGCGCAGCGAGTGCTGACCGAGCTGGCTCAGGCTGGGCTGGTGGAGCGCCACCGCCGACGGGGCACTTTCGTCACCGAGGGAGCACGGCAGGAGAATCTGCTGCGCTTCGTCAACACGGCGCTGCCTGGGCCGAAGATCGCCGGGCGGCACGCCGTGGAGTCTGTGACGGTGGTCCCGGCCTGCGATGCCGGAGTGGAGTTGCCTGGCGTACCGGACGACACGCCAGTGCATCAGCTGCGACGGCTGAAGTTCGACGTCGACGACAACGTGATCGGTGTTGAGCTCAGCGCCGTTCCGTTCGCGCTGGCACCGCGGCTGCAGGACGAAGATCTCAACCATCTGACGATGCACGACTATTTCGCGCGGGTCGGCATCCCTGCAGTCAAAGCTCGTATCTACATCGATCCAATCTCAGTTGACGCCGCGACCGCGGCTCAGCTGCGCATCCCCGAAGGCCAGGCAGTGATCCGGCTACGCCGGCTGACCTGGTTGGCCGACGGCAACCTCGCCGAGGCACGGTGGGACATCAACCGCCCGGACCTCGTCGAGTTCTTCCTCGAACAGACCGTTCAGCCCTCCAAGGGGTTCTAGCCGCATCCCTTTCCCGCCGGTTGACCTGACCGACGGTCGGCTTGCCAGGCCAGGTGGCACCTCTCACCCCGATCCCATCAGGCCTTTCACCGAGTACGCGTTGCTGTCCGACGCGGGTTTGTATTCCTTTCCCGCTGCCGGACGGCTCCCCCGCAACAGCGTTTCAGGGCGTGCACGCACAGCCTCGGCTGGTGCGCCACAGCTGCGTGCGGGTGTCGTCCCGCAATCAGGTCCATGCCTTGGGGTTTCCCATAGGGGCACGTCTGCCCGTATGCGCTACCCGTGCTGCGCGATCCCACCGCTCCCTTTCTGGATTCCATCGCCCGCCGGTCCGCCCTTAAGCATCATTTTCGTCACGAAATGCCTCCCTTCTGAATCGGAAGAGCAGTCCAATCCCCTCAAGAAGATCAGCCCTTCTGCACCCGAAAGGCCCTCTGAGATGACGCATACCCCGAGCAGTCGTCCGGTCGCCGGCGGTTCCATGAACCGATTGTTCCGGGCGCTCAGCGCCCTGGAGCGGGCGGGCAACAAGCTTCCCCACCCGTTCTGGCTGTTCGGGATTTTGGCAGCCATCCTTGGGGTGACGAGTGCGGTACTGGCCTATGCTGATGTGTCCGTCACGCTTCCCTCGACGGGGGACTCCGTCGAGGTGAAGAACCTGCTCTCGGTCGAGGGGGCCAAGTTCGCTGCCGAGTCCGCGCTGGACAACTTCGCCGGGTTCCCGCCGCTGGGAGTCGTCGTGGTGGTTCTGTTGGGCGTCAGCATCACCGAGAAGAGCGGCCTTCTCACCGCATTGCTGCGCGTCACCATCGGCAAGCTGCCGAGGCGCTGGCTCACCTTCTCCATCGCGTTCAGTTGCATGATCGCCCACGTCATGGGCGACTCCGCCTACCTCGTGATGATTCCGCTGGGTGCGCTGGCCTTCCGCACCGTAGGCCGAAGCCCCTTGCTCGGCCTGATGGTTGCCTACGCATCGACGGCTATCGGATTCAACGCCAGCCCGCTGGTGACACCGTCCGATGCGATCCGCTCATCCCTCGCGGCCGCCGCCGCGCAGACCGTGGACCCGGACTACGTCATTACGCCGGTAGCCACCTACTTCTTCACTGCGGCGTCATCGGTATTCCTCGCCGCCGTTATCGCCCTTCTGGTCGACCGAGTCCTGGCAAAGCGGCCTGAGTTCACACCGGCCCCCGAGGACGACCTGGCCGCCGACAAGCTCTTCAACGCCAGCCACACCCAGCCCACCCATGACGGCGGATCCGACGGCAACGTCCGGCTCACGATGGAGCTCACAGCCGCGGAGAAGCGCGGCATGGCGTGGTCCGCTGCTGTGTTCGTGATCTATGCGCTGGGTGTCTCTGCGCTCCTACTCCCGGGCTCCCCCTTCCTCGGCGAGGGCGGCAGCATCGCCCAGTCGGTGGTTGTCGTGAACATTGCCGTGTTCATCGCCCTGCTGTTCGCGATCCTCGGAATCGTGTACGGCAGACGAGTGGGCACCTTCCCTTCCCTGTCGGCCGTCCCGGCCGCCATGGCAGATGGCATCAGGTCCATCGCCCCCGTGATCGTTCTCTTCTTCGTGGTAGCGCAGTTCCTCGCCTACTTCACCTGGACCGGCGTCGGCCAGGTGATCACCGTCGAAGGCGCCGACTTCCTCAAGTCCCTGGACGCGCCCCACCTCGTCATCCTGCTCGTGATCATCGTGGCCATCAGCGGTCTCAACATCATCATCAGCAGCGGGTCTGCGATGTGGTCCATCCTCGCGCCCGTGCTGGTGCCGCTGGTGATGTATGTCGGGCTTGCCCCACAAGCGGCGATGGTCTCCTTCATGATCGGAGACTCGGTCACCAACACCACCCCGATGAACGCCTACTTCATCCTGGCCCTGAGCTTCGTCCAGCAGTTCCGCAAGGGCGCAGGCATCGGAACTCTGCTGTCGTTCACGGTCCCCATCGCGTTCACCGTGCTCATCTCCTGGTCCGCCTTCTTCACCCTCTGGTACGTGATCGGAATCCCCCTCGGCCCAGGAGTGGCCGTCAGGTAGAACCGCAGCCCAGCACCGGCACTCCCCTGCCGGGCAGCCGCGGCCTGACACGCGCAGGGTCACAGCTCCGAGACCCCTGCGCACCTCGCGGCTCGGCAAAGCCGAGTCTCCCATCGAAACACAACAGAACGGATAGTCCTTTAATGGGAAGCATCGCCATTATCGGCGCAGGCAACGTCGGTCAGGCAATCGCCGGCCACATGTCGATCCAGGGCCACGACGTGCGGCTCTTCGACAGGTGGGGCCACGATCTCGAACCGATCAAGGCCAACGACGGCGGCATCACCCTGATCGGCGAGTTGGAAGGTCACGGCAAACCCGCGCTGCTGACCACCGACCTCGCTGAAGCCGTCCACGGCGCCCAGGTCGTCATCGTCGCAGCACCGGCCTTCGCCCACGCCTACATTTCGAAGGAACTCGCGGCGGTACTCGAACCCTCCCAGCTCGTGCTGTTCCAGCCAGCCGTGCTCGGCAGTGGCGTTGAACTCGCCCGCATGTTCGGGGTCGCCGGACGGACACCGTCCCTCATCGCTGAAACAGCCACCAGCCTCTACACGTGCCGCCTGCGCGAGCCCGCCCATGTCTACATCGGGGCGATAAAGCAGACTGTCCCGCTGGCAGCCGTCCCCAGTGCGGACACTCCCCAGGCACTGACGATCCTGCGGGCGTACTTCGGCGATCGGTACGTGTCCGGAGGTGACGCGCTGGCCGTCGGACTCACCAACTCCAACCCCATCTACCACGTTCCGCCAGCGGTGCTGAACTTCAAGACCGTCGAGGACGTCGACCGCCGGCCGCTTCACTCCCTGGTGACCCCCCGCATCGCCGAAGTCATCGACGCACTCGACCAGGAGCGCATCGCCCTGGCGGACGCGCTGGGGGTGAAATCTGGGAGCTTCTGGGACTTCCTCAACACCGCCTACGGCGTCTCCGAAGGCAGCTTCGCCGAGCGCATCGAACAAGGCTACGGCCGTCAGGCATTCCCCGAGCCGGACTCGCTCAAGCACCGGTACTTCACCGAAGACGTCCCGTTCGGACTGGTCATCTGGAGCTCACTGGCCGCACAGATTGGCCTCTCCATGCCCTTGACAGACGCGTTCATCGCCCTGACCAACACCCTGTGCGGAGAAGACTTCGTCGCCAGCGGCCGAACTGCAGAGTCCCTGGGACTGCTCGGCGCCCACGCCGGCTCGATCCGAGCAGCATTCATCGAGGGCCCCGTGTGCTGACCGACTGACCGACACTCAGCGCGCCGGCTACCCGCAGCCTCACATCCGGCCGGGGGTAGCCGGCGCGCTGCCTGCCACGCCCGGGTCTCCAGCAGACGGGCTCAATCTCCGAAGTGGAGTACCCAGTGGTTCTGAAAACCTTCGGCTGGTCGTTCGTGGTCACCGCGCTCGGCCTGGTTGCGGCGGTCCTCTTCGGGGGGTGGTCCGCCCTCGGCATCGTGGCGATCCTCTCCGTCCTCGAGATCTCGCTGTCGTTCGACAACGCGGTGGTCAACGCCGGGATCCTGAAGAAGATGAATGCCTTCTGGCAGAAGGTCTTCCTCACCATCGGCATCCTGATCGCCGTGTTCGGTATGCGTCTGGTGTTCCCCGTCGTCATCGTCGCGATCAGCGCCTCGCTCGGACCGATCGAAGCGGTCGACCTCGCGCTCAACGACAAGGACCACTACCAGCAACTGGTGACGGACGCGCACCCGGCAATCGCCGCGTTCGGTGGCATGTTCCTGCTGATGATCTTCCTGGACTTCATCTTCGAGGACAGGGACATCAAGTGGCTGAGCTGGCTGGAGCGCCCGCTGGCCAAGCTCGGCAAGGTCGACATGCTGTCGGTCTGCATCGCCCTGATCGTCCTGCTGATCTCGGCCCTCACCTTCGCGACCAACGCACACCAGCACGGCGGCACGCACGTCGACAAGGCGGAGACGGTCCTGCTCTCCGGTATCGGAGGCCTGATCACGTACCTGATCGTGGGCGGTCTCTCCGGCTACTTCGAGGACAAGCTCGAAGAGCAGGAGGAACACGAGCACGAGGCGGAGGAAGAGGCCGAGCGCACCGGCAAGCCCCGCTCCGCGGTCGTCCTGGCTGGCAAGGCCGCCTTCTTCATGTTCCTCTACCTCGAGGTCCTGGACGCCTCCTTCTCTTTCGACGGTGTGATCGGCGCTTTCGCCATCACCAACGACATCGTCCTGATGGCGCTGGGCCTCGGTATCGGGGCCATGTACGTCCGGTCGCTGACCGTGTACCTGGTGCGCCAGGGCACCCTCGACGACTACGTCTACCTGGAGCACGGCGCGCACTACGCCATCAGCGCGCTCGCCGCGATCCTGCTGGTCACCATCCAGTACGAGATCAACGAGTTCATCACCGGCTCGGTCGGTGTGATCCTGATCGCCTGGTCCTTCTGGTCCTCGGTGCGCCGCAACCGCGCCGTCCTAGGTTCGCCCTAGTGTCCTGAGTCTTTGATTCGGTTCAAATATCCGGTGAGGCGTTCGAAGATCTCGTCAGCGGTCTTCGTCCAGACGAAGGGCCTGGGGTTGTCGTTCCAGTCGGCGATCCAGGCCCGGATGTCCTTCTCCAGGACTTGGACGTTCCTGTGGACACCACGCCGTATTTGCTTGCCCGTCAGCAACGCGAACCAGCGCTCCACTTGGTTGAGCCAGGACGAGCTGGTCGGAGTGAAGTGCATGTGGAACCGGGGATGGGCCAGCAGTGAGGTGACCCCCGGAGTGTGGACACAGGGGTTCATGCCGCGAGTGTGAGTCTATGTCCTCGCTGGTGCTGCTGTTCGAACTCGACAGGTGAGAGGTAGCCGAGTGAGCTGTGGCGTCTGCGGGCGTTGTAGTAGGTGAGCCACTGGAAGATCTCCAGCCGGGCCTGACGAACCGTCGTGAACGTGCCGTGCAGGGCTTCTCTCTTCAGCCCCTGCCAGAACGATTCGGCCAGCGCGTTGTCGTAACTCGACCCGGCGCGACCCATGCTTCTGTGGACCCCGAAACGCTCGTTGACCTGGGCGAACGTGGCGGAGGTGTACTGGGCGAGTTCAACCAGTCGTTGCAACACCGGGCTGTTGCAGCGAGCGTAGCTGCTCTTCGAAGACCTCGGCGGGTGTCCGCCAGCCGAGGGTCTTGCGGGGCCGGTTGTTGATCGCCATGGCGACGGCTTCGAGGTCCGTGGACGACCACCGGGACAGATCGCTGCCCTTCGGGTGCCTCTGTGTTTGTCAAGGTGTCTGGTGTAGTGGCGTAAGGTCGGTTTCGGCGGGTCCGGGAAGTGACTTGTCCGAAGAGTCGGCCGTCGGGGTTGGGCCGACCGCGCTGGATGCTGTAGTCGCCCCCGGTTGTCCTCCTGGGCCCGTCGTTCGGGTGCGGCGGCGTTCATCGCCGACCATCGTGCGCCAGACGTGATCAGCCAGGCGGCGTTTCAGACAGCGCTGTGCTTCCCTGGGTGTCTTGCCTTCTGCGATTTTGGCCTTGAAGTAGGCGTGGCCCCGGGTGCCGGGCATGCGGATCTGCGTGATGGCCACGGTGTGGAGTGCCGAGTTGAGCTGGCGGTCGCCGCGCCTGGACAGGCGGTGGTGTGCGCGGCCGGCGCTGGCTATCTCGATGGGGGCGGTGCCAGCGTACTGGGCGAAGGCGCTGGCAGTTGGGAAGCGGGTGGGGTTTCCGGTCCGGCCCAGGAGGCGGGCGGCGGTTATGGCTGCGATGCCGGGAGTGTCGGTCAGCCGGCTTCCGGATTCTGTGACCAGTGCAGCCATGGATTTGGCGTTGTTCTTCAGCTTCACGTCCCATGCGCGGACTGAACCGTTCCGGGTTCGGTAGAGACTCGATTCCGTGAAAGGATTGAGTCATGGCACGTCCCTCCTCCTATCCCGTTGAGCTGCGCAAACGAGCGGTCCGTATGGTTGCCGAGGTCCGTGGTGACTATCCGA
>NZ_JBHZAN010000059.1:0-45037 GCF_042754285.1 Streptomyces sp. NPDC059224
CCCTGGGTGCACCCGCAGCCCGCCGGCGTCGGGGGGGCTGTGGCGGCGGCGCCCGACGCCGGCCCCCCCCCGCTGCCCGATCCCGCTGAGTTGACGGAGATATTCCTATGCCTATCTACAAGTGCTACGTCCAGGAAGATGGCGTACCGGTGGCTCTGCGCGCCGAACTCGCCCGGGCGATCACCGAGACCCATGTTGCAGCGACCGGGGCACCGGCCGGCTTCGTCCACGTGTTCTTTCTCGATGTCCCCACCGGCAGCGGCTTCACCGGAGGGGAACCGTCACGTGCGAGCGTCATCGAAGCCACCCACCGGGCAGGACGCACACTGGAGACTCGCCAGAAGATCCTCTCCGACATCTCTCGCGCGTGGTCAGACATCACGGGTCAGGCCGAGCACGACCTGATGGTGAGCATCAACGAGGTCGACGCCCGTTCTGCTATGGAGGGCGGCTTCGTGCTGCCGGTTCCGGGGCAGGAGGCCCACTGGCCAGGAACGTCCACTCAGGCATGACCTTCGGAGCTGAGATCAGGTCGGCGTGCCCGCCAGGCCTCAGCCACCCCGCGCAACCCTCAGGCAGGCGAAAGAAGCCCCGCCCTGCCTAGGGATGTCTGAAAATTCCCGCCGTCGGCCCGCGGCGCAGCTGACGGCAATCATCAGCATCACCCGACCGAGTAGAGACGCCCCCGCGTCCCCGTGCCAGGGCCGGGTCAGCGTGCCGCAGTTCACACATCCGCAGGCGCCAACAGGGGAACAGACAAAGGCAGTTCACCGTTCTTCCGTACGTGGCTACGGAGGGGGCAGTGTCCCACCTACAGCCCATGGGGATGATCTGAAGCTCCATGGAGCCTTTCACCGAGAAGCGACCGCCCTCCGCACGCCACCGCACACGGCCCCGGCTGGCCTCCCCCGTCCAGCCGGGGCTCTCCTGTGCGCTGCCGCTTACCGAGCGCGCGCGACATCGACTCCCTTCTGAGCCGATCCGGTGCCCCCGGGTTTCAGGCCCCGGCAGCAGCGGGAGGCAGCGGCAGCGCCGGTGGATGGGGTCGGTTGTGGCCGGTCGGGGTGCCGTCGGGGTGGTCGTGGATCCAGGACAGTCCGCCCAGGTCGAGACGCCTGCGGGTACGGGTGACGGCGACGTAGGCCAGACGGGCTTCGGCGTCGTCGACGGGGTCGGGCGGTCTCGGGATGTCCTGTTCGTCGTCGGCAGCGTCGCCGTCGGAGCGAGCGAAGTCTTCGGCGATGAGCACCCGAGGCCATTCGCGTCCTTTCGCCTTGTGGGCGGTGGAGACGGTGACCCGACCGTGGGGCTCGGGGGCGAGGTGGGCGACGGCCCTGAGGATGGCGTCGGTTCCGTGGGTGTCGACGAGGTGGACCAGGGGCTGCAGGTCTCGGCCGGCCGGGTCGTGGGCGGCGTAGTCCCGCAGATCGCTCCAGTTGGGGAAGAGGATGAGTTCGGGGCGGTGGGTGCGGCGGCCTTCTTTGAGGTCGCGAGCGGCGAGAGCCAAGGCCTGCAGGCTGTCCCCTCCCCCAGCCAGGGCGACCCGGTATCCGGCGGCCATGAGGGTCATGACCTGAGCCATGGCGCCGACGTTGGTGCGGCACAGCACGGCATCCGGCTGGATGACGGGGCCGAGTTCGGTGGGCACGGCGGGGGTTCCGGTGAGGCGGATCGGCGCGTCGGCCAGGCGCAGCCATCGGTTGGCTTCCGCTGCGAGGTCGGGACCGAAGCGGAAGGACTGGGACAGGGCCAGCTGAGTGCCGTCGAAGCCGGTCATGATGTCTTTGGCGCCGCGCCACTGGTAGATGGCTTGTGCGGAGTCGCCGACCAGGACCAGCTGGGCGTGGTCGCGCTGGGCGAGAAAGATCTGTTCGACGACGGGGTTGGTGTCCTGGGCCTCGTCCAGCAGCAGGAAGTCGGCCCGGATGCGGGGCTGGGTGAGGGCCCAGATCTTGAGGTAGTGGTCGTGGTCGAAGCGGACGGCGCCGTCGCCGGGGTGTTGCAGGTCGGCCCAGGCTTTGCGGGCGAACGGCACGATGTGGGCGGCGAGTTGGACGTGGAGGTCGGTGTCTTCCAGGCCGCGCAGGTGGGGCACGTGGTGGCGGGTGACGGCTTCGTCGGCGGTGTGGCAGAAGCGGGCGACGGTGCGCAGCGCGGCGTTGGACAGGGTGCGCTGGGTGACCTCGCGGTCGCCGATGCGGAGGGCTTTGGTGATGCCGAGGGCCTGTCCGGTCTGCCAGGCCGGGCGGCGGGGAGCGTTCAGGCGGCGTGTGTAGCGGTGGCCGACGGCGGCGTAGGCGAGCGCGTGGGCGGTCTTGCACCGGACGGTGCTGGGGAAGCGGGCGCGGGCGTCTTGGGCGATGGCCCGGTTGTAGGCGATGTAGCAGCCGCGGCGGTCGGTTGTGCGGGCCAGGAAGGTGAGGGTGGTGGTCTTCCCGGTGCCCGCGCCGGCCTGCAGGGCGAGGTGGTCGCCGGCGCGGAAGGCATCGGCGGCCGCCGTCTGTTCGCCGGTCGGGTTCATGACGTGGGCCTTTCGGAGAGCCGGGCAAGTGCGTGCCCCACGGCGGAGAGCAGGTAGCCGGGGGTGGTGTGGGCCAGTAGCTCGCGTACCGCCCGGTCGAGGCGGTCGGTCTCCTGGTCGGCGTGCTCGGCCAGGGCCCGGTGCAGGGCCAGTTCCACGAAGCGCTCCGGGGTCTGCTGCGCGCGGCGGGCAGCGGCCCTGAGGGCAGCGTGCGTGGCGGGCGGGAAGGCGACATTGAGCAGCACCTTGTGGTCTGCGTCCGGGTAATGCGTGGTGATCACGTCGATCGGCAGGCGTGCGCCGAGCCGGTGGCACAGTCGGCGGGCCGCCCGGTGGGGGGTCTTGGCAGGTACGAGGGCCATCAGACGGGTGGCGTCGTGGTTGGCGGCGAGCGGCAGCACGCGGGCGGCGCGGAGCAGGGCCGCCGGGGACAGGGGCCGGGTGAGCACGATTTCCAGGGCGTGATGCGGCATCGTCACCTCCTGCCGTGTCGGCGGGCCGGGGGGTGGGGCAGGCAGGTGTGGATGTGCGCCGCGTGCAGGAGGGGGTCGAAGGGCTGCCATCCGGTCAGGGCGAGGTCGGCGACGCCGGGGGTGGCGGCACGTGCGGGGCAGTGTTGGGTGCGCCAGCGCAGTTGCTCGCCGTAGGGGAGGTGGCCTAGGTCGTAGACGGCCATCAGGGTGTTGGGCAGGGCGAGTTGGCCTCGCTGGGGGTCGGTGGGCAGCAGTCTCCAGGTCCCGGCAGGGCCGGTGGGGGCAAGGACCGAATTCGCGCAGCGGTGGCGGTGGTGGGTCTGAGCCACGCAGCGCAGGCGCTGGACAGGGCGCTCGGCAAGGTAACGGCACAGCAGCATCTGCACGACGGGGTGGTCAGGTGCGTCGGTGTCGGCACCGGGTGCGCTGCCGCTGGTGGGCAGGGCGGGGGTGAAGGCGCCGGTGTCGATCAGACGGCGGGTGCGGACGGCGAGTTGGCGGCGGACCGTCTCGAGGCAGGGGTGGGGCCGGCAGGTGGGCGTGCGGCGCGGGCAGAGCACGGCGTGCGGGATGCGGCACCAGGCGCTGCCGTCGCCGTGCGGGCGGGGCGATGCCGCCGCTCAGGTGCCAGCGGCACGATTCGGGGACCTGGGCAGCGGTCAGTTCGGCGGGGTGCAGGGCGATGGGCCGCCGGTCGGTGCGGTTTCCGCAGCGGCGGCAGCGGCTGTGCTGGCCGGCGCGCAGCAGGCCGCTGGGGCTGGTGGCGGTCACCAGTAGGGGGCGGGGGTGTCGGGTGACGCGGGGACTGCCGTCCCAGTGGCGGCCGGCAGGGGCGGGCGTGGGGCACATGGCAGGGACCGTGCCAGGCGACGCGCAGGCGTGAGCAACGTGTTGGAAAGTATGTCCCCCGGCCAGCCCAACGAGCTCGCACGCATGAACGGTATCGCGAACGGTCGTTCTACGCCTGATTGCCCGATCGGGTGATTCGTGACTGGTGCACGCCGGGACGGAGCGAGGATTCAGGAACCGGCCGTGCCGGGCGGAGTGTGGTCGTCGCACAGGGCGCCCAGGAAGTGCTCGATAGGCACGTCGAAGGTGTGGGCGAGGGTGTGCCACGTGGTGACACTGCCTGTGGTGTGGCCGTGTTCGAGGTCGATGAGGGTGCGCCGGGCCAGACCGCTGCGGTCGGCGAGTTCGTCGAAGGTCCAGCCGCGTTCGGCCCTCAGGCGCGCGAGCACGACGCGCAGTGCAGTGAGGTCGGGGTCGGGCGGCAAGATCGTCACCCGACCATCCGACGGTGCAGACCCCTGCCCCGTCAGTGCGGGTTTCTGCACTTTCGCCAGGGCGAAGGGAGGGCGAAATCCGCGGTGCGGGAATCTGCACTACGGTGCGTCCGTCTCGGGGGCCTGCCACGGTGAGCCCCGCCATGACGCGGACAGACGGGAGGACGACCAGCCCATGAGGCTCGGTGGCGCGCATGCCGCAGTGCGGCGCATCTGGACAGTGGAACTGCGTCCGCAAGCGGGCGGCCCCATGCTTGTCTGCCCCTCCTGCACCGCCCACACCTCTCCCCTTCAGGCGTCCTCCGCACGATCCGTCGCCCTGGCGCATCTGGCCTGCCACGCCCGTGCCGACGTGTTGCCGGCATATCTGCGCAGCTGCCAGTGCCGGGCGCAGGGCTGCGCGTGGCATCCGCGCCGCCGCGGGTGCGCCGGGCCGGTGCTGCTCGCCCTCACCGGCGACCGCGGCGGCCGCGCCTGGCGGCTGGCCGACACCTGCGCGGCCTGTGCGGCGGCGACCAGCCATACCTCCGTGGTGCCGGACACCCTGCTCGGCTCCCCCCGGCCGCAGCCCGCGGCTCCTCCACGGTCTGCTGCGCGCACAGGACCGGGGACGGAGTTCGACGAGCGGGTGCGCGTACGGGAGATGCTCACCTACCTCGGCGCCGCGCTGCCCCGGTTCACCTCCCCCACCGCCCGGCTGCTGGGTCTGCAGTGCGCCCTGCGCGCCGACACCCGCGGGCACGTGCGGCTGCCGGCGGGCCTGCTGCGCGGCATGCGCCTGCGCGGGCACTGGGAGTTGTGGCAGGAACTGGCCCACGCCGGCTGGCTGGAGTCGCCGGATGTGAGGTCGCCGCCCATGCAGGTGCGGCTGCTCGATGCTGCGGTCCTGGACCAGGCACCTGGTCGCTGCGCCCGCCGTCGTGCCGCCCACTGGGCGCTGCACGCCGCCCCGTTGGCCCTGCCGGCCGCGCCGCCTGCCCTGCGGTTGACCGCCCTGGTACTGGCCGCACACATGTGCGCCGATGCCGATCACAGCGCCGACATGGACGTTCTCGCTCGCCTGTGCGGGCACTCACCGCAGCAGACCGGAGAGCTTCTCGACCGGCTGGTGACCACCTGCACACTGGGAGCCTGGCAGCACAACCGGGAGACCGACGAGGTGTCCTGGCAACTACCCCAGCCCCGTGCACGAGCCCGCCCAGCAGTACCCTCCCGCAGGTGCCAGGCGCCACTGCCTTGAGGCCGGCCTCGGGCCGAGAAAGGCCGCCTGAGAGGGAACAACCGGCTCCACCGGTCCGTACCATCACTACGCCAAGGCACGTTGTTGCAGCGGTGGCATCCGTTCTGCGGCACCGTCGGCACTGGCCGCCAGGAACGCTGCCCGGTCAGGAACGGCCCACAGACGCCACCCTCACGGCCGCACACGAGGAAAGGTCAAGCACCATGTCCGAGAGCACGACCAGCACCACCGAACTGACATCGCAGTACATCGCCCGGGTGACCGACGACCTCGAACACAATCTCAAGGAACAGGAACGCGTCGCTGCGGAAATCGCCGCCCTGCAAGAGCAGTTGACCGCCCTCCAGCAGGACCACACCGTGCTGGTGAACATGCAGCAGGCGCTCGGCATCACCAAAGCACCAGCCGAGTCGGCGGTCACGCCCGAGAGCACCGCAGTGCCCTCCCCCCGGCAGAACCCCAGCGCCGAACCGAGCGGCAGGCGGAGGGCGAGGAAGGCCACCGCCTCGCAGGCAAGCCCGGCGGCCAGGAAGCCAGCCGCCAAGAAGCCCGCGGCCAAGACCGTACCTGCTGCCAAGACAACCCAGCCCACCCTGGTAGAACTCATCCGCCGCCACCTCACCGAGCAGAGCGAACCGCGCTCCGCCGCGGAAATCTCCGCCACGCTCGACCAGGCCTATCCCGAACGCGGCATCAAGACCAAGGTCGTACGCGTCACCCTCGAAGGACTCGTGGCCAAGAGCCAGGCTCAGCGCACCAAGCAGGGCTCCTCCGTCTTCTACACCGCGCCCGACGCGCCGGAGCCGGCAGTTGTGCCCCAGGCCGAGGAGAAGCCCGAAGGCACCGACAGCTGAAGCCATGCCAGGCCGTCCAGCGTGACGCACACTTCTCAAGGCTCTCTGCCACTCGGCTCGTCGAGAACGGCTCAGAACATCCCTGCTCGCCTGCGAAGGCCCGTGCGCGGGCACCCACCTGCGTCGGCTACCTCTGTGCCGTCCCCGAGTGAGTGGTGTGCATAGTGAAGTTGCTGGTCACGGGTCTGGTGTGAGGGCCGGGAGAGCTACTCGCGCTGGTCGTCGGCCAGTGTCCACGGCGAAGATCGTCTGACATGTCGTTCGGGGGTGTCGGCAAGTTCTGCTGCGCTTGCCGCGGTACCGCTTCTGCGATCCGTCACCGGGCAGGTACCGCCGGGAGAGCGGGGAGGACGTGGGGATGCGCGAGCTGGAGCGGATCACGGCTCGCCGGATGTGAACTGGACAGGCTCGTTGCGGAGTTAGCCAAGCAGCTGCAGGAGGTCCAGGCCGAGCGGGTGGAGCTCGTGATCGCCGAGCGGGTCCTGAACCGGCTGGCCGAGCCGGCCTACGAGGAAGGCTCGGGGCCGTCGTCGCCGAACTGCCGGTGTCGGGTCATCGAGCGGTGAGGACGTGTGCCCACGGCTCATCGATGTCGGCCAGACCCAGCACGGCGACCACGTTGTCGAGCATTCCGGCGCCGAACCAGCGCCGCACGGCGTCGTCGTCGCCCAGCAGCTGCCGAACGGTGTCGACCTGCTTGGCGTAGCACCGGCGCACGGCCTGTGCCACCAGCGGCTCGCCGACGGCACAGTTCGCGTGCATGAGGAAACGCAGGATGTTCCGGTCCGCGACGAGCGCGGCGTAGGCGCCGCGTGCGGCATCCAACGCCGCCTCGGGCGCCAGCCCGGCCCCGCCCGACGCCGGTGAGTGGGCGACCAGTGTGTCGGTCATGACGACGGACACGTGGTCGACCGCCGCCGCGAACAGGGCTTCCTTGTTCGGGTACAGGCGGTAGAGGTACGGCTGAGAGACGCCGACCCACGCTGCGATCTCGTGCGTCGTCGTACCGTAGAAACCTTTTTGCGCGAAGCAGTCGACCGCGGCGGCCATGATGGCCCGGCGTCGTTCGTCGCTCTTCGTGCTGGTGCCGGGGGCGGGCATGGGCGTCAGTTAAACATCTCTCCTTTCAGCTTCCAAAAGTCACGCTGAGGTCGGAGTCGGACGGCACGTCGTCGGGCGTGAGCGCCTCGATCGCCACCAGCGGGTTCCAGTAGTCCAGGTAGTGGGTGATGCGCCCGTCGTCATCGGTGCGGACGACGGAGATGCACGGCTGCTCGTACGGCTTGCCAGTCGGCAGCGCCGTGCCCTTCGAGCGGAACTCGGCGATCACCAGACCCGGATCGACCGTGTCGTGGAAGACCAGGTCGACGAACTCCACGTCGAAGGTCTCGGGAAAGTTACTCATGTGGGCGACCAGTGCCTCTCGCCCCCTCACCCGCTGGGGCACGCCGGCCGGCGCGTACGGGAACTCGAGCACCGCGTCCGGGGCGAACAGCTCCACCCATTCATCGACGCGTCCCGCGGCGGTAAGGCGCAGGTGCTCGGCCAGAGCGTGCTGGGCAGCGGCCCGGCGGGCGGCGTCGTCTTCCTTGACTGTCATCTTCACTCCTACGTTAGTGGTCGACCTATAACCTACCAGGTCGGCAGCCGCTCCGGGTAGGCGAGCAGAGGTAGCGCCAGGGGATCCCGGTCCGGTTCCCGTACAGGATGGCGTCAGGGAAACGTCCCTGCGGTGGCGGGCGGCGGCCCGGCACTGTCGGTGCCGGTCCCGCTTCGGTGAAGATCGTCGGTCAGCGGGAGACTTCGCGGTTCGTGAGGACCAGCAGGGCCCTGACCAGTGCGGTCGACCATTTGGGGTCGGTGCGGAGCCTGCCGAGGACGCGCCAGTTCTTGAGGTGGGCGAATCCGTGCTCGACCGGGGCGCGGACGGCTGCCAGTGCCTTGTTGGACAGCTTCTGTCCCCGTGTCAGGGGCCGGTTCCGCGCGGCCTTGTAGCCGGTGATCACCGCCGGGTCGGCGTCCGGTCCGCTGTCGTCGAGCCCGACGAATCCCAGGTCGGCGATGGCGCCGAGCCCGGCCGCCCGCAGCTTGGCGGTGAGCTGATCGTGACGGCAGGCAGTGATCTCCGAGGTCCGTCCGGGCCGGGTCGCCGAGACCCAGAGCAGCCGGCCCCGGTCGTCCGTGAGCGCATCACCAGCAGACCATGGCATTTACTCTTGCCGGAGTAGTTCTTCCGGTTCGCCGTGCCGGTCCGCCGCCGGGTCCGTATCAGGGTGCCGTCCAGCAGCACCACCCCGCCACCTGTTCGGGCGATCTTCTTGAGCGCGCGGTCCAGGCGCGGGGCACGGGCGGCGAGCAGGCCGACGGCCTCCCGCACCCACCGGGTGACGGTGGTGCGGTGCACTCCGTTCCCGCCGGCCAGGTCGCCGGGCCGCTGGTCACAGCGCAGCACCGCCAGCACGATCCCGGCAATCTTCCCCGCGGGCAGAGCCCGCCACCGCGAACCGATCTTCTTCAAGTGGCCGCGTATCACGGTGGCGAGGTAGTTCAAGGCGGTGCTCGACAGGGGCAGGCGGGCGGTGTAGACAAGGCCGTCAGGGCCCTCGACGATGTGGTTGGCTTTCTTCACACCAAACTCAACTGCCGCCGGGGGCCCGCCAGTTACGGCCCGTCCTGCACGATCACGGACGCGCGGTGAACCGCCCGTCGGGCCGCTTGTGCAGCCAACCACGATCGGCGAGCTTGGTCAGCTTTGCGCGCAGCGGCTCCAGCTTGCCACGCACCGCAGCGTCCAGGCCCAGCCGCTCACCGACCGCCCTGACCTGCACCGGGCCGTCAGCTTCCCGCACGATCGCCAGGATCTTGCGGTAGTCGCCGGGCAACGCGTCCTCGTCGGCCGCGTCACTGCGGTGCGGGATCAGCAGTACCGCCCGCCCGGCCACCTTCGCGGACACCGGAGCGACAGCTTCGGCGTCGGCCTGGGCCTGCTCGGCCAAACGGTTCAACACTCGTTCCGCGATCGCCAGTTCGTCCCGCTCGACCTGGACCTCCTGCAGCTGCTTGGTCAACTGCTCGGCGAAGGCATCCAGTTCGCCTCGGCGAGTGGTGATCCACTGCCGCTCCTGCATCTCCGCAGCCCCCTCGATCTCGTGGCGTGCCGACCTGCCGACGGATCGTAGGCGGGGGTCGGCCGCGGGCGCAGCCGAACCCGGCAGTCCGCCGGAACGGGACCTGCCCGATGATCTACGCCGTGGTCATCGGCCGCCGACCGGCGCGAGTACCCGAGTCGCTCCTCACACCAGACCGGTGACCTGCGACTTCACGATGCACGTGACTCTCTGGTAGAAGGCACTACTGGCTTTGTTAATGAGAACGAACAGCAGATGTTCACCACTTCGGGAGGCACCACTGTCCGGCGCCGTTCAATTCCGGCGCCTCCGGGCCAGTCCGCTAGAAGAGCCCGGCGCGCATGTGCTGGGTGAGGTTTCCGGGAATCCAGCGCAACCATGGACTACGGACGGCCGGCAACCGAACCAGGGTGTGCTGAAAGGCGTCCGGATCGGCCCGGAACAAGTACCGGGGGCGCGGTGCGGGAGGGTCGTCGCGGAGGACGCCGTCGGGCATGCCGCCCGACGCGGGAAACGGCAGGTGCGGCTTGGGGAAGGCCAGCCACAGCCACACCCCGAACGGCAGAGGCACCCGGTAGGCCGAAGTGCCCGGCCCAGCCGGGGTCCATATCTGTCCGGTCTGCGGATGGGTCGGCACCAGGAGGATGTCTGCGTCCCCGTCGACGGTCGGCTGTCCCGGTCCGGCCAGAACGGCGCGCCGTGCCGGCGGCCCGGCAGGCAGCAGGGCGTCGAGAGCGCGTTGGAACACTTCCATGCTCAGACCGTCCGGGACGGTCACCGGCTGGCCTCGCGAGGCTGCCAGCAGGTGGGCAAGTGCCCGGCCGACCGCGGCCTCCCACTGCGGGCTCCACGACCAGAAGTGGTTCGGCCCGAGCCGCGAGCCCCATGTGGCGATCGGCTCGAACGGAGGCGTGGACTTCCCCTCCTCCAGCAACTCTGTCCAGGTCAGTGGTACGGAGTCGGCGTCGCCGACGGTCAGGCGGCGTACAGCGTCGGGCGCGAGCCACACCGCCTGCCAGAGTGAGCAGTCGTCGATTCGGCTCGCCACGGGCAGGTCGCATCGCTCGCAGGCCATGTTGGGGCCGTCTGCGCCATCGAGGCCGCAACAGTACCCGCTGGCCCGCTCCGGGATCAGCACGGTGCCGCGGGCGTCGCCGGGTGTGATGACGATCGAGCCGGGGGCGCCGTCGGAGAGGGCGTGGACCGGCGCGTAGATGCCGCGGGCTACCGCCTCGTCCGGTTGGATCTCCTCCCATCTCCGCCACGGCGGCCCCCAGGGCTCTGGGTCCTCGGCGAACGTGCCCGACTCCATGAGCACCGGGAGCTGGAGCCCGTTCCCGTACTTCTGATGAGCGTGTGCCGGCAGGGCGACCCGGGACAGCGGGGCGGTCAGCTCCCTGCCGCATCCCCCACACACGAAAACGAACAAATGCCCTCCGCTACAGAATCAGGAGGCATCCTCGCAGCTCCGTGGCAGACCGGCCAACGTGTTTTGAATCCACCGCGGGGCCGAAGCGCAACCCGCGGCGTCGAGCATCACAGTTTGAATCTCAGGCAGGCCCTGACGCCTCCCGAAGTGGCGAACATCTGCCGCCCGTTCTCATGAACAAAGCCAGCACTACTGACTGCCGCCCAGACCATATGAGTAAAATTCTCTATCGATAAGGGTCTGTCCAGATGGCTGGACAGACCCCACAAAACGAACGTCGCTCAACAGTAGGTGAGCAGGACCCGGGTCACCGAGCTCCAGCAGCCCGGCCGCTCTACCCAGTCCCGCTCGATGTCCTCGCCAGAGCAGTCGAAGTCGCCGACCACTGCAAGGTGAGCTTCGTGTTGCTCATGGGCGACGCGGTCGCGGACGACGTCGGCGTAGGACTGGGAGCCGAAACTCACAACACACCAGGTCAGCCGGCACTCCACGCACCAGCAAGCCCCTCCGAGCGTCAGCATTTGACCGTCCCTGCGGTGGATCCTCAGGGGCAGCGGTGGCCGGGGGCGGGGTGGGCCATCCAAACGGCGACATCGGCGACCCGTAGCGCGCTGACTGTCTCGGGCAGGCCCGCACTCTGTCGCAGGCCAAGGAGCCTGTGGTGCAGGGCCGCATCGTCCTCGCGCAGGGCGGTGCGCAGATCGGTCCAGAACGACGGCGGGTGGCCGAGCGCACAGCGCACGACCCGGTCGTAGACCGGCAGCAGCCGCGGCCGCTTACGGGCCAAGAGCTTCCCGGCGATCACCCACCCAATCTTGTACTGGTCCTCCAACAAGCACCAGGCCCGGTACGCTGGCGAGCCGTCCGCGACGATCGAGACATCGGCGTCGGACAGATCGGTGTCGGAAGGGATGTGGAGTGACCCCTTGAGGTCCGACACTTTCGTTTTATGCGGCGAGGTGGAGCCGTTGTCTGTAGCGGGTCCTGGCCTGGTGTGGGGTGAGGTAGCCGATGGTCGAGTGGATCCGCTCCCGGTTGTAATACTGCGCGATCCATCCGAATACGTCTTGCCGGGCCTGCGACCGGGTCGGCCAGGCCGTGGTGCCGATCTCGGATTTGAGTACGGCGAAGAAGCTCTCTGCAGCCGCATTGTCGAAGCATGAGCCGGTTCGGCCGGTGCTCTGCCGGATGTCCAACTCGGCCAATTTTTCCCGGAATTGGCGAGACGTGTATTGCGATCCGCGGTCGGTGTGGAAGATCGCGTTGCCAGCCGTGTGTCCGCCGGCATGGGCCATTCGGATGGCGTCATCGACCAGCTGGGTGCGCATATGGTCGGCCATGGACCAGCCGACGACCTCGCGCGTGCACAGGTCGATCACCGTGGCCAGGTGAAGCCATCCCTCGGCGGTGGGCAGGCAGGTGATGTCACCGACGAGTTTCAGGCCCGGCATCGGCGCGGTGAAGTCCCGCTGGACGAGGTCGGGTGCGGGCGGTGCCGTACGGTCGGCCTTTGTCAGGGACCGTGATTTCCGGCGGGTTATTCCGGCGATCTGACGTTCCCGCATGACCCGGGCGACGCGTTTGCGATTCACGACCCTCCCCTGCTAGCGCAGGGTACGAGTGATCCGCAGAGCGCCGTAGGCGCCCCCGGACTCGGTGTGGATGCACCGGATCCGGCGGACAAGTTCCTCTTCCGCATCCGCCCTTTGCTGCCGTGCCTCCTTGTTCTTGTACCAGGTGTAGTAGCCGGAGCGGTCCCAGCCAAGGACGTCGCACATCCGCTTCACGCCATGGGCGTTCCGGTGCTCGTCGACGAAACGGAAGCGGATCACCGTGTCGTCTCCCGTGCGAAATAGGCGGCGGCCTTCCGGAGGATCTCGTTGTCCTCCTTCAGCCGGGCGTTCTCCCGCCGCAGGCGCCTGAGTTCCTCTGCTCGCTCAAGGTCATGTCGGCATCAGCCTCGTCGCCACTCGCGTGGGCGCGGCGGGCGGCGTCCTCTCGGACCCACTTCCGCAACGTTTCCAGATGGACGCCAAGACCCCGGGCGATGTCGGTAAGGGGCCGGTCCTTCGAGGACCGCACAAGGTCCACTGCGTCCCGTTTGAACTCGTCCGGGAAATTCCTCCGTTTTGCCACCATGGATCACTTCCCCTGGATGACGAAACATCCAGCGTCCAGGTGTCGGAATCTCGAGGGTCACTCCAACTCAACCTGTCACCCGAACCTGCATCAGACCCAGGTCCTGGAGCAGATGAAGGTGTTCTACCGCGGTGAGCGAGTGATCCTGGCCTGGGACGGCCTGTCCGCCCACTGGAGCCGAGCGATGCGGGCCTGGGTCACCGAACAGGACTGGCTCACCCTGGAGCGATCACCCGCCTACGCTCCCGAGCTGAACCCGGTGGAACTGCTGTGGTCCTCACTCAAGAAACGCGAACTCGCCAACCTCGCCGGCGACCACCTCGGCGATGTCGCCGACGCCACCGAGCAAGGCATCCGCCGCATCAATGCCAACCCCCGACTGCCATGGTCATTCCTCGCCCATACCGGCCTGACCATCCACCCACCAACCCCACCGAACTTACGAAAAGATCAGTAAGCTGGCACGGACAACCTGCGGTGTGCTGCGGCTGGCATGTTCGGTACGTCAGCGTGACCCCGTTCGCGGTGGGAGGACCTTCAGGCCGAGGCCGTGCTCCTGGCCGCCGTCGCGGCGGGGTGGACCGGGAACAGGGCCCATACCTGTCGGCCGTCGGCGGTCATCTCGGTGCCGCAGCTGTCGACGGCCAGGGCGCGGAGTTCGGTCAGCAGTTCCGTTGCCTCGCCTGCCTGGGTCTGCTGGTGTCCCAGGCAGAGCACGAGCGCAGTGTGGTCCTGCTCGGACAGGTGGACGCTGATTCGGCGGCCGCCGTCCTCGACGACGGTGGCGGCCAGGAACCGCACCGCCTCATCCACCGCAGCGGGAGGGGTGAGATGCCAGCGGGACAGCTGGGCGCTCACGAGCCTGGAGGCCTTGCCCGGCGCCCACGGGGCCGCTTCCAAGGTCCACGACGCACCGCGCCGGCTCTTCATGACCGGGAACTCGGTCCGTGAGACGTTCTGCGGAACGGGGAGGCCCGCCAGGAGATCCTCGCGGGATGGGTCGGGTGTCGGCGGGCTCGGCGGCTTCTTCGAAGGAGGCGGCGTCTTCGGCGGGTAGTCGGGCCGTGGCTTGACTTCGCCAGGCCCGGACTGCGGCGTCTCCTCCATGGCTGCCTCCCGTTCAAGGCATCCAGTGGAGGCCTCGGAACGCGTCCGGTTCAGGGCTTTCGCGCACATGCTCCCGTGCAGTGGTGGGACGGGCTGCACAGCGGCTCGGGCGGGTTCCGCCGACCCCGGCAGCGTCCCGGAATACCGGATCGGCGGTGAAGGCCTGCGCCCGCTCGGCTGAACAACCGACGCGTGCCATGAGAGCAAGAGGCGTTCGCCACGATGGCGGGCCCTCGGCCGTCTTGGAAGCTGCGAACACGCCCTCGGTATCGGCGCGGAGACGACCGGCGACCTCCCGGATGGCATTCCCGAAGGCATCGGAGCCCGGTGTGAGGGCGCTCGAGTTGAGCGCGACGGACGACTCACGGATGTATCGGGTGGGCGAGGGCGGGGCGGTCCGGCCTCAGTCCGTTGCGATGACCAGCACGCGGGCGGGATGGACCGGCTTGTTTCCCGTCCGGCATGGCGCGACGTCCTGCTGGGAGATGCGGCCGTCGCGCTTCTCGATGACGCACGAGAGGATGGCCACACCGACCGCGGACGGCCCGGCCGGTGACCGTCGTCCAGCAGGACTCGACATTCCGATACTGCTGGAGCGGGTGTCCATACCTTCTGGAAGGGCGGCGGTCCCGCCTTGTGTGCTGGTGGGCAGTACGCACGCAAGGCGGGACCGGTGGTCGCACGGAGTGCTCAGGCGCAGGTGCCCGCCGGGCGGTTCCTGGTCACCAGGTCGGTGTCGGTCGTCGTGGTGTCCATCCACAGCACATCATTGCCGGTGCCGGCCACCGCGTTGGACTGCTGGCCGACGCTGCAGGAGACACGACCGAGCGGGGCACCGTCCGGGGTGAACCGGTAGAGCTTGGCGAGGGAGTCGTTGGGGTCGTCGAAGACTTGGCCCCATGAGGGGTAGACGGTCAGAGTGACCGCGGAGTCCGTGGCGGCGAGGCCGTAGGCCGGTGTGGCGCGGTCGCTCTTCTCCGGGATGACATCGGTGATCACCGCACCGTCGGGGCCGCCGAGGTGGGCCCGACGCAATGTGGTCTGGTCCTGGTCGGTGTAGTCGGTGTCGATGAGCCAGTACACATCCGACGAGGTCATGACCGGGTTACTGATCCACTCCGGCTGCGAAGGCGTGCCCAGGGCCGTGGTCGTGCCCGTCGCGATGTCGTACATCTCGATCCGGACCCCGTACGTCCCGTCGAACAGGCCGTCCTCGATGTAGGCGACCCGTCCGTTCTTCAGCGCCGGTCGGGAAGCCTGGTTGTAGTCACGGGCCATCGGCACCTGCTGCGGGACGGTGGCTCCGCTCTTGAGGTAGTAGACCCGCAGCAGCCCGCTGGCCGGGTCCCGGAAGGACCACGTCACGGTTCCGGCGTCGACGCTCACCCCCGTGACCTCGGAGGGGGCTCGAAACAGTGTCTTCGGCTTACCGCCCTGTACCGGCGCCGACATGATGTCGTACGTGTGGGACCACGGGTCGTCGGGGACGTCGCCGACCGCCACCCATACGACGTGCTTGCCGTCGGTGACCGCGCTCATGTGGCTGCGGCCGTCGTCCGGGGAGACCTGGTGCGGCCGGCCCTTGCCGTCGATGCGGCCCACCCACACCGAGTAGGGGTCGACTCCGTCAGGGCTTGACTTCGGCACGGCCCACCAACCGCCGCCGGCGCCAGGCGCGTTGCCGGTGCCCACGTACTGTGGCAGCGTGCCGAGCCTGCCGAGCAGCACATTGCTGTCCAGGCCGAGATTCTTCTCCCAGCCCGGGACGATGCCGTGGGCGTCGAAGGCGCCCTTCACGGCGGTCAGCCTGGCGCCCTTCACACCGAGCGACCTGGCCGCAGCGACGACCGCGTCCCGGCCTTCGTCGAAGCCGTCGAGCGGGGTGATGTAGGAGGTCAGCGCCCGGTAGACGATCTTGTCGGCCAGTGCGCCGCCGAGGCTCTCGCGGATGTCCCACAACGCGCCGCTGAAGATGGTGGAGTTGAGGTGCACGCCGCCGTTGTCCCCGGCTGCGCCGAGGGGCAGGCCGAGGAAGTGGGCCGTCGTGGCACCGTCGTTGAGGTTGCGGAAGGCGCACTCCTCGGGCGTCCGGGTGCGGCACAGATCGCCGCCGATCAGCCCGGCGTCCGGATCGCTCATGGCGGTGTGGTTGACGGTGATGTCGATGACGTTGCCGAAGTAGTCGGCCAGCGCCTCGTTCATGGCGCCCGACTGTCCCGAGTAGACGAGGTTCGCGGTGTGCTCGACCACCCCGTGGGTCATCTCGTGGCCCACTACATCGAGATCGGAGGCCAGCGAGCGGTACTCGTCGTCGCCGGTTCCGTAGACCATCTTGGTGTGGTCCCAGAAGGCGTTGACGAACGGGCTGCCGAAGTCGGTCACGCCGACCAGTGAGTTGATCGCCATGCCCTGGCCGTCGAGGCTGTCGCGATGAAAGGTGTCACGGTAGAACTCGTACACCTTCCCGGCCGCCCAGTGTGCGTCGACCGCCCCGACGGAGGTCAGCTCCGGTCCGGCCTCGGGGGTCGGCGACGCGAACGGCACGACGCCGTCCGGCCATACCCCGGAGACATCCTGATACCAGAGGCTGGAGGCGTCCCACGTCTGGATGACGTTGTGCTCCTTGGAGTCCGCCATGTGCGCGGTGTCGCGCAGCAGGTAGGCACCGGTGGCTGCGTCCTTCGTCAGGTACAGCGGCACAGTGGAGCCGTTGAGCAGGGTGCCGCTACCCGTGACGCTCGCCGACCCGGAGCCGGCCGCGGATCGGTCGGGCCTGCTCTGCTTCACCGGCGTGCCGCTCGTACGGACGCCCGCGACCTGTCCTGGCGCGGTGAAGGTGGGCAACCCGCCGGACTCGAACAGCGCCGTTCCCGTGGTCGCGTCTACATACACCTCCTGCACCAGCGGTGTACCGATGGCGGGGTCGAAGCCGCGCACGGTGACATGGCGGGCCAGGACGCCCTTGCCCGTGGGCAGGATCGTCAGTCCCCGGTCGTCGCCCGACAGGGCGGCCGTGCCGCTCTTGGCGTGGGCGGGACGGTAGCCGCCCCGGTCCAGCTCGCTCCGCACGTGCCGTACCGCGTCGTCCACGGCGGTCTTCGTGGGGAGGGTCTCCTGGTCGGTGTCGACATCGAGGCTGGTGAAGTAGGAGCCGGACGTGCCGGTGACCGTCCGCTTCCCGCTCTTGTGGGTCATGCGCACCACGTACTGGGCACCCAGGACCGGCACACCGTGGTACTTCTGGTCCAGACGCACCGTTTCGACGCCGTCGGCGTCCGCGGTCACGGTGTCGGAGGCCAGGTCCCGGTCGGGTGAGGGAATGTGATAGCGATCCTTGTGACCTGCCAAGTGTGTACGGGCGGCAGTCGCAGCAGGCACGGACGCATCGACCGCGTCGGCCAATCCGTCCACCAGCACGGGAGTGTCCGTCGTCGGTCCCGCGGCATCCCCAGCCGCGATCGGCGGCTGGTCCGCATGCGCGGGCGAAGTCACGCCGAGGGACAGCAGGACCGTCGCAGCGAGCAGCGCGATCGGACCGGCGTGGCCGGGTCTACGGCGAAGGCGTTGACCTATGTGTGAGGGCATGGACAAATGCCTCCGACGGCCCGGCGCAGCCCGGGCCCGGTAGTGGGGCGTCAGTTGAGTGGCGCACCAGCGCGCCCGCGGCTCGCCCTGCATCCTCACTGCCACATGTGCAACATGACAAGGAGAAGCCGGGCGGTAATACACGCAGTTGCGCAGGTGTGAAACCGGCACCCACGGTGAGGACCCTCCTGTCGGACACGTGTCGGCTGCTGCCGCGCCCCGGTGGCGTACGCGCACTGGAGACCCGCGGCCAGACAGGCCGCTAGGGGTGTTTCCGGGGTGGCCCGACATCCTGACGACTCCTGTCATGACGCGAGCATCTCGCCCCTGACCAGCAACTACGGGGCAGACCTTGAGATGGCTCGTGCATGGCTCGGGGGAATCGGCTGTTCGAGCCACCACTCGACGGACAGGACGTCAGACAGGACTGACATGACATCTGAAACTGATCGAAAATGACCAAAGTCCTTTAGGTAAAGATCTGTTCATGATCCATACGAATCTCTTGCAGAGGCAGTTCCTGCTGTCACGATCACTCCCGCTGCCACCGCAGTCGGAGGCACCGTGGCCTCCGGCCTCCTTGTATCAACGGCCGTCGACATCGACAGACGGCCGAACGGAAGGACCCGGGATTGAATTCCTCCAGCAACAGGGCTGCGCCCCTACAGGGTTCGCACCGACGCAGACGGCGTCTGACCGCGACCGTGGTGATCACGACCGCAGCACTCGCGTTCTCGGCCCTGCCCGCCTCGGCGGGCGCCGAGTCCACTCCCGACGCATCCGGGAACACCCGGAAAGTGGGAGCGCTCCCGCAGATCAAAGCGACAACCAGGCCCGAAGCCAGGACCGTTCACCTGTCGCCCGGACAGCGTCGGCAGCTGCTCGACCAGGCGGCCAACACGGCACCGGACACCGCCCGTTCACTGAATCTCGGCCCCCACGAGAAACTGATCCCGAAGGACGTGATCCGGGACGCCGACGGGACGGTTCACACCCGTTACGAGCGAACTTACGCCGGCCTGCCCGTGATCGGCGGTGACCTGGTGGTCCATCAGCGGCAAGGGACCCACACCGTCACATACGCAACCAAGACGAAGCTGACTCTCCCGACGACCACGGCCAAAGTGCCGGCCGCCACGGCGAAGAAGTCGGCCCTGAGCAAGGCGACTTCGAAGGGCACCCGCAGAGCGGGTTCGCACACGGCCCCCAGGCAGGTCGTCTGGATGATGGACGGCCGGCCGAAGCTGGCCTGGGAGACCGTCGTCACCGGCGTGCAGCAGGACGGATCCCCGAGCGAACGTCACGTCGTGACCGACGCCGCGAGCGGAACCACCCTTGAGAACTCCGAACACGTCGAGTCCGCACAGGGCAACAGCCTCTACAGCGGGCAGGTCACGATCGGCTCCACTCGCCAGGATGACGGCACCTACGCCCTGATCGACCCGGAGCACGGTGGCCACCGGACACTCGACTCGAGCATCAACTCCAACGGGACGCTGTTCACTGCCGATAACGATGTCTGGGGCGACGGGACGGTGGCCAATCCCCAGACCGCGGCGGTGGACGCGGCATACGGCGCGCAGACGACGTGGGACTTCTACAACGACCGCTTCGGCCGCAACGGCATAGCCGACGACGGCCGCGGCAGCTCCTCCCGAGTCCACTACGAATCGCAGCAAGGGGTCCCCCTCGCCAACGCCAACTGGCAGGACGGCTGCTTCTGCATGAGCTACGGCGACGGCGCGGACGGCCAGCATCCGGTGACGTCCCTGGACATCGCCGCGCACGAGATGACGCACGGAGTCACCTCCTCCACAGCCGGTCTGGGCGACTTCGGTGAATCTCCGGGCCTCAACGAGGCGATCAGCGACATGATGGCCGCCGCCGTCGAGTTCTACGCCGACAACCCGAACGACGTGCCCGACTACACGATGGCCGAGCTCGACAACCTGCACGGCGACGGCAAGCCCATCCGCTACATGGACCGTCCCTCCAAGGCCGGCATCAGCTCCGTCGGCTACGCGCCCCTGGACTACTGGACGCCGCAGGCGAAGTCGCAAGAACCACACATGGTGGCCGGGGTGGGCGACCACTTCTTCTACCTGCTTGCCGAGGGCAGCGGGCAGAAGACCATCAACGGCGTGGCCTACGACAGCCCCACCTACGACAAGCTGCCGGTGGCGGGCATCGGACGGACCGCCGCAGCCGACGTGGTGTACCGCGCTCTCACTGTCTACATGACCAGCACCAGCGACTACGCGGGCGCCCGGACCGCGACGCTCCAGGCCGCCGCCGACCTCTACGGCTCGCAAAGCAACGCCTATGAGGCCGTTGCCAACGCCTGGGCGGCCGTCAACGTCGGAAACCGTTTCGTCAACCACATCGCCGTGGAGCCACCGCCGACCGAGCCGGTGGCTGTCGGCCAGCCGGTCAGCCGCCAGTTCAGCGCCTCCAGCACCCGGCCGGGGCCGCTGACCTACTCCGCCAAGAAGCTCCCCCTCGGCCTGTCGATCAACCACACCACCGGCCTGATCACCGGTACGCCCAAGAAGGCCGGCGACTACAAGACGGTCATCCTCATCAGGAACGCGGTCGGGGACACCCGACAGCTCTCGTTCACCTGGACCTCTCTTGAATCCGGCGGGCGCTTCTTCGTCAACCCCAGCACATATCTGATCCCCTTCGAGAGCAAGGCAGAGTCCCCGCTGATCGTCCGGGGGAAGCCAGGCCATGCCCCGAGCGACCTCAAGGTCGCGGTCGACCTCGACCACCCGTTCAGCAACTTCATGATCATCGACCTGATCGGCCCGGACGGCACCGTCATTCCCGTCAAGCCCTGGGGACCGAGTTGGGAGCCCGTGCCCGAGCTGCACGAGACCTACACGGTCGACGCCTCGGCGGTCACGAAGGTCGGCACCTGGAAGCTGCGCGTCACCGACGGCACCCCGGGCATCTACAACTCCTGGGACCCGGGCCATCTCCAGCGCTGGAGCCTCACCTTCTGAGGATCCGACCCAATAGGTCGTAGCCGAAGCCAGGCAGGCAAATAGCGCAACGGCCACCGCTTGGTCGCCAAGGGCTGTGCCCCGGGAGATCATGCGGTGGCCGTGAGTCCTGACCTGGCACCTCGCATTGCCGTGAGCCTCCGTCGAGTCTCTGGGCGAGACGGGGCGCAGCCGTCGACGGGCGCACTACGGGTCGCTGTGAGGGTCCGCAGCCGATCTTCCCTCATCGCCCGGCGCCGTAGTCGTTCCAGCGCTTGGGTGAGCACAGGGCAACGGTGGTCCGATATGAAAAGTCGCGGCATGCCGACAAGAGCTCGCACCTCCTGCTGTATGGCGGCGATCGGCTTCCCCCGATCTTGATCAGTTTCGCCATCGCCCTGCGGCTCTCCCGCGCCGACGCGGCCACATGCCGGATCCTTGCCCAGGTGGCGGTGTCGGGCGAGGAGGAAGATCCCGGTGCCCGGCAGTACGGCCGCGGCGGCGATCGCCGCACTCCTCGCCCCGCGGTGGCCATGGAGGAAACGCGACGCCAGCGCCGCGTGCACGGCCGCCGTTGCCAGGGTTAGGGCGGCCAGGACGGCGGCGGGCGCGCTGTAGTCCGGACGCCCGTCGGGGCCGATCGGTGGGTCGGGCTTGCGGAAGATCACCTTCGGTGTCCTGGTCGGTGGGTCCGTCGTGGTGCGCCGTGGCGGGCGCGTCCGGGTTCAGATGCCGGCAGTGGTCCGCTCCCGGCGCCGTATGCGGCGCCGGGAGCGCCCGATGGAGCCGGCGCGACGGCCTGATTCGGCTGCCCTGCACGATGTGCACGGCTTCTCCTTGACGCGGATGTGCCTGCGGTAGGCGGCCGGAGTGCCGCAGGGGCGGTTCTCCCGTTGGTGGCCGCGGCCGCGCCATCGGGCGGCGTGAATCCGGCGGCGCGCTCGGCAGTCGTCTCGCCGCCCCAGGTCCCCCACTCCCGGTGGGCGCGTGCCCGGCTGCGGCACGACTGTGCGAGCGCGCAGTCCTCGCACAGCTTCCTGGCCAGGGCGGCGTGGGCGTGGCGTCGTCGTGGAAGACCTCGGCGTCGGTGGTGGCGCAGTGCCGGACGGTGTCGTCCTGGTGGGGGAACGCGCCAGCGTTGGTCACGGCCGGCCTCCGATGATGCGGGTGGCGAGCAGCAGCAGGAGGTAGTCGCGCTGCGCGCGCGTCGTATCCAGGTCGCGGTACGGGTCTCCGGCTTGGGGTCGGTGATGGTGGACGCGGTCGGTCGGGCGGTGGTCTCGGGGCCTTGGCCCGGTTCGTTCAACGGGAGACGTCCGTTCGTGCGGTGCGGTTCGCGGCGCAATCACCCATCGGAAGAAGCCCAGGCCAGAGCCGTGTTCACCGTCTCGCTCGGCGATGACCGTGCGGATGCCCGCGCTGCCACACCATGCGCCGGTACTCGTCGTGGTCGTGGCCGCGGTCGGCGAGAAACGCGTCGGGCCGATGTCTCGGCCGGCCCACGGTCCCGGCTACGGATGGGATCTTGTCGAGCACGGGCAGGAGCTGGGTGACGTCGTTACGGTTTCCGCCGGTCAGTGACACCGGGAGCGGGATGCCCTGGGCGTCGGTGACGAGGTGCTGCTCGCCGCCCGGCCGTGCGCGGTCGACGGGGCTGGGTCCGCTTTCGGGCCGCATCGCGCGGCCCGGACGCGGGAGGAGTCGATCACCGCCGTGACCAGTCCGGCTTCCTCGCGGCCCGCCGCTTCTTCAGCAGCACCAGGTGCAGTGCGTCCCACACGTCGGCCTCGTTCCAGGCGGCCAGACGCCGCCAGCAGGTCATGCCCGAGCCGAAGCCCAACTCCCGTGGCAGCTACTTCCCACTGGATGCCGGTGTGCAGCACGAACAGGATCACGTACGAGGCTTGCCGGTCCGGGACCCGCGGTCTGCCCTCGACCAGCTTCGGACCCGGCACGGGCACCAACGGCTCGATCGTTCATGCGATCGGCGGGGAGCGCGGGACCGACAGCGACTGTGGGCTTCGAGCCCGCCCTCAGAACTGCCGTCGCCGTCTACGCGTCGGGGTGGGCTCGGCGCGGCCGAACAGTATGGCGCAGAGGGAAAATCGGGACTGCCGACTCAGGGGCCATGGCATTCGCCGGGCGATGCTCGGCATCGCCCGGCTTCACTTCCTGGTCTGCCTCGCGATGACGCAGGACCGTTACGGGACGCCTGGACGTCGGCGACACCGCGGGCGCCGCGCTTGCCGAACTCGATGTGACGCCCGGGCATCGTCCCCTCCGCCCTCGGGTGGAAGATCACTCTACGGTCGCGCCCTCAGGCGCTCTGCCGGATCACCCGTTCCGTGCCAGGCAACTCGTCCTTGCTGCACGCCACGCAGGCCACCTGCGCCCCGGACTCCGCAAGTGCTGTGGCGAGGCCACGACCGATTCCGTAGCCCGCGCCTGCGAGAAGGGCGACTTTGCCGTTCGGGGACACCTGCTGCTCCTGTCGGAAGGGCGTTCGCGGGCGGGGTCAGCCGAGCGTCTCCGAGAGAGCCTTGAGGATCTCGGCCGGTTCGGTACGGGTGGTGTAGTCGGGGTGGACGTCGATCCAGCGGACGACACCCTCGGCGTCGACGACGACCACGGTCGGCATGACGATGTCGACCGTGCCGTCGGCGTTCACCTCCGTGAGGTCCAGTCCGAGAGACGCCTGCGCCTGCTGCGAACGCTCGTTCGGCCGGGTGACGATGCCGAGGGCATGGCCGAGGACACTGCCGGGGTCGGACAGGGCGGCATAGGACAGATCGTGGGCCTCGGCGATGGTCAGTGAACCGTCCGGCTTCTGGGGGCTGACCGCGATCAGGGCTACGCCCCTCTCGTTCAGCTCGGCGGTCAGCTCATGCTCGTAGGTGCGCAGGGCGACGTTGCAGTACGGGCACCACGCCCCGCGGTAGAACACGAGGACGGCTGGGCGGCCCCGGCGGGCCTGCTCCAGCGTGGTGAGGTTGCCCTGGGGGTCCAGCAGCGAGGCGTCGGGCAGCGGGCTGCCCGCCTCGATGACATGGGCCGGGACGCCGGCGGCGGCCAACTCCAACTGTTCGGCGTGGAACGCCTCCAGGGCCTGGGCCGGTGCCTGCCCGACCATGTTCTCGGTGAGTGCAGCGACCTGGTCGGCTATGGGGGTGCTCATGGTCTGTCCTTCCGACGGGCGTCTGATGCGCGGGGCCGGCCATCGACCACCCCGAACTTTAGAGCGACGACTCTAATCATGGGAGCAAGGAAAATAGAATGTCAACTCTAGAAACGTGGGGAAAGCTGCTACCGTGAGCCGATGAGCAGCAGTACACAGACGCGGCGCCTGACGGCCAAGGGACGCGCCACACGCGAGCGCATCGTGGCCGCGGCTGCGGCTGTCATGTATGACCAGGGAGTGGCGAGGACCAGCACCGAGCAGATCCTCGAAGCCGCTCAGGTAACCAGCCCGTCGCAGCTGTACCACTACTTCGGGGACAAGAAATCCCTGATCCAGGCCGTGATCGAGTATCAGACCGAGCATGTTCTCGGTTTCCAGCGGCCCCTGCTGCGGCGCCTGGACAGTTTCGAGGCGCTGGAGGCGTGGCGCGACGCCGTCGTCCAGGCACAGCACGCCCGCGACTGCCGGGGCGGCTGCCCCATCGGCTCCCTCGCCGGAGAGCTCTCCGACGCCGACCCCCAGGCCCGGGCTCAACTGGCAGCGGGTTACGCGCGGTGGCAAGACGCCATCCGCGACGGCCTGGCATCGATGCAGGAGCGGGGTGAGCTGGACGCAGGCGCCGACATCGGGCATCTCGCCCTCGCCCTGCTCACGGCACTGCAAGGCGGTCTGCTCATGACCCGGACTCAGCGTGACACCACCGCTCTGGAGGCGGTTCTGAACGCGATGATCGACCGCATCCGCTGCCACGCGGTTGGCTGACCGGCACGGCCGACGCTGTCGCCGGTCCGAGCCCCCGACGGCTGCGCCTTCGTCCAGCCCGCGCATCCTCACCGGCAAACGCCGCCCGGTCCCGACACAGCCCGGGACGAGGGCGGTAGCCCGGTTCCGCCTTCCTTCTCGGCGGTGCGCCAGCGCAGCCCGGCCTGCCTGGTCACGGTAGTAGTTCTGCACCATGATCTGACGCAAAGCCTGGACGCGAGGGCCGAACGTGCGGCCTGCTCCGTGCCGGTAGAGGTGTTCCAGGAGCCGGACGGCATCGCTTCCGGTGGCCAGGATCCTGGTCGTGGGCTTGGTGGGATCTTGCCCAGACGGACCGGCCGCCCGTAGCGGCGGCCCCACTCCTCATCGACCAGCTCGTCCAGCAGGTGAGGGGACATGCCGGCGACTTCTTCGAGTGCGGCGCGGACCGCCTCGGTGATCAGCTCCAGGCGAGTCAGGTCGCGCACCGCGGCCAGGACGTGGGTGGAGTCGGTGCGCTGCGTGGTGCGCTCGCGCACCAGTCCGGCCTCCGTGAGGCGGGCCAGCGCGAGGTCGAGGAGGCGGTCAGCGCGGTCGCCTTCGGCGAGACGGTCGCGGAAGTCGGCCAGCACGCTGTGGTGGAACCCGGGATCGTCCAGTTCCATCGCCATGGCGTACTTGAAGTCGATGCGACAGCGGACCGCCTCGGCGGCCTGCCGGTCCGACAGGCCGAGCAGGAACTGCAGCACACAGACGGTGGCCAGTCGAGCGGGCGAGAGCCCCGGGCGCCCATCCCGCGGCTACCAGTCGGCGAAGTCCTCGTCGCACCACAGCCCATCGAGGCGATCGCGTACCCATATCGCCGTCGTACCGCCCGGGTTGCTCGCCTGCGCGATCTGCGCGGTCAGAGAGGGGACTTGCTCACCGGAACGGGGGCGAAGGGACAACAGGTACCACGACAACTGCATCGGTCGGTGGAACCACCCGAGCATGCCCGTTGATCATGCTGCCGCACCGGGAAACTCCAAGATCCCCGACAGAGTCAAGCCAAGCGGCCGTTGTCGTACCGATCCAGGTGATCACCGGTTCGAATGCGGTGATGGGTCGTGTGCTTGCCGACACCGTCGTGACCCCCGAGGACGCCGACCCCGCGGTCTGGGCCGCCGCGATCGACGTGATCCGCGAGTCCGCGCCGCGCTACGAAGGGCGGTTCCTGCACCGGGACTTCCAGCCAGCCCGGCAACGTGCTGTTCGACCTGCCGCCGGAGAGCCCGCCCGGTGCCGACGGCACCGGGATCACTGGTGTCGTCGACTGGGCGGCGGCCTCCTGTGGGCCCGACGGACCTCGACGTCGCGCACTGCTCCACCCACCTCGCGCTGCTGCCGGCCCAGGGTGGGGCCCGCCCTTCACCGAGGCGTACCGGGAGGCAGGCGGGAAGCTGGCCACGGCCGCGAACGATCGGCTGTACCGGCAGGTGCGGGCGCCACTGGCATTCTCGGAGGAAGTCCAGTGGGTGGCACAGCCGTGGCGGGAGGCAGGACGGACCGACCTGACGACACAAGTCGTGGAATAACGGTTGAACGCCTACCCCACCTCCCTGATGCACTCGCCGAGCTGAGCCAAGGCGATCCGGGACGTGACCTGACCTCATCGTTTACTGCTCAACCAAGTGGGGGGTCGAGCACAACCTGGGGAATCCCGAGGTTCAGGTCGCGATTCCGTGAATGCACCCGGCCCGACGACTGCCCACAGCCCGGACAGACTATAGGCGCGTCATCCCTGGTCCTGGCGGTGACCGCACCAAGCCCAGCGCAATCTCGACCCCGTCGACGTCGACCGCCGCCAGATGCGGCAGCAGGCCCTCCACCCCGACAACACACACCGCGAGCCTCGCACGGAACCACCAGGCGCATCATCAGCGCACCGACGCACCCGCTACGAAACTTTGGAAGAGCCGGAGACCGTACAGACCCGGCTCTGGCGCGGGGCCGAGCTGGGCCGTGCGGCCTCGGTCGGGTCCTGGATTCGGATCGGGACTTCGGAGGTGATGACGGTCTTCATGGTGCCCCTTGCCTCTCTCCGCGGTCAGTGAAGCGCGTTGAGGATGTCAGTGGTGGTGGCGGTCTCGCCCAGGCGCGGGAAGATCCGCTCGATGCTGTTGCGGTGCGCGTCGGGGGCCACATCGGCCATGGCGTCGGTGGCGAGCACGACGTGGTAGCCGAGTTCGTGGGCCGAGCGCGCGGTGGACTCGACGCCGATGCTGGTGGCGATCCCGGTGACAACGACCTGGGTGACGCCGCGCTCGCGCAGGCGCTCGTCCAGGTCGGTGCCGGTGAACGCGCCCCAGCGCTGCTTGACGATGCGCAGGTCGGCGGGCTGGTGGCCGAGCTCGGGGGCGAGCTGTGCCCAATCGTCCGGGCGCTGGCGCGAGCCCCGGCCACCGCCTGCCCGGCGCGCGTCGGTGCGCCCCGGCGCGCCGCCGTCGACGGTCACCAGCACAACGGGAAAGCCACACTCGCGGAAGGCCGCGGCCAGTGCGGTTGAGTTGTCCAGGATCGGCTTCATCTCCGGACGTGCGGTCACGCCCTTCTGCAGGTCGACGACGATCAGCGCCGGGGTGGGGTCGATGGTGCTCAAGGGCATGGGATCCGTTCCTTTTCTTTCCTTCAGCGATCCGCGGCGCGGCATCAGGGCGATCTAGTACGTGTTTGGGTTGGCGGGTGATTCGTATGCGGCGAGGCGTTGCATCAGGTCGCCGGCGGCTCGCAGAAGTTGCTGTTCGTCGGGCTCGAGCAGGGCCTCGATGGCCTGGCCGAGCCAGGAGTCGCGTTCGCGCCGGCTGGCGGCGACCACGGACTGACCCTCCCCGGTCAGGACGATGCGGACCTTCCTGCGGTCCTGCGCGTCCCTGACGCGGGTGACCAGCCCGGCCGCCTCAAGTTCCCGCAGTGCGGCCGCGACGTTGGAGGTGGTCATCTGCAGCAAGCCGGTCAGGTCGCCCGGCTGGGCGGGATCGGCGGCTCGCGCCGCCGCGCCGAGCACCCGCGTCGCCGTGAGCGAAAGGCCGGTGACCGGCAGCGCCTCGTGACGCATCCGGCGCTGCAGCAGCTTCAACTGGCCGCGCAGTCGTTGGATGTCTTCGTCCTGCATATCTACTATGCTACATAGCTATATGCGGTAGGTAAATGTAGTGTCCGCCCGCGCCTTTGGTCCGCCCGATCCCTGGCGCGTGTCAGTGACGGCGGATCGACCTCGCTGACGACGTCCTGGTCGTCGACCCCGGCGGCTACATCGGCGACAGCACCCGCCGCGAGATCGAATACGCCCGCGGTCTCGGCAAGCCGATCCGCTACACCCACCCTGCCGATACGAACTAGGTGTTCTGTCCGGGGAGGTTGTGAACGGGTGAGCCAGGTCTCGGCTGAGGGATCTTGAACAGGTGAGGGCCTTTCGGTTCGGTGTGGATTGCGACATCTCACCGAGCAACGAAAGGCCCTCGTGCCCCACCGTAATGCACCCCTGACCGAGACCGGACGGCTGCGCCTGGCCCGCTGCGTGGTCGAAGACGGCTGGCCCCTGCGCCGGGCCGCGGAACGTTTCCAGGTCTCGCCGACCACGGCCCAGCGGTGGGCCGACCGCTACCGCAGGTTCGACGAGGCGGACATGGCCGACCGCTCCAGCCGCCCCCGCCACAGCCCGCACCGCACCCCGACCCGCACCGAGCGCCGCATCATCAAGGTCCGGCTCCTGCGCCGGTGGGGACCGGCCCGCATCGCGCACCTGCTACGGCTGGTGCCCTCCACCGTGCACCGCGTCCTGACCCGTTACAGACTGGCCCGCCTCGCCCATCTGGACCGGGCGACGGGCCGAGTCATCCGCCGCTACGAACGAGACCGGCCCGGCGAACTCGTCCACGTCGACATCAAGAAGTTCGGCAACATCCCCGACGGCGGCGGTCACAAAGTCCTCGGCCGGGCCGCGGGGCGCAAGAACCGGCGGCACGGACGGCCCGTGCGGCGCCTATCTCGTCATCGACACCGGCAACGCGTACCTGCCCGACGATTCCGGTGTCTACGCCGCGGTGACCACGTATGTCTGGGAGTGCTGGCAGGCTGGGCGGCAGGAGTGGGCGCAGCGGCTCGGCGGCGCCACCGCGGTGGAGGGGCTGTTCTTCCACGGCCCGCTGCCGATCGCTGTCGCGCTGGGCTGGCTGACGGCCCGCGACCGCCTCACTCTGGTCCACCACGACCTGCGGCTGGCACAGGGCACGGCGCCGCCTTCGGCAGCGGGATCGTAGTGGCGTGCCGGGTCCTCATGCGTCGATGACGAACGCCTTCTCGTACACCTGATGCGCGTTGACGTCTTCGTACACGGTGGTCGGGCACAGCCGGTTCCACCGGTTACCCAGCAGCAGGGACAGGCCCATGGGGCCGGCCTGGAAGAGGTGGATCGCGGGATGAGTGCGGCAGGCACGGCGGAGGTGTTCCCGGATGCCGACGGCGAGGGCGTTGGCCGTTGCGGCATCCGGGATGGAGTTGTCCTTGGCCCCGCCGGGCGGGCGCAGCACCAGCAGCCGGGAGACAGGGACTGCTGCTCAGTCAGGAAGTCCAGCACATCCTGCGCCGGGTCGGTGGCGACCGCGATGGCGACAGCGAGGTCGGGCCCGAGATCGAGGGCGTGCTCGTCGACGGCTGGCGGCAGCGGGGTCTCGTAGGGCTCGGCCGATGACCACAACTGGCCGCGCTGGACCACGGCCAGGCCGGCGCCGGTCACCATGCGGAAGGCCGCACCGACCACAAACGCGGGTGCCAGACGCAGGCTGCCGGTGACGGCAACCGCGGTGGTGCCGGGCGGCATCCGATACGGTGCGGCTTCGATGTCCTCCTGCAGTCGAGCCCAGGTTGCCGGGGCCAGCGAGCGCCTCTTCAGATAGGCCGAGGCGCCCTCGAAGCGCTCCGTCCAGTCCACCGCGTAGTCGGCGTCCTCGGCCATCGGGTCCGGCTTCAGGGTGGCGATGGACACCACCGCACGTGACGAACCCGCCGCAAGCCGCAGAGCCTGGATCGCCTCCCGGATGTCCGCCAGCGACAACCGACGCTGCCCGCTGGCCACTTGGCGGGCGACCCAGTCCGCGCCGGCATGCATGGCCTCCTCATCGAACCGCAGGCCGGGCGCGAACATCAGCATCTACAAGTGCTCATGAAGATGCATCACGTCCCGCGCCAGATCGAAGCGCAGCACCCGAAGCAGGTCCAGCAGCATCTCCTCGCTCAGCCCGGCGCCCTCGGCCCACCGCGTCCGTGCCTGCCCCTTCTTCGACTTCGGGCCCTGCTGGGCCGCCTTCGGCACCAGCAGTTGGGTGCGGGCGTCCCTCAGCGAGACCAGCGGATCCTCCGAGTCCGGGGACCGGTTGCTCGGCAACGCAAGATCGACCGGTGCACCGTCCTTGGTGAGCTGCTGCCCGGCCTGCGCCATCTTCCGCAGGATCGACGGGCCACCGCGATCACTCGGCTTGAGCAGATAATCCTCCTTCACCGGGGTGGAGCTGTCCGCCGCGTAGTTGACCTGCATGTAGGGCTGCGGTGGTGCCTGCCGGTACAAGACGACGTCGTCCAAGTTGCCCGCGTCGTCGACCTCGACGCCGACCGCCACCACCGGGTTGGGCACGCAGCTCCGCATCGCGTACTGCGGCGACACACCCCTGCCAGGCGACCAGCCACCGGTAGCGGTCCCCTGCAATACGGACGCCCGTCGAGCTTGGGGCGGGTAGGTCAGGCACTGAAACATTTCCCCGACTTTGGGGCACCACACGCGCGGCCATCGGCACGCTCTGCAGATCATCGCCGCAAGCGGGGCCGAGCCGAAAGCTCTCACACCTACCGGTCGCCGGGCGGCGCATAGGCTCTCGCGCCACCGGCAGAGCAAAGGCCCCCCGAAAACCCTCCCCGGTCGCTGCTCTATACCGCGTCCGAGAACAGTTGATGTGTGTCCGGACTGAGTTGCTGCGTACTAGCTCAAAGGGCCTTCAATCAGAGAAGTAGCAGGTCAGAGGTTCCAGAAAGTTGTCCGGCTCTAGTCGAGATGCCGCAGGCCAGGGGCTCTCAAGCAGCTGTCACAGGCCTCGCATACTGCTGGTCGTGACACCCCAGCTGCACGGTCTGCGCGCCCGGTGGGTCGTCTGAGGTGACCGCAGGTGTGCAGCGCCGTTCCCGCGGGCCCGGGGAACCGGCGATCGCCCCACGCGGCTCGACGGCAACTGTCACACTTGCATCGGGCACGTAGACGGTTCCGACCGGGGGAGGCGGAGCATGGAGCACCATCGCTCGTGGGCGGCACTCGCCAGGGAAATACTCGGGATGCTGCCGACGCTCGTCGGCGCAGACGCTTCCCGGATCGCGGCGGACATCCACCGCGCGATCGCCGCCTCGTCCCGCCCCGGCGGAGCCGAGGAACTGCGCCGGGCCCTGTACGCCGACGTCCGGGTCCGCACCTGGATTCAGTCGCGTCCCGACCCGTATCAGGAACGGAGCACGGCTCCGGGCAGCAGCGGGTACAAGGGGCTGGCGGGTGCGGGGTTCGCTGCCTCCGCCGTGCCGGCTCCTCGGTACGTGTGCAAGACCCTCGGGTGCACGAGCACCGACACCTGGATACGCGGGTTCATGGGCGACCCGGTGCCGCGCTGTTCCGTGTGCACCCGCGTGCTGAGCCGTGAGACACAGTGAGGCGAGGTGCCGACCTTCTGGAGCGCGGCCGCCGGCAAGCTCGTCGAGCGCTGGCTGGCCACGGGGCTGGCCGCGGCGGTGTACTGGCTGCTCATAATGCTGGCCTGGGTCGGTGGACAGCCCCACCCCAGGCAGGCCCTGGCGGACCGGCTCGACGCCGTGGGCACGATGCACCCCGGCGAACAGATCACGCTCCTGCTGGTGGCACTGATCGCACTCGCCGGATCCGGTGCGCTCATGCGGCAGCTGACGCTTCCCGCCCTGCGCCTCATGGAGGGGTACTGGCCCCGGTTCCTGTCCGGGGTGAGCGGGTGGCTGCGACAGCGGCACAACAGACGCCGTGCCGCCGATGCCGCCGCGTGGAGGCCGCTCCAGACGCGTCTTGAGGGAGGTCCGTCGAACGCCGGCCGGCCTCCGCTCAGCGCGCAGGAACGCGCCGACCACGCCAGGCTGGAGGCCCGGCTGCGGTGGAGCCCGCGCGAGCCGGCGCTGGCCATGCCGACGCGCGTAAGGAACATTCTGCGCTCCGCAGAGGCCGAGCCGCAGCACAAGTACGGCCTGGACGCGGTGCTGCTGTGGCCGCATCTGTGGACCCTGCTCCCCGAGACCCTCCAACGTGATCTTGCGGTCGCCCGGAACCGGCTGGACGCCACGGTCGCGGCCGGCCTGTGGGCGGTGCTCGTGCTGCCCGCGGTGTACTGGACACCGTGGGCTCTGTCCGCCCTGCTCTTCGTCGTCGGCGCCTGGGGATGGTGGCTCCCGCGTGCCTGCCAGGACTACGCGGTCCTGCTCCAGGTCCCGTTCGACCTGCACCGTCAGCAGCTGTACCGCGCACTGCGTCATCCGCTCCCCGCGACCGCGGCGGACGAACCGCTCGCGGGCCTACGGCTGACGTCCCACGTGTACCGCGGCTCCGACGACCCCACGCTGGTGTTCGACCCAGGCAGCTGATCCGGACCCGGCCCCTACGGCCCGAAGTGCACGAAGGGCGCCCACGCGTACGGCTGGGGATGGACTCGGCGTGTCTCCCGGACCGCGAGGTGCAGACCGAGCGCCGGGTCGAAGGCACTGCCGTGCAGGGCCGCCAGCCGGTGGAACTCCGTCGCCACGGCCACAGAGACGCCGTCGCGTACGGTCCACCGGGTGCCGACGACGTGCGGGAAACCCACCGCCTGCAGCAGCCCGGCCAGATGCGTGTGCTCGTCCGCCAGCGCGAGGTGGCCCACCGCGGTCTGGCAGGCCGACAGGAAGGCGAGTTGCGCCTTGTCCAGGGACAGATCTCCCAGGTCGGACAGTCCGAGGCGGCCTCCGGAACCGTAGTCGTGGGGCACCAGAGTCGCGCTGTCGGCGATTTCGATGTTCTGGGTGCCGTGTCCGGCGAAGTGGAACCATGCGTGCCGCGGGATCTCCTGGAGGATCCGCTCTTTCGTGGCCTCGGCCCCGAACAGGACAGTGCAGCCGGGGCGATGCCCCTTGATCCCGGCGACCTCGCGCGGTACCTGGGGCAGGACGGCGGTGCCAGGGGTTTCCGGTGCCACCACCAGGAGGTCCCCGGCACCGCCTCGTACGGCATCGGCCCGGCGGGCGGCCGTGGCCAGAGCGCGCAGGCTGGGAGCGTACGAGGAGACCACCCGGTCGATGGCGCCCGCGCCCGTCGACCCGTCGTACATCGAGCGGTGCTCGCCCGCCGCGTGCAGCGGCAGGAAGGACATCAGCCCGGTCGGGCACCACCAGATCCTCGGCCAGCGCGCGCCCGCGACCGGCGGCCCGGTCAGACCGAGGGCGTCGAGTACCGGACGTACGGTGGTGTTCCACAGCCAGCGCAGAACGCTCGGAACCGCGACATGCTGAGCCTTGTACAGGTCCTCGGGAGGGCACGCCGGATCCTGGGCGCGCTGGACGCCCCAGAGGAAGGTGCCGGTCTGGCGGACGAGAGTGGCGTGGTCGAGTCCCGGCAGCGGAACGACCGTGACTGCCCCGTCGCGCACGAGCAGCGCGTCGCACCGGAGTCTGCCGGTGTTCACGACGACCACGGTACGGCCGTCCGCGGCCGCGGGCCACGAGTCGGGCGACGGGCCTCGGCGCGGGGCGGGAAGCAGGAGGCCGCGGCCCGTCTCCAGCAGTTCGAGCGCGCGTACGGGATCGCCGGCGCCCAGGGCACTGGCGGTGGCGTCCGCGGCAAGACCGAAGAAGGCACCGATGTGGCGTTCTTGCGCATCCCGGCCGCTCCGCGGCGCCGCGGCGGCTGCCAACAGCTCGATCCCTCGTGCGTATGCCCGCTCGGCGGCGGCCCAGTCACCGGTAGTGGCGTGCAGGCGCCCCAACTGCGCGGCGGCGGAGACCCGGCTGCTGGGCGTGTGGCCGTCGGCGGCCTCGACGACCGAGCGCAGCAGGGCGACGGCTTCCGCGTGCGGGCCGGGCCTGCCGTCGGCGGCGGCCCGCAGGGCGAGGCAACGTGCCAACGCGCAGGCGACGGTCGCAGAGGTATGCCGACCGGGGGACTCCCTGCTGTGCGCCGCCCGTAGCAGGTCCTCCGCCTCAGTGAGGCGGTCGTCTGCGTCCGGCTCGTTCTTGCCAGGCAGCTCGTGCTCCTCCAACAGGGTCAACGCCAGGTTGAACGTGGCGAGTTCGCTGGTCCGACTGTTCGCCGGGGCCGCGGCGAGGATCTCCCGGAAGATGCGGCGCGCCCTGCGCAGTGCCTGTGGGCGGTCGCCACCATCGTGGCCGCGGACGACCAGGGCGAGGTTGTTGAGCCCGAGTTGCTGGTCCGGTCCAGGCGGCAGGGCTTCGACTGCCGCGTCCAGCACGGCCATGGTCTCGGCGTACGCCCGGTTCCGACGTTCGGTTCCGATGACGAGGGCGGCCTGAAGCATCAGCCCGTTGCCGAGATGGAGCAGGGTGATACCGCGCATTCTGCTGCCCGGCGGTGACACTTCCTCCGCCTGCCGGAGTTGTTCGACGGCCTCGGTCAGGTCGGTGGGGTCGCCGGTCAGCTCATAGCGTGCGATCAGGATGCGTCCCAGGCTGTTCAGCAGATCGGGGACGACCGTGCCGGTCGCGGCCGCGCCGTCGATGGCCTGGCGGGCGTGTTCGAGGGCCTGTTGCAGGACGGACTCGTCGCCGGTGGCGAGGTGGCGCTCGTAGAGCGTGTCCGCGAGGTCGCTCTGGTGGGCGGTACGACCGGAGTGGCCCGCCGGCAACGTGCCGACGGCCGCGGCGAGGGCGTCCTGTGCGGCGTCGAGGCCGGCCGTGGTCCCGGTGTGCCGGGCACGCAGCATGAGCAGTCTGCCGTAGGTCGCGAGGACCGCCTCGCGACCGTCCTGCTCGGGGATCCCGGTGACCGCGATGCGCGCGCTGTCGATCGCTTCGTCGAGCACGTCGAGGTCGTGCCCGTACACGTAGTGGTCGGCTAGGACGTTCGCCGCGGTCGAGTGGACATAGGGCGCCGCGGCACTCTGCGGCAGCAGCGCACGGATCGCCTCCCGGCATGTGGCCGCCGCCTCCGCCAGGCGGTTGTCCACACCCGCCGAGGTACGGGTACGGAGGATGTCCGCGCGCTGGGTCAGTAGCCGGGTGCGCTGCGGATCCCCGGCCACGACCCTGCGCAGCGCCTCCGCGTTCGCCTCCTCCGCTGCCTCCAGGTCCCGGAGGTCACCCGTCGCGTCGTAACGGTCGAGGTGGGCGGTGCAGAGGTTGTGGGCATGCGTGTGGCCGAACAGGTCCTCGGCAGGACCGGCGGCCACGGCCTCCGTGAGCACCGCGACCGCCTTGTCCAGGCGCCACGGCTCCCCCGGATCGAAGGCGTACCTGCGCCGAAGTGCGGTGCCGAGCAGCCCGAGAGCGTCGTGTCGTCGCGTCCCGTTCCGGGGCCACTCGTCGAGCGCCCGGGTGAGCAGTTCGGCCGCCTGGTCGAGCGGGGCGGGGCTGACGGACGCCGCACCGCTCTCCAGCAGTTGCTCGGCGTCGGCCACTGCCCGCGACACCCGGTGAATGGCGTCGTGGGCGGGGGCGTCCAGCATGGCGAGTACGTGCGCCACGTGCGTGGGCACCTCCCGTGGCAGCACCCGAACGACCTTGCCGAACAGTCTGAGGGCCAACTGTGCGTCCTCGCCCGCCAGTTCCTCGACGGCGAGGGCCCGGTACTCGTAGAGCCAGGCGACCGCGACGACGCCCTCGGGGGTGGGTTGCTCGGAAACGGCCCGTGCGGCCTCCGCTGTCGCCTCCTCGGTGAGGACGGCTGCCGTCTCCCCCGCACAAAAGCGCGCCAGCCGCTCGTGTACCCGGGCGAGCGCCGTGACCGGATCGAGCACCCCGTCGTGCCGGGACGGATCACACATGGCGTTCAGTCCTTCATCTCCCAGATCCCGAAGGGCAGTTCGTCCCCAAACCGCCACAACCTGCTGTCCGGTCCGGTCAGCATCCGCTCCAGGTCGGGTATCCAGTCGCGCAGCGCCTGACGAGTCGACGGGCGCCACGCCCACAGGAAGTCGATCATGTCGTCGGTGACCAACTCCAGCTTCTGGTCGTCACCGCCACCCCCGCGGAAGCGGTTCATGAACCGTTCCTGCGCCGCCGCGTCACCCGTCTGCTGGAACCACACGACGGCGTTCATCGTCAGCATCTGGCTCACGTACTCGACCAGTGCGAGCAGGTTCTGCGGCGTCGGCTCCTTCCCCACCGCGAACAGCACCCCGTGATAGAAGTCGGGGAACAGCGGTGGGATGTCGCGGTGCGCGGTCCCGCGCGGCGTGACGGCGGGCTCGAAGTCCTCTTCGTCGATGTCCGGGTAGTAGTGTCCCGCGGTCTGCCCATGGTGCCCTGGCGGGGACGACATCATCTTGCGTACGACAGCCACCACGAGCCATACCAGTCCGATGACAACGAGCAGCACAAAGAAATCCATCGCCTGTCCCCCTGACGCGACGAATACGGTTCACTCACTATGAGGCACTACGTCCCCCTGCCGTACACCACTTCGACGTAATTGCCCCTGCTTCCGGGAATCCCACGAGGACAGTCGCCCTCAACCGAGCAGTGTGCGGCCACCCCCGGGTCAGCTCCCTGATCACCTCCTTGGGCGTCGCCTTGGCGGCGTCGTCTCTTCCTCAGAGGGCGCTTCGTTCCGCCGTTTAGTCCCTGGATGCCATGATTTTTGGGGTTCTAGTACTCCATCTGTAGATCTTGATCACGGCTCGTCGATGGCCTGACGCTGGTAGTGGCCAGTGCGGGCACGGGCTTGCTGCCGTCGTCGCCAGTGTGACCAACTGAGTCGATGCGTCAGACCTTGGGCATGTCGGGAGACGCGTGCAGCGAACAGGCGTTGGATCTCGCCACAGGTCAACGGGGCGAGCCCCGAAGTTGAGGGGCGCGGAGGTCCGTTCGATTGCGGCCGTGACGACGAGGAAGGCGTGTGCGAGCATCGCCAGGGTGGTCCAGCGGTGCCAGGAGGTCCAGCGCCGAACCTGGTGTTCGTCCAGCCCGGCCAGTCCTTTGGCTGCCTGGAAGGTCTCCTCCACCGTCCAGCGGCGACCGGCCACCCTGACGAGGGTAGTCAGCGGAACCCGGAGCGGCCGAGTAGCAGCGGCTGAAGGCAAGTTCGCCCGTGCGCCGGTTGCGCCGCACCAACAGTGACCTGTTGCCGGCGCCCTCCTTCGGGGCGTCGATCTCGACCTGGGCCCAGTAGCGCACCACGGTCCCTGACCGACTCGCGCCGCCCGCCCCGGACCTGGTCCGACGCGACTTCACCGCCGCCGGCTTGGACGAGAAGTGGTGCGGCGACATCACATACGTGCAGGTCGGTGGCTCCTGGCTCTACCTGGCCTGCGTCCTGGACATCTGCTCGCGCCGGGTGCTCGACTGGTCGATGGCCACCCACATGCGGACCGAGCTGGTCATCGACGCGCTCGCGATGGCGGTGGCGACCCGCGGCGGCCACGTCGACGGAGTGATCTTCCACGCGGACAGGGGATCGCCGTACATCTCGGCAGCGTTCACCCAGGTCAGCAACCGTTTCGGCATCCGCAGGAGTATGGGCCGTGCCGGGTCGAGCTAGGACAACGCCCTGGCCGAGAGCTTCTGGCGGGGACTCAGGAGAGAAGCGTTCCAGGGGGTGTTCACGACGGTGCGGCAGGCCAGGCTGGAGATCTTCCAGTGGCTCACGTACTACAACGCCCGCAGACGCCACAGCAGCCTCGGCTACCTCTCACCCGTCGAGTTCGAACAACAGCACCGGGCAGAGCACAGACTCACCCTCGCAACATGAACCCCGTGTCCACACTCCGGGGTACACCTCAAACCAGAGCGCCGCCTCGATACCGGGCAGCGCGGTGAGTTCCGGCACGCCCACCGACTTCCACCCCAACTCGGTCATGGGACTGGGAGATAGTCCGCTGATGAATCGCCATGGGCCGCCCGGATCGGCATACGGGCCCCCTTATCCCGCGGTGGGGATGCACAGGGCCCTGGACTCGGCAATCGGCCTACCCAGGAGGTCAACCAGCGCATCCTGGATGCTCGCGTGCTGACGCCGGAGTCGGTGAGGAGAAGCTTCATCATTTCCTTCCCAAGGAACGCCGCACGCTCAACAACAGGCCGCTCGTCAACGCGTCACAGACGCCACCATGTCATGACTGCATCAGGAACAGGCGCTCTCGGACTCACGGAGCGCGAGCCTCGATGTCCTGATTGGGGCCAGCGGCCAGACGACTCACATCCCCCTCTAACCGGCCACAAGCCACGCTGCTTCACCCTGCGGGTGCAAGGAGGGGATCTGACGTCATTTCTCGTGAACATCCACGGCTCCGCCGACCGCCCATCGCCACCCAAACTGATGGACAAACGCTGCTGCTTGAAGGGAACAAAGCCACACTGAGGAGATCAACGACTCACCACCCAGATCACTCCCGGCCTGCGCACCGAAGCTGCTGGACCGCTACGGCATCGGCCCGGATACCGCGGCTGCGTTGCCGATAGCGGCCGGCGACAATCCGGAGCGCATGGCCAGCGAAGCCTCATTTGCCGCCCTCTGCGGTGTGAGCCCGGTCGAGACATCATCAGGCAAAACCCAGCGCCGCAGGCTCAACCGAGGCGGTGACCGGCAGGCCAACTGCGCGCCCTACACCATCGTCCTGGCCCGCCTCCGCTGGGACGCCCGCACTCGCGCCTACCTGGAACGGCGCGTCACCGAGGGCAAGACGCGACGCCAAGCCATCCGATGCCTGAAACGCTACGTCGCCCGCGAGATCTACCAGACCGTCATCACCCCAGGAAGCACGTGCTGACGCCAGCATCAACTGGTTGACATCCATAGGGGGCATCAAGCTCGCTGTCCGCTACAAGTCGACCGTCCAACTCCCCCTCATACGGCAGGCGCTGTGACCACATCTCAAACACGTCCTAGATGCAATTCACTGCCCCTTACCGCAGATATTGGGGGTGTTGTCCGCGGGAGGATTTCAGACCGGTCCAGCTGTCGACGCTCCGTCAGCCGCCCGCCAGAGCCTACGGATCCATAGCGCACGATCCGACACGGATGTTCCTCAACCCCTGGAACGGGGGGGCGAGCTCCTCGTACGTGCAAATCCAGTCGCTCTGCATCTGCACCAAGTCGTCGGGGAAGCTGTTTCGCGACATGACTCCATTAGAGCGTGTTCGATTTCTGTTGCACATCGGCACGCCCCGCAGTGGGAGGCCCCCATACTTCGAGGCGAGCGGACCGCAGGCACCGCTGGGGCAGACCGGGCCAATTCCCGTTCTGCAGATATTACTAACAGCTATTCACATGTGCGCCGATAATGCTCCGCATGTACCCACCGAGCGCTCGACTGAATGGCTGGCATCTTGTCAGAGAGCTTGTGGACATGCCACCCGAATGGGTTAATCGGAGTGTCCGCTTCGATGGCTGTACGACTCTTCGAGCGGATGCGAGCGAGTCGTTGATCCGGCGCCGGATCAACGGTGTTCGTCGATGGCCCTGCGTATCAGGCAGACGGCCGATACCGCCAAGCCAGCAGCTGCGCAGGGTCATCGAACTACGACCTGGCCAGTGGACAAGCGAGCCGAGTCGCAATCACTCGAGACGCACGCGAACCCGAAACCGAACGTCCCATCACTGCTCGCAATGTACCGCATTGCGGGTGAGGAGGAACCTCTCATGCCAATCAGTCCGAACCAAGGATCAAGTGGCGGCGGCACACTCGTCACCATCACCGGCACCGGCCTCAGCGGCACCACCGCCGTGCGCTTCGGTACCCGGTCCGCCACCGCCGTCACCAACGTCTCGCCCACCCAGGTCACCGCAGTCTCCCCGTCCGGCAACGGGTCGGTCGGCGTCACCGTGACCACCCCCGGAGGGACGAGCAACCCCCTTCCCTTCTACTACGTCGGAGCGCCCTTCAAGCAGTCCCTCAGTCCGGCCTCAGGGTCCACGGCAGGCGGCGGGATCGTGACCATCAACGGCACCGGCCTGTCCACTGCCAGCAGCGTCGCCTTCGGCGCCAACACGGCGGTCCCGACGATCGTGTCCGATGGCCAGATCACGGTCGCCGCACCGGCCGGCGCCGCAGGCTCGGTGGGAGTCAGCGTCACCACGGCGGGCGGCACCAACAACGGGCTCTCGTACACCTACGTCGCCGCCCCGACGGTCACGACGGTCACCCCCGCGTCGGGGCCGACGACGGGCGGCACGACCGTGACCGTGGCCGGCACCGGTCTCACCAGCACGAGCGAGGTCACCTTCGACGGGAACCCGGCACCCTTCACCGTGCTCTCCGACACCGCGGTGTCGGCCGTCACGCCCCCCGGGGCGGCCGGTGCCGTCGACGTCGTCGTGACCAACGACGCGGGCAGCGCGACTGCCACGGACGGGTACACCTACGTCACAGGTCCCGGCATCTGACCGCCCCTCAGGGGCGGGCCGGCCACAGCCGGCGACCGTCGTCCCACCCCGGGGCGGACGCGCTGACCACACAGGGTGCCGCGCCCGCCCCCAAGCCCCCGGTCCGGAAGTCATCCCGGGCCGGGGGTTCGACCCGCCTGACCAGTCCCGACCAGACCGCGAGCGTCCTCCCGGTCTGGTCGGAGCCTGCGTGATGGGTGGTGACAGGCGGTGGCGGGCCCCGGCATCTGATTGACGCTCTTACCCGGCGCATGCCGGGTAAGCAGGCGGCCCGGGCACCCCGGAAGGCGCCCGGGCCGTCACCGTGCCCCACCCCTTATGGCCGTATCCGTCCACCGCTGCGAAGAGGCACCATGACGACACCTGCCCTGACGGGCCTGTCTCCCAATCAAGGACCGACCGCGGGCGGCACCACGGTGACACTCACCGGAACCAACCTCGGCGACGTGACAACAGTCCGCTTCGGCACCACAGCAACTGCGTTCACGATCGTGTCCCCCACACAGATCACCGCCACCGCCCCTCCCGGATCGGCGGGAACCGTCCAGGTCACCGTCATCAGCCCCGGCGGCACCAGCGGTGGGCTGGGCTACTCCTACGTCGCGTTGCCGACCGTGACAGCCGTGTCTCCCGGCCAAGGACCCATGATGGGCGGCACCCTGGTAACACTCACGGGGACCAACTTCAGCCCAGCGACAACAGTGCGCTTCGGCACTGTAACGGCGGCGTTCTCGGTCCTGTCCGCCACGCAGATCAGCTCCGTCGCCCCCTCGGCCCCTGCCGGAACACCGGGACCTGCCCAGGTCACCGTCACCAGCCCCGGCGGCACCAGCGCAGGGCTGGCCTACTACTACGTCGCGCTGCCGACCGTGACAGCCGTGTCTCCCGGCCAAGGACCCACCGAGGGCGGCACCACGGTGACACTCACCGGAACCAACCTGCTCAACGCCACGACCGTCCGTTTCGGTGCCACAGCGGCTGCGTTCTCGGTCGTGTCGGCCACACAGATCACCGCCACCGCCCCTCCCGGATCCACGGGGTTCGCCCAGATCACGGTCATCACCCCAGGCGGCACCGGGGGAGGTGTGGCCTTCCAATACGTCGCGCTGCCCACCCTGACGAGCCTGTCGCCCAATCAAGGACCATCCACGGAGGGCACGACCGTGACACTCACCGGAACCAACCTCGGCGACGTGACAACAGTCCGCTTCGGCACCACAGCAACTGCGTTCACGATCGTGTCCCCCACACAGATCACCGCCACCGCCCCTCCCGGATCGGCGGGAACCGTCCAGGTCACCGTCATCAGCCCCGGCGGCACCAGCGCGGGACTGACCTACACCCGGACCGCGCCCCCCGGCATCTGAGCGGCCGAGGCATCCTTGCTTCTTAATGGTGTTGTCAAGCGCCCATCGTCACCGGTGGTGTCACTTCGTAGCACCGTCGGTCACGGATGAGAGTCCAGATGACATTGACGCGTCGGCGCGCGAGGGCGAGCACGGCCTGGACGTGCTTCTTGCCTTCGGCGCGTTCGCAATCGTAGAACTGCCGCGAGTTCGGGTCGTAGCGGACGCTGATCAGCGCGGACGTGTAGAAGACCCGCTGGAGTCTGCGGTGGTAGGCGAGCGGACGGTGGAGGTTGCCGCAGATCTTGCCCGAATCGGGTGGTGCTGGGGCGACGCCGGCGAAGGCGGCCAGGGCGTCCGGGGAGTCGGACTCATCCAGGCTGCCGCCGACGGCAGCAGGGAACTCGGCACCAAGGGTCGTGCCGATGCCGGAGACGCTCAGGACGATGTCGGCAAGCTCGTGCTCACGAGACCGGCCCCCGATGAGCTTGTCCATCCCGGCGATCTGCTCGTTGAGGGCCATCACCTCCTCGGCCGGAGTGTGGACCAGCTTGGCGATGGTCTTCTCCCCCGGGACAGCGGTCGCTCAGCGGCCTCGACGGCCGCTTCGCCCAGGGACCTGGCGCTGCGGATCTTGCGGTTGGCCAGCCACTTCGTCAGCCACCTGACACCGGTCCGGCGGACCGCGGCCGGAGTCTGGTAGCCCGTCAGCGTCCTGAGCGGGCCGGTGTCGGCCATGTCCAGGGCCCGCTCCAGGGCCGGGAACATGCTCAGCAGGGTGCCGCACAGGCGGTTGACCGCGCGGGTGCGGTCCTCGACGAGGTCGGCCCGGCGGCCGGTCAGGAGCTTGAACTCGATGGCCGCTTCGTCGCCGGGACGGACGGCCGCAGGTCGCGGCACATCCGGGCCTGACGGCGATGACGTAGGCGCACGGGCGTCCGTCTTGCCCTCGCCGCGGTAACCGTCGGACGCCCGATTGACCAGTCGGCCGGGCATGTAGAGGACCTGCCGGCCGTGGCCGACGAGCAGGGCCAGCAGCAGCGCGGGTTCCCCACCGGTCATGTCGATCGCCCAGGTGCCCTCACCGTCGTCGGCCAGGTCCAGGACATCGCCGATCGGCTGCAGCGGCTCCGGCTCGTCGTCTGCGACCCGTCGCGACAGCAGCGTCTTGCCGTCCGCATCCAGGGCGACGCCGTGATGGTGGCCCTTGCCGCTGTCGACCCCCACCCATGACCGGCTCATCGTGCTCCTGACGTTGCTCCTGCCGAAAACCTCATCCGCCCAGCTCAGGCGGTATGTTGGTACTCGTGGCGCGGATGCCGCCGAGTCGTTCCCGTCTTCGGACGTCGAGGTGGGTTATCTGCTACGGATCGTTGATCGGCACCGGCACCGGGTGCAGCGGTCGGACGTTGGCGATCCCTGATGGGGCCGGCGGGTGTTGTGGAAGTCTTCGAACTCCCGTAATGCGTGGAGCGGGTGCCGCTGGTTCCATATCAAGGTGAGGTCCAGCAGTTCGCGTCGGCAGGGCTGCACCCACCTTTCCATGACCGAGTTCATCCGCGGCGTCCGTAGGCCGTTGAGCACGACTTCGATCCCCGCGTCGTTCAGGACGGTGTCGAACAGGGCGGGGAACTTCCCGTCGCGGTCACAAATCATGAACCGGGCTCGGCAGCCGGCGTCTTCGAGGTCCATGACGCGGCTTGTGTCACCCATGTGGCGGTCGGGTGTGCGGGGCGCCGAAGATCCGGATCCGGCGGCTGGCGTGTTCGATTACCGCGAACACATGCAGCCGCGCCCTGGACAGGGTGACCGTCTCCAGGAGGTCGCATGCCAGCAAGGCGTCGGCTTGGAGTGAAGGAAGCCCGTCCAGGTGCTGGAGGCCCGTTCGGGCGCCGCGTCGATTCCGGTCTCCTTGAGGATTTCCCAGACGGTGAAGGCGGTCACCTTGAGCCCGAGAACGAGGAGTTCACCGTGGATGCGGCGGTATCCCCATCTGGGGTTCTCCGCGCGAGGCGCAGGACCAGGGCGCGGATGGAACGCACGGTCCGCGGCCGTCGCGGGCGCTTCGCCCGGGATGTGGCGGCGTGTCGGCGTGCCACCAGGTCTCGGTGCCAGCGGAGCACCGTGTCCGGCCGGACCACCAACCGCACCCTGCGCAGCGCCTCCACCGGAAATCGGTGGAGCAACGCCGCCAGGAACGCACGGTCGCTCGGGGAGAACCGCGCTCTATCGTTGCCGAGTTGGCGTTCCTGCACCGTGATCTGATGGCGCAGGGTGAGGATTTCCGCGTCCTTGTCCCGCTCCGCTCACCGGCAGCAGGCGGAGCATTGCGAACGCGTTCGTCGCGGTCAGGTAGGTCAGTCGCAGCAGCATGATCGACCATCGTGCCGGAGCGATCACCAGCCGCGCGAGACCACGCATTCGACGCCCGCGCTCGAGATCCCGACTACCCCAGGCACTGCCTCCCATCAGAGCGGATGAGGTTTCGGCAGGGGCAGGGCCGCGTCCTCCAGCCGACCCGCTACGGCGTCCCCTCCCCGGCCCTGCTGGCCCGCGCCGACCGGGGTTTCGCCCGGTTCCTCGCCCAGCGAGGCGAGGAACCGGGACGACGGGGCCTGGTGACCGCCTGCAGTCCCGGCGCTCAGGCGCTGTGGCCGTCGCTGTACGCCAAGGCCCGCGCCGGGCCCTGGTCGGCCCTCGCGCTGACCGGCAGGACCGTGTGGAGGTGATCCGGGCGCCGCGGTATCGCTGCGCCGTCACGGCACACAATAGGCAATGGGAGTAACGGAGTACTCCTGGGTGGTCGAGGCGTTGTGGAAATTGACGGTCCAACTGTCGTCGGGATTCGAGCTCGTAGTCCGAAAACTACCAACGGGGATGACCTCGTCGCCCGCCAACCAACCACCGGAAATTGCCTTCTGACCAACCGGACAGAAAGCGACCACAGCCGTCGTCGCCCCCGGTCCGAGCGTCGTCGTCTCTCCGAATACGGGAGTGACGTCGGCGGTGCCGGAGGGCCCTTGAGGTCCGGCGGTCCCGGTCTCGCCCTGAGGACCGGCAGGCCCGGCGGTCCCGGTCTCGCCCTGAGGACCGGTAGGTCCGGCGGGTCCGGTGGTCCCGGTCTCGCCCTGAGGACCGGTAGTCCCGGTCGCACCCTGGGGACCAGCAGGTCCGGCGGGACCGGCAGTCCCCGTCTCACCCTGAGGACCGGCAGGCCCGGCGGGACCGGCAGTCCCCGTCTCACCCTGAGGACCGGCAGGCCCGGCGGTCCCGGTCTCGCCCTGAGGACCGGCAGGCCCGGCGGTCCCGGTCGCACCCTGAGGACCGGTAGTCCCGGTCGCACCCTGGGGACCGGCAGGCCCGGCGGGACCGGCAGTCCCCGTCTCACCCTGAGGACCGGCAGGCCCGGC
>NZ_JBHZAN010000060.1:0-42386 GCF_042754285.1 Streptomyces sp. NPDC059224
GTGGAGCCTAGGGGAGTCGAACCCCTGACATCCGCCATGCAAAGTCACGTGCACCGCAGACCCGGTTTCGCCGGGTGTCGCCGGGTGGCCCCGAGTGCAGGTCAGTAGTGCTGAGACCTACCGAGATCCCGGTTCGCCGAGGCTCGCCAAGATCCTCCGGGTGGGTTTTGTGGAATCCATGTGGACTCCCGGCCCTGTCGCGTCACGACACGGCCCGCAGGTGACGGCCCTCGCTCAGTGCCGCACGCGCGTTCTCCAGTGCCTGCTCACCACGGTGGGTGTACATCCACGTCACCTTCCCGCCCCGCTCGTGCCCGAGGATGTACTGCACGTCCACCTCGGACATGCCGCCCTCGTGCAGCCGCGAAGCGAACCGGTCCCGGTAGTCGCTGACGCGCGGCCACCACTCCTTCCGGCCGGTCTCCGGATTCGTCACCATCCGCGCGAGCCCGGCCGACTTGATGGCCGGGATCCAGTAGCGCCGAAAGTTGTTCCTGTTCAAGGCGCCTTCGACTGTGACCAGCTTCCCGTCCACCTTGCGCTGTTCGCCGCCGAGCGGGGACCGGAACATCAGCTCCTCGGCGTGCATGCCGTCCTCCACCGCGGTGACCGTGGCGGCCGGATCCAGGCGGGCGATCATGATGTCCACCGCTGTCCGGGCCTTCGGCGAGAGAGGTACGGTGCGGAAGCCGGCGGCCGTCTTGGGGATTCCCTGCCGCCGCAGCGTGCCGCGGTCGTCAATGACCACTTCCCTCACCTTGACCGTGTCGTCGTCCAGGTCGAAGAAGACACGGCGGGTGCCGGCCATCTCGCCCCACCTGAGACCGGTCTCCTCGAGGAAGTCAGCGATGGGGTGCCACCAGGAGGGCAGCTGCTCACGGATGAGGGCGTACTGCTCGGTGGTGGGCGGTGCGATGTCGTCCGGGTGCTTCACTGGGGGCGACGACGTCTTGGTGACATCGACGGCCGGGCTGAACGGGATCCGCTGATCCCGGACTGCGTCCCGCAGGAGTGCCTTCAGCAGCTCCAGCACCTTCGTCTGCGTGGCGTGGCCCTTCAGCTCCTTGGCCACCCACGTCTGAAGCTCCAGGTACGTGAGGGAGTTCAGCTTGCGCCTCCCCCACTTCGGGCGGATGTGGTGCGTCCACGCCGAGTACTTCCGGTTCCGCGTGGTCGGCCGCGATGGGGTGTTGGCCGGCCACCACTCGTCCCACCATTTCTCCAGGGTGATGTCGCCCCGTTTCGGGTCCAGGTAGGTGCCCTTCCGGACTGATCCGCGGACGTCGTCCAGGAAGGCTTCTGCCTCCTTCTTCTTCGGGAAGTTCCGGGCTTTCTGCTCGCCGTCAGCGTCGCGGTAGCGGGCCTGCCATGAGCCGATGCAGTCACGGCGTGGCTTGCGAGCGTCGCCGTCGGCGGGCGGGAACTTCGCCATGCACTGCTTGCAGCCGCAGGACTTGGACCGCAGCTGCCTCGGGTTGTTTGCTGCCCTACGCGCCAAGGTGGATCACCTCGTTGCTCCTCTGCTTGGGGATGGCAGCGAGCAGGTCTAGTTGCTCGCCGCACAAGCAGCGTGCACCGAACTCGGGTTGGTCCACGCCGAGTTCTTCGAGAACGGTGCGCAGGGCTTCGATGGCGTAGAGGCCGTGGAGTTCGGCGGGGATGGTGATGGTGAACCGGTCGGCGTCCCATGGGTCGGTGAGCGACTGGAGCGGCGCTGACTGGACGCGGATGCACATAGGCACTCCCCCGGGTTGCACGTGTGGCTGAGGTGCACCGATGGGGGAGGACATCGGCTCTGTGACCGACCGTACATCCGTCTGGTGGAATATGCGACCACTCTGCGCACAGAGAATGCATAGAACCTGACGGGGAGTAGTCGGATCCGTTTTACGGAGACACGCGAGCCCAAGGCAGGGTTGTACGAAAGTTTCTGAGCAGCAGTCAGGAAGCGGCGTCGTTGCTGTCCGCTAGGGCGTTGGCCTGGATCAACACCATGGCTTGCTGTTCTTCGGTGAGCCGGTCGAAGACCTTCAGCACGGCGTCTCGCCGGTCCGGGGAGAGCGGGGCAGGCGCCCTCTTTCCGGCAGCTGCGAACAGGCGCCCCTCGGTGAACTTGGGGTAGGCCGCGGCAAGCGCACGGATGTACTTCGGCCGTGGGGTCGCCAGGCCGCGGGCCCAGTTGTTCACGGTGGAGACGTGGACGCCGAGCCGGTCGGCGATGGCCGGCTCCTTGACGCCGTACTCGTCCTTCAGCGCGGCGAGTGCCTGCGCAAAGGTTTCCACGGCGGGATCGCTGGGGGTGTCCACGCAGGTAAGAGTGCCTGCCAGCTTCTACTTTTCGCAAGTGAAAGTAGAAGGCATGGCGAGAACTTGGCGGCGCGCGACCTCCCCGTTACGCGCCGTCGCACGCTGCATATGCCGACAGAATAGAACACGTCTTCGATTGGCGCATCCGACTCGGCAGGCCTTGGCGAAACTCGGCGAATCCATTGACAGGCTTCGATTTCGAAAGTAGAAATATCGAAGCACCTCACACGAGGTGCGAACCAGCCACCACGGCACGAGGTCCACGCATGCCCAAGCTGCTCCGCAAGCGCGACGGAAAGCCACTCAGAGACGCCATGGCCCGAGCCAAGATGTCCGGCCCGGAACTTGCCGAGGCGACGAAGGACGTGGACCCCACCGGCAAGGGCGTCAGCCCCGCCACCGTCGGGCGGATCACCGGGCAGGGCAAAACCGCACGTGACCACTGCGAGTGGACCACTGCCTGGTTCGTTGCCGAAGCATTGCACCGGAGGACGAACGCCCCCCTGCAAGACCTCTTCGCCATGCCCTCACCTTCGACTTCGAATATCGAAAGGTCAACCCCCGATGCCGACGAAGGCTGAACGACTCACCCCCCTCCCGGCCGGCCTCGTCCCGCTGCTCACGCAGAAGCAGATCGAGACGTACTACGGCGTCTCCGACTGGCAGATCCTCCGCTGGATCGACGCGGGGATGCCCGAGGAGCCGTTCGCCGGCCGCGGTCGCCGCTTCAACCTCGCCCGCTGCGAGGAGTGGCACGCCAAGCAGGCCGCGCTCGCGCCGACCGCCTGACCCCAGAAACGCCGAAGGGCCGCCCGCTTTGACCGGCCTGGCGACCCCCGACCCGGCGCCCCTACACACAGAAAGAGGCCACCGAATGGCCACATCATTGCAGACCCGCAGGCGGGCGATCCCGCTGCACGAGTCGCCTCTCGCGCGTCCGGCCTCGGTCCCGGCGGTGTTCCGCGCGGCGGCCCGCCTGCTCGCCGCGAACGGCCTGCACAAGGGCGACTTCGTCCCCGACGCCATGGACCGCGAGATGGACGTCCCGCATCACCTGCGGCCGATGTCGATCGTGGCGGCGCTGAAGTGCGCGACGACCGGCGACCCGCACCGCACCTCGCTGCTGGCCGACGAGGCGATCGCCACGCTGGCACTGCGGCTGGAGGTCGACGGGGAGGGACCGCTGTTCGGCGGCATCTTCGACCTGGAGGCGCACGTGGACTCGTGGGGGGACGCGGAGTCCCGGACCACGGAGTCGGCGGTGGCGGTGCTGGAGCGCGCGGCCGAGACGGCGGTGTCGGCATGAGCGACGTGCAGCGCAAGAAGAGTCTGATGGCCGCGCATTCGGTGGCCCTGCACGTGCAGGTGGTGTCCCCGGTGCCGCCGACCACGGTCACCGTCACGTGCTACAGCTTCAGCCCCCGCAAGTCCCACGTGGACGTCAGCTTCCACATGGACCTCGACGGCGTGGAGCAGCTGGCCAAGGTTCTCGGGGTCGAGACGACGACCCGACCGCACAGCGAGACCGACCCGCAGATGTACACCGTGGCCAACGCGGTGGTCGCAGGCATCCCGGTGAAGATCTGGACGCTCCTGGACGCGCCCAAGGAAGACGGCGAGCCCGACGAGTGGTGCACCGGCTGCAACACGGACCACGCCCCGAACGAGTGCGGCTACCGCCCGGAGTCGGGCGGTGCGGCATGAACACGCGCCGGGTGAATACCGCGGCGGACGTCATCAACCGCGCGCTCATGCAGACGAGGACGGCGGCGGGTATCGCGCTGGCGTTGGAGTCGGCGCAGCTGCTGATGTCCCCGGAGACCGCCGCCGAGCTGGAGCAGCTGCGGGCGCGGGTCGCCGAGCTGGAGGCCGCGCCGCTGGCCTTCGCCGAGCAGCTGGACGCGAAGTCCCTCGACAACTTCCTGATCTCCCTCGGGTCCGCGGCCGAGCACGAGCCGATGGGCGAGGCGATCAACCGCGTGCACGAGGTGATCCGGTCCTTCCGTGACGGGCTGGCCGCAATGCAGGACACGGCCCCGGTGGTCGTCGGTCAGATCTACTGGCGGGCCGCCGAGCCGGACGTGCGGGTGAAGGTGACCCGGGTCTGGACCGTAGACGGTGCCGCCGAGCCGAGCATCGCCTTCGACATCCGCGGTAGGGACTGGCGCGGACGTCCGGCGACGTCGTTCAGCGCGCTGCGCGTCGGCTTGTTCCGTCAGCTCTACCGCCTCGACACCACGGTGACGCAGCCCGCGACGGGTGGTGCGTCGTGACGTCCGACCAGGTCATCGAGTGGGTGCTGTGGCTCGGCCTCGTGTGGGCGGTCTGGTTCCTGTACTGCGCGGTCGACGCCCCCACCCTCGCCCTGCACTGGCACTGGAAGCGAGGCCGCCGATGAGCGCCCGCGATGACCTCGCCTGCGCCGTCACGCCCGAGTTGAACGGCCCCGGGGCGAACCAGCTGATCGACGCCTACCGCGCCGAGGTGCTGGCCGCCGATGGGCAGGCGTACGACGGCGAGTTGGCCATGCTCCGCACGCTGGTCCGCACCCTCCGCACGGTCGTCCGCGATGACGACCAGCTGCCCGAGGTCCGGCGCCTGCTGTGGCTGCACGCCAGCGACGACGCCGCCGCTCGGGAGCAGGCCAAGGGGAAGAGCAGCCGGACGCTGGCCGACGCCACCCCCGGACTCACCGAACGGCAACAGCGGCTCCTCGGCGCGATCCGCACCTACGGGGGCCAGTGGAACACCGCCCGCGTGGGGTCGCTCTACGCCCTCACTGACCCCGGCGTAGTCCAGCGCGGCACCCACCGCCGCGACTTCGAAGCCCTCCACAAGGCCGGCTACCTCGTGCTCGTGGAGGAGCCCGACAACCGGCACTACGTGCTGCACAGGAAGGACGGCCGCTGATGGCCACCGGACCCTCTCACTACCGCGAGGCCGAGGCGCTGCTGCGGAAGGTAGAACGCCTCGCCCTCGGCGACAACGCCGACCCGACTGCGGCCCTCGCGATCGCCACGGCGGTCGTGGGCCACGCCACCCTCGCGCTCGCCGCCGCCACCGCCCTGTCCGCGGCTACGGCGGGCAACGACAACGCGGGACTGACCGAGACGGAGTGGGATGCGTGGGCCTCGGCCGCCGCGACCACCCCCGCGCCCGTCGTCGTGGACGGGGACGACGCCTGATGACCACCACCGTGCCGGCCGAGGCCCTCGCCTCGGCCGCCGGGCCCGAGCCCGGCTGGCCGACCGACTGGGAGCGCGTCCTCGACACCGCCATCCGCACGTGGGGTGGCGAATGGGACACCGCCCGCGTGCAGCGGCTGTACCTCGCCCGCTACGGGCGGCCCGTGGGCCGCACCGACGCCCGCGCCTTCCTCTCCCGCCGCGCGCACCAGGGGCTGATGCAGCTCCACGACCGGCCGAACGCCCGCTACTACACGCTCCGCACCAACCGGAAGGACGGCCGCCCGTGACCGGCCCCAAGCTCACCGAACAGCAGGTCGCGTTCCTGCTCCAGCCGATCAGCGGCAAGCGCGTCCGCAACCTGCGCGGCATGTCGCACCTGGAGGCGTGGGACGTCCGCCGCCAGCTCATCCGGATCTTCGGCTTCGACGGGTTCACTGTGGAGACCGTGGCACTGGACCTCGTCCACGACCACGTCAACCCGAAGTACCGGAAGAAGAACAAGGCGGGCGAGGAGTACGGCCCGGCCTACCCCGCGTGGACCGTCGTCTACCGGGCGCAGGTCCGCCTCACCGTCAAGGCGACGGACGGGCGCCCGCTCACGGTGTTCGAGGACGCCGCCGCCGGGGACGCGATCAACCAGCCGTCCGTGGGCGACGCGCACGACCTCGCCATGAAGACCGCGCTGTCGCAGGCGTTGAAGCGATGTGCGGTCAACCTCGGCGACCAGTTCGGTCTCTCGCTGTACAACGACGGCTCGCAGGACGCCGTGGTCATGCGGTCGTTGGCCTATATGGGTGACCCGGTGCCCGAGGCCGACGACGCCCCGGTGAAGCCCGAGCAGGCGCCGCCCGGCGAGGACGACGACACCCCGCCGCCGAGCAGCCCGCCGCCGCCCGCGCCCGCGCCCGCGTCCGCGCCGACGGCTGTTCCGGACCCGGCGCCCGCGCAGCAGCGGCCCGGCGCCATGCCGCCGGCCGGGGCGAACGAGCGGCAGACCGCCCTCGACGCGATGTGGGACGCCGCCCGCGCCGTCAACTTCGCCGACGGCCTGCCCGCGCAGTTCGTGTCCGCCTTCGGCCACCCCATCGACCAGGGCACCGCCGCCGAGTTCCGGCAGGCCCGCGACCTCATGACCGGGAGCGCCGCCGCATGAGCAACCTCCTCGAACTGGCCCGCGAAGAGGCCACCCTGAAGGCCCTCGCCGACGCGGTCACCGACCGGCTGAAGCAGGTCCGCGCCGAGACGCAGGCCGCGCTCGACACGGCCGAGGAGCAGACCGGTACCCGGCAGGTCGCCGCCAAGCTGGACGACGGCACGCCGATCGCCACCATCTCGCTCACCGACCCCAAGCCCGAGGCCAAGGTGACCGACGCCGAGGCGTTCCAGGCGTGGGTAATGGAGGCCTACCCGGACGAGATCGCCCGCAGGTTCGTCGCCGAGGTGCGGCCGGCCTTCGCGGACAAGGTGCTCGCCGAGATGACGGCCGCGGGCGTGGCCCGGGTGGTCGACACCGCGACCGGTGAGATGCACGACGTGCCCGGCGTGGAGGTGAAGGCCACCCGGTCGCGGAACCACTCGCTGCGCTTCAAGCCCACCGGGCGGGACGACATCGCGAGGGCGTGGCAGGCGGGGCGGCTCGTGGTCCCGGGGTTCTCGGCGCCGCTTGCGGTGGGAGCGGGGGCCGAATCGTGAGCCTGCTCGCCAACACCTCGTGGCCGACGGCCCCGGCTCCCGGATCGAGGGACGAGTCGTGAGCCCTCTCGCCCGCATCCGACAGTTCATGGAGCCCGGCCACGGCCACCGCCGCAAAGGCGCCAGCACCCAGTGCCCCGAGGCCACCGTCTCGCTGCGCGCGCTGATGCGTCCCACCGAGGCCATGGTCAACGACGTGGCGTGGTGCCCGGCCGAGGAGCGGGAGACGCTGCACGCGTTCCTGCGGCCCGGCGGCCGGCAGTGCTGGACATGCCGCACGATCACCACGGACCCGACCCCGCGCACGCCGGAGGTGGGCCGTGGCTGACACCGATGACCAGCTGGACGAGCTGTTCACCGCCATCTTCAACCGGCCTCGCCGGGGGCCCGGCGCCGTCGCATCGTGCGGAACCGCTGCTGGCTACCGCCGTCATCGGCGCAACGGCGAACAGCCCTGCCCGCCGTGCACGGAGGCGAACACCACGGAACAGCGCGAGAACTTCAACTCCCCAGTCAAGCGGCCGTCGCAGTTGAAGCCGATCGCGCACGGCACCCTCGGCGGGTACAAGCAGCACCGCTATAGGCGTGAGCAGGCCTGCGAGGAGTGCCTCGCGGCACAGCGGGACTACCAACGGGGGCACTCCGCTGGGAAGCCGAGGAAGGCGGCTGCTCCGAAGCCGAAGCAGTACCTGACGGAAGAGGAGTGGCAGGCTCGCGCTGCTTCCCGCCAGAGCGGCGGTGCGGAGTGATCGAGCCGACGCTCTTCGAGCCCGAGGTCCCGGCCGCCACCACGGCGGCCGGGCCCCGGCCCTACGTCATCACCCTGCCCGCGGGGCTGGACCTGATCAACGCCAACCAGCGCATGCACGAGAAAGCCCGCGCCCGGCTGACGAAGAAGATCCGCGAAGCAGCGTTCGAATCGGTCAGTGAGTGCCCGTCCCTGATGGATGCTCTGGCCGCCGCCAAGCCGGACCCGCTGTTCGAGCGGGCACACATCCTCGGTGTGCTGCACCCGTCCACTGACGGCCGCCGCCGAGATCCGGCCAACTGGTACGGCAGCTTCAAAGCGGCGGTGGACGGGCTCGTGGACGCGGGCTTGTTCGAGGACGACGACCACACGCGTGTCGTGGGCCCGGACATGCGTCTCGGCACGGTCGTGAAGCGCGGGCAGCTGGTCCTCGTGGTCCGCGGGCTGGAGCCCGACGAGGACCCCCTCGGCTACCAGGCGGTGGCCCGATGACCGCCGCGAGCTGGGCACTGCGAGCGGCCTGCCGAGGCATCGACCTCGAAGCGTTCTTCACCGAGTCCCGGACCGGCATGGAGCAGGCCAAGCGGTTCTGCGCGGTCTGCCCCGTCCGCCGGGACTGCCTCGCCGAGGCGCTCCAGGCCGAGGACCAGTCCGCCCGGTACGGGGTTTTCGGCGGGTTCAGCGCGGCCGAGCGCACCGACATGGTGCGGCGCCAGCGACGCGCGACGCCGAAGGCCGCACCGGTGCCGAAGCAGCCCCGCCAGCCCGCCAAGTGCGGTACCAGGCCCGGCTACCAGAAGCACATCCGGGAGCGGACGGAGATCTGCGGGCCGTGCCGGCAGGCGAACACGGACGCGGACAACCGGCTGCGGCGTACGGGCACGACGAAGGCCGCGCGGTGAGTCCGGCCCGCGGGCGCCGCGCCCCGCCGCAACGCGACTACGTCCCGGGCCAGCTCCTCGACTGGCGTGACTCGAAGCACTGGGACTACGACGGCCCGCGCCCCTGCCGCTACTGCGGGTTCGACACGCAGCTACGCGACTCGCATGGCAAGCCCGCGCACAAGACCTGCGCCGAGGAAGCCCTCGCTATCCAGGCCGCTGAGGCGGCTGACCGCTACCAGCAGAACGGACCACGATGACCGACCGCATCTTCACCCGCGAGCAGCTCGAAGCCTGGGACCTCCCCGGCGCGTGGGCCGACGACGCCCCCGAGATCCTGCACCGTGAGCAGGTCGACACCCGGCGCTGGGTGTCCGTGAACGAGCTGATCTTCCGCGCCCCGGATGACGGCAAGGCGTACCGCGTCTACTACGACGAGGGCCTGACCGAGAACCAGGAAGACACCGACCCCTGGAACGACGACCGCGAGGTCAAGGGCGCCGAGGTGGAGCAGCGCCCCAAGACCACCATGGTCTGGGAAGACGTCCGCGCCGCTGCCACCCCGGCCGAGGCCCCCGCCAAGGGCGCCATTCCCGCCGAGGCCGCCGCGCACGTCCTCTTCCAAGAGCGGCTCGGCGGCTGGCCCCCCAGCACCTTCGCCGCCAAGCTCCTCAACCTCTGGACGTCGGCCGACACCGCGAACGCCGACCGCCTCGCCGCCGCCTTCCCCGAGTACGCCGCCGCCATCGCTCTCATGCGCAGCGGGACGGCCGGGATCGACCAGCTGCGCGCCATCGCCGACGGCTCCTGACCACCCTCCCGACGGCCGAACCCCCGGGCCCCAACCCGCGGCCGTCACCGGGCCCGCCGCCCCCTCGGCGGGCCCGCCCCAGCACCCGCACCACCCGATCCAGAAAGGCCAGCACATGCCCAAGCTCGCATCCACCGAAGTCCCCGAGGTCAAGCTCGACTCGGCGGCCGTCGCCATCGAGGCGTCGATGACCCGCGAGCAGCGCCGCGGCCTCTTCGAGAAGCCGGGCCAGGTCGTCTACGCCATCGTGGAACTCACCTCGAAGTCCTACACCGGCCACGCCGAGGGCGAGGACAAGAAGCCGAACGTCAAGTTGCGCGTCACCGGCTGCGAGGTCGCCCGCTCCGACGAGGACGCCAAGTCCCTGATCGAGGCCCGCGCCGCCATGTACCGCGGCCGACAGATCGACGGGACGTTCGACGAGGTCGGCAAGGGGCCCATCCACCCGGACGACACGCTCGCCGACCTCACCGCGAGCAAGCCGACCGAGGCCGAGCTGAAGGCCCACAAGGCGCGCGTGGAGGCGCGCCGCCGGGCCGAGTACCAGAACTAGCTGCCCGTCGCCGGGGCGGCCGTACAGCGGGCGCCCCGGACCGACCGGATCTTGCCGGATCGGTTCCGCAACATCACCGAGAGAAGCCCGAGTTGAGCACTGACCAGCAGGCCCCGGCCCCCGGCAGCGTCCCGAACGCCTTCGGGAACGCGCTGGCGTGGCAGTGGACGCGGAAGCAGATGTCCGCGTACCTACGCCGCTCCGGGCTGCCCCTGCTCCTGTGCCAACTGCGGAACCTGGCCAGCGCCTCGGGGGAGATCGCCTTCAACGGCGACCGCAAGCCCATCCGCATCACCGACATCGCCGCTGTCTCCTGCTGTCGCGAGAAGGACGCGCGCCGCTACCTGGAGGCCGCCGTCCGTGCCGGCGTCGTCCGGGTGGTGGGTGAGCGGAAGCGCGGCAAGGCGACCCGGTACGTCCTCGTGGTGCACCCGTTCCCGGACTGGCAGGCGGCCGAGGACTACCTGAAGTCGACGGGCAGGGCGCCCGGCAAGGGTGCTGCGCCGTGGCAGGACGACGACGAGAGTTCGGGCCACCGCGGCCCGAACCACATCGGGCCACCGCGGCCCGAACTTACCGACGGTACGGATGAAGAAGTTCGGGCCACCGCGGCCCGTATGAGTTCGGGCCACCGCGGCCCGACCGGTTCGGGCCACCGCGGCCCGAACAACCCAGGGGGGTATCCAAGGGATTCCCACGACGGGGCTGACGCAGTTGATCAACCTCAGGTGGATGGGCCCCCTGGAGAGCAGATCGATCACCAGGAACACCCCCACACCGACCGGCCAGACGCCGGACCGGCACCCGCCGCCACCGCCGGCCGCTGCCGCCGCTGCCAGATCCCGCTCATCCGCACCGGCCGCGACCTCTGCGCGGGCTGCGAGCAGTACCTCGCCACCACCGACCACGGAAGGCACAGCGCATGACTCTGCACCTCGTGCCCGTCCACTTCCGCGACGCCGCCGCCTTCGTTGCCATGTGGCACCGCCACCACGACGCACCGCAGGGCATGAAGTTCACGGTCGGGGTTGCCGACGAGCGCCGGATACTCCACGGCGTCGTGATCGTCGGCCGACCGGTCGCCCGCCACTTCGACAACGGACAGACCCTCGAAGTCACCCGATCCGCCACCGACGGCACGCCCAACGTCAACTCGATGCTCTACGGCGCCGCCTGCCGAGCCGCCTACGCCCTCGGCTACACGCGGCTCATCACCTACACGCAGGCCGGAGAGACCGGCGCCTCACTCCGAGCAGCCGGGTGGCGCGTCATCGCCGAGCGCCCCCCTCGGCCCGGCTGGGACACGCCAGCACGACCCCGTGACCCCACCGGCACCGAGCACATCCCGCGAACGCTCTGGGAAGCCCCCGAGCCCACCACCGCCTGACCAGCAGCCCGGCCAACCGCCCCACGACCAACCCCCAGGGGAGCGCCCATGCCCAGCCTCGCCACCCTCACCGCCACCACCACGGGCCTGCCCTGCCGCGAAGAGCCCGCCCCGTTCTTCAGCACAGACCCGAACGAACGGCACTACGCAGCCCGCCAGTGCCACCGCTGCCCCCTGCTCCTCGCCTGCCAGCAGCACGCCCTCGCCACCAGGGAGCAGCACGGCGTCTGGGGCGGGGTGGACTTCGAGGCCCGGGCCATGGGCTGCGGCACCGAGCGCGGCTACCAGGTCCACCTTCGGCGGAAGCAGGAGGTGTGCCCGCGCTGCCAGGCGGTCCACGACGAGGCGGTGGAAGCGAACCGGCGCCGGCTGCTGGAGCTGGCGCACCGGGAGGGCGGCACGGTCCGCGGCTACGCCATGCACCGGAAGTTGGGGGAGCGGCCGTGTGACGGCTGTAGGTCGGCGCAGGGACGTCAGTCTGCGAAGCGCCGGGAGCGGCTGCGGGCCGAGGCTGCACGGCCGTGTGCGCCTGTCGTGGCCCTGGAGCCCGCCGAACCCCTGCGAGGCCCGCACGCGGGCGCACACGCCCTCGCGATCGCCAGCTGACCCATCGGAGACCGCCGTGAACGGACACCTGCCCCTCGACTGCCCCGGCTGCCACACCGGCTGGCGCACCCCCCGCCAGCTCCTCTGCCCCGACTGCTGGCCCCAGCTGCCCCACGACACCCGGACCCGACTCCAGCGCCGCGACGTCCTCGCCGAGCGCAGGCGCACCCAGCTACGGGCCGCGCTACGCGACCGCATCCCGCTCGGCGTGATCCGAGTGATCCGGTGACCGGCGTCATCGCGTTCGTCGTCCTCGTGTTCACCACCGCCGCACTCCTCTGCGGCCACGCCCTCTTCCCACCCTGGAGACGCCGATGAAACTCAGCTGCCCCAACTGCCCCAACACCCGGGCCGCCGGCCACTACCTGTGCCGGGCCTGCTGGTTCCGCCTCACCGCAGCCGCCCGCCAACGGCTCAACCTCAGCGACAGCAAGGCCTTCGCCCGGCTCCGGGAACTCCATGGCCAGATAGCCACCCACACCCCACTCGACCAGATCGTGATCAGCCGATGAGCCGCATCACCACCGTGCTCGCCTGCTGCTACATGGCCGCCGCCGGGGTGCTCTTGCACTTCGGCGGCACCGCCCGCAACGCCGGCCGCTACGGGTACGCCGCGGTGTTCGGGGTGATGGCCGTGCTGTTCGTTGCCGCCGCCGTCCACCACGCCTACCACCGTGAGGAGTTGCGGGACGCCCTCGCCCGCCTGGAGCACACGGCCCGGCCCACCACTGCGCCGCCGCCCGCAGCCCCGCCGGGTCCCGGCTGCTGCGAGACGTGGTGGGCGACCGCCGGCGCCGAGCACGACCCCAAGCACTGCACCCGAAAGGACCAGACCCTGTGAGCACGCCCCGCGATGAGCTCGTGCAAGAGCTCGCGTACGTCGTCGGCAAGGAGCGCGCCGAGCAGCTCGCCGACGCCTTCGCCCACCAGCTCGCCGAGCAGCTGCGCCGACAGTGCGACTGCGGCGACGAGGGCACATGCCGGTGCATGTGCGCCGACCGCATCGACCCGAAGGAGCGGCTGTGAGCCAGCCCAGCCCTGACGCGAAGGCCGTCGTCCGTGCCGCCGAGCAGCTGACGACGCAGGTCCGACGCATCGCCGACGCCCTGTCGACGCCCGTCGTCCGCACCGAGGTCGCCACCGACGACGACGCGGCGACGACCTACAACCTCATCGCCGACAACATGCCCTTGGCCACCTGCCGTCGGATGGAGACCCGCACCTGCCCGGAGTCCTACAACGGCCCGTGTGGGGACCGGCCCTGCGCCCGCTTCGAGTCGGAGGACCCCACGCCCTGGCTCGACACGGCCGCAGCGCCGGCCACCGAGGAGCAGCTGTCGGTCAAGCGGATCAGCCACCCCCTGATCCTCAGCGACGAGCAGCTCCAGGCGGCGCAGGAGCGGGCCGCGCTGGCGGACCAGGCCGCCGACGAGGACACACAGCGCGCCGTCCGCCGAGACAGCCTGCGCATCCTCCTCGGCCGCGCGCAGCGTGTCGGCCTGACGTGGGACGAGGGCGACCTACTACGCCAGCACACCGAGGCCGAGATCCGCGAGGCCGACACCGCACGCGAGGTGGCAGCCGGGAACAAGCGGCACGTGCAGCTGATCGTGCCCGAACTGGAGCGCACGGAAGCCAGGCGCGCCGAGGAGGAGCGGCTGCGCCTCGCCCTCGCCAAGGAGCGGGACCGGTGGAAGGAACGCGCCGAGCAGGCGCGGGGCGAGCGCGACCGGTCTGACGAGGCGGCACGGCTGGCGCGTGAGCAGCGGCAGGAGATGGCCGAGGAACGGCACGCGTGGCAGGAGCGCGGGGACCGGGCCGAGGACGCCATTGAGCGGGTGCGCGACCTGCACGCCAGCGTCCTTCGAATGGAAGCTCTCGTCTGCGCCCACTGCGGCCACGCCTGGCCGTGCGACACCGTCCGCGCCCTGGACGGCACCGAGCCCACCACGGAGCAGCCCGTCACCTGCACGGCCACCATCCCCAACAGCTTCGAACCGGGCGCAGCCTTCCACCGCTGCGCCGCACCCGCAGGGCACTACGACGAGAGCAACGAACCCGTGTTCACCGAAGAGGAGCACTCCCCGGGAGGCTGGCACGACGACGGTCAAGGACACGTGTGGTCGGACCGTGCCACCGGAGCCACGCCCCACACCGCAACCGAGCCCACCACGAAGGAGAACTGACCATGGGATGGGGATCCGCCGGCGCCACGTTTATCGACCCCGTAGCGCGCGCCCTCCGAGAGGCAGGCGCCAGCGACGAGCTGAAGGAGAAGACCCTCACACCCATGATCGCCGCCCTCCAGGCCGAGGACTGGGACACCGAGCTGGACAGCCTTCAGCTGTTCCTCGATGACCCGGCGATCGTCCAGGCGTTCGCGGCCAACGGGATTGAGTGGCCCGACGACTGACCGACGCAGGTCAACGCCCCGTCACCCCGTCACGCGACGGCGGTCGACGGGGCGTCGTCGTCAGCTCATGCCCTTCCAGATCCGCCACGCCCGGCTGCGATCCGTACCGATCGCCTCACCGATCTCCGGGAAGTCCATGCCGCCCTCGTGCAGCGTGTCGACCGCCTGCTGCCTGATCTCCTTCGCCAGGGTCCGCTCACCCGGCCACTCCCGCAGGATCAGGCCCGCCGCCCGCGCCCGCACCGCAGCATCCGGGATGGCCTCCAACCCGCGCAGCGCAGACCGCACCCCGGCGAGCACCGCATCCGCAGCCTCGCGCGCCTCGTCCGTCTCCTCGGCCATACCCGACACCTCCCCGCCGGAGCGTAGGTCTGCACACCCGTCGTCGTGTCGGGTAGCCTTCACGGTGTCGGATACCCGACACTAGCGTCACGACGGGCCGACGACGCCCGACGACGCCCCACAACTGAACGAGCCCCGGACGGTGTGCGACCACCGGCCGAGGCTCTGACCACCGGAGAGTGACCTCCATGGGCTGGACGAAGCCTCGCACACCCACCACACCAGCGGCACCCTGGTACGCCAGAACCGCCACCGCCGCCGGCCGCCCCGCCGTCCTCGCCGCCACGCTCCTCATGTCGATGCCCGGCGAGTACCACGTGGCCAAGTTCGCAGGCTGGACCGACCCGTGGGCGTACGGCATGCCGTTCTCCCTCAGCGCCTACGCCGGCATCGCCGCGGTCGTCGCCGCCACCCGGCCGAAGGGCGCACGCGGCCGGTTCTCCGCCACCGCCGGGGCCGCCTTCGCCATCGTGCTCGCCCTCGCCGCACAGGTCGTCGCCCACCTCGTGAACACCGGGCACATGGACCACAACCAGGCCTGGTTGATCGCCATCACGTCGATGGTGCCCCCGGCCGTGCTGGCTCACCTGCTGCACCTAGCAGCCACGCCCGTGCCCACCGAGGCGCCCGCGGCCGAGCCCGCCCCGGCACCGGTCACCGTGCAGCGCGCGCCAGCTGCCGCACCGCCGATGCCCGCGCAGGCCCCCGCCGCCGTGCAGCAGGCGCCTGCACCCGCGCTGCCCGCCCCGGCCGCGATCGTCTACCAGGACCCGCGCTGCGCCGCCGTACGCCCGCTGTACGACACCGGCACCCGCCCGTCCACCTCGGCCATGCGCGCCGCCCTCATCACCGCCGGCCACGGCCGCGTCGGAGACTCCACCATCCGCGGCGTCATCCGAGCCGAGATCGAGCAGCACGAGCCGCACCTCGCGCAGCTGCCGCCCGCGCTGCCGATGGCCGCCGGACAGAACCCGTAGGCCCGGCCGTGCCCGCCGCGTGCTACGCCCTCGTGGCCCTCGCCGCGCTTCTCGGCCTCGCCCTGGTCGACCACCGCACCGTCCCGCCCATCAGCGGCACGTGCGCCCTCATCCTCACCCTCGCGGCGCTCGGCGTCGCCGTCCTCCGCTGAAGGACCCAGCACCCATGACGTACGTGACCATCGGCGGTGTCACCGTCGGACTCATGATCCTCGCCTACCAGCTCGCCCTCTGGTGGCCCGGACTCAAGCCCCTCCGTAAGGACCCCGTGCGCCACGCCGCCGCGCTCCTGCCGTTCTTCCTCTCGTGCGCGTACGGCGCCCTCACCGTCCTCGGCATCGGCGGGCTGATCGGATGGGCCGCCCGCACCGCCGTGTGGATCACCTCATGGCTCGGAGACGTCGCACTCGTCTGGGGTGTCGGCACGGATGCCGGCCAGCGTGCAGGCGGCACGGTCTACCTCCCGCTCACGCAGACCGGCGGCGCCCTGGTCCTGATCCTCACCGTGATCGTGGTCGTCACCGCGAAGAAGTCGACCAAGCACGGCGGCGCGATCAGCCGCGGCGCCTGGTGCGGAATGACCCTCGGCACCTCGGCCGGCATCGCCGGGTTCGCCGCCGTGCCCCTCGCCACGGCCGCGAACTGGCTCGGCGGCACCGTCTACGGGGCCATGTGATGGGCAGCCGGAAAGAGGCCGAGGAGCCCGAGGAGCAGCCGTCCCGCGCGGCTGGGGCGTGCGTCCTCGTGGCCCTCGCCGGGGTGGTCGTGGCCGCGCTGTTCGCGATCAGCGACGCGCTCGCCATCCTCGTCCTCGTCGCGGCCGGGGTGTTCGCCCTGTGGCGGTCCGTGCGCCGTACAGCTAACCCCGCTCCCCCACCGCCCCCCGAGAGTGGCTCAGACGCAAACCCGCAGTTCACGGTCACGGAGGATCGGCCGGGGCACTGCACCGTCACGTGGCACGAGGAGGTGACCGACTGATGTTCCGTCGCCTGATCGCCCGTGTGCACGAGTACTGCGGCAAGTGCGGCTGGTGGGTGGAGAACTGCCCGCACCAGAAGTAGCCCGACCCGCTGTCACACCCCGAGAGGACCATGCAGTCATGACCGAGATCGCGAAGCGCGGCGCAGAGGTCGAACCGGCCGAGCCCCCCACCCTGCTCACCGCCGAGGACATCGCCCGGCTGCTCGCCGAGATCCACGCCGTCCGCGACGATCCCGAGGCCGCCCACGGCCGTACCGACGACCTTCACCGGGCCGTGCTCGCCACCATCGCCGCCGGGGCGCCTGACGCCGAGCTGCTGGCCGCCGCCGCCCTGCGCACCGAGACCCTGGACTTCGCGCGCTGGTGCGCCTGACCGCTGTCACACCCCCGTCCTACAGTGGACGGGTCATCGAGGTCCGCGCCTACCTCCCCCGGGGGCGCGGGCCTCACCCCTGTCCGCTGTCGGTCCGCTGTGCCACCATGCCCCCTCAGACCACACCGCAATGGGGGGAACCATGCGCAACACCACCGGCCTGCTCGCCGTCACCGCCGCCGCGCTCCTCGCGCTCACCGCCTGCTCCTCGTCCGACGACGCCAGCAGCAGCCCGAGCACCACCCCGGCCACCACGGCCGCCGTCACCGAGGAGTCGAGCACCACGCCGACGCCAGCCGACGCCACCGAGCTGGAGCGCGTCGCAGGCACGTACACGGACCTGTACTTCGGGGGGAGCGGGAAAGCGGCGTACGCGTTCCTGTCGAAGCGCTGCAAGGCCAAGGCGGACCCGGACGTGTTCACGGCCACCGTGGAACAGGCCGCGAAGGACTACGGGCCGGACCACCCGGCGACGGACGTGCACGCCACCGTATCGGGGGACATGGGCCGCGTCTCGTACAAGGTGAAGGGCCTGCCCAAGTTCGACCAGGACGCGCAGCCGTGGGCGCGTGAGGGCGGTACCTGGAAGTACGACGCCTGCTGACCCCGCGCACCACCCGGACGCCCCGTCGACCTGCGTCGGCGGGGCGTCGTCGCCCCCGCGAATTGCAGCCCCCAAGATCCTGGCCAGCCGAAAATCCGTACCTTCACACCAGGGAGGTGCGGTGCCACGGCGGAACGCGAACCACGATCTCGGCCTCGTGCGACAGCACGAGGTCGTACGCCTGCGCACCCAAGAGAAGCTCCAGTTCCGGCAGATCGCCGAACGCCTCGACTGCGACGTAAAGAACGTCTACGTGGCGTGGAAGCGCGGCGTGGCCGAACTCGCGGCGCAGGCCGCTGAGGCGCACGGCGAGTACCTCGGCGAGCAGCTCGCCAACCTGGCCATCGCCATCGACAGCCTCATGCCCAAGGTCATCAAGGGTGACGTCCGCGCCGTGGAAGGCCTCGTCAAGCTGTTCGACCACCAGGCCAAGCTGCTCGGGCTGTTCGCCCCGGTGAAGGCCAACGTCACCATCACCGACGAGATGACCGCCCGCATCACCGCCCTCGCCGAGCAGATCGCCGAACTGGACGAGGTGTGACCATGCGCCTCGCCGAAATCCCCGCCACCCTCGCCGGTCTCTCCCCGGCCGAGCTGGAGCTGCTGGAGCAGCAGCTGGCGGCGAAGCTGTGGGCGAAGCGGTGGGGCCGGTGGAAGCCGTACCCGTGGCAGGTCGCGCCCGAGCACATCGAGACCCTCGGCTGGTGGCTCCAGCTCGGCGGCCGAGGAACCGGCAAGACCGACGGCTGCGCCCGCTACATGGTCGCCCACGTCAACGGCCCCCCGTGTGACCCGAGGCTGCCCGGCGGGCACCGCATGGCCATCATCGCCCCGACGCAGGGCGACGCCGTGGAAGCCTGCGTCAACGGCCCCTCTGGACTGAAGGCCCACGACCCGCGGGTACTGCTCCGCACGACCGTTGGCGGCACCTTCGCGCGCTGGCCGTCCGGGGCCGAGGCCAAACTCTTCGGCAGCCACACCCCGGACGACGTGGAGCGTCTCCGCGCGGGCGGTAACCGGTGCCTCGTGTGGATGGAAGAAGTCGCCGCGCAACGCCGGTTGAAGGACGCGATCACACACTCGGAGATGGGCCTGCGTATCGGACCGAACCCGCACTACATCGCGTCAACCACGCCCAAGCCACGCACCGAGATCATCGAACTGACGAAGCGCGCAGACGTCATCCTCACCCGCGGCCGGACCCGGGACGCCATCCACCTGCCGCAGGAGCAGCGGGACAAGCTGATCGCCAAGTACGCCGGCACCCGCACCGAGGCACAGGAGCTGGACGGGATCCTGCTGGAGGACATCGAGGGCGCCCTCTGGTCCCGCAGTGGGCTGGACGCCGCGCGCGTCGGTGCCAAGCCCCCGTTGGCCAGCGTCGTCGTGGCCATGGACCCCGCGGCGACGTCCACCGACGACGCCGACGAGATGGGCATCATCGTGGCCGGCCGCGGCACCGCGTACATCCCGGACAAGAACGGATTCGCCCGCCGGCACGGGTACGCGATTGACGACCTGTCCGGCCGGATGCCACCCATCGAGGCCGCGCGGACGGCGATCCGGGCGTACCACGAGCACCGGGCTGACGCGATCGTGGCCGAGGTCAACAACGGCGGCGAATGGATCGGCACCGTAGTGCGGCAGGTCGACCCGACCGTGAACTACCGGACCGTCACTGCCAGCCGGGGCAAGGTGACCCGGGCCGAGCCGGTGGCCGCGCTCACCGACCAGGGCAGCGCGCACATCGTCGGCAGCCTCCCCGAGCTGGAAGAGCAGCTCGTCACGTGGGTGCCCGGCGACGACTCCCCCGACCGGCTCGACGCGTACGTGTGGGCCCTCACCGATCTCATGCTCGCTTCCGCGGGCAACACAGCCGCGGTCGCCTAGGAGGACCAGTGACCCACAACAGGAACCGAGCCCTTCGCCGAGCCGCCGAGACCCGGGCCGCGTTCGGCATCGACACCCTGCGCGACCGCATGCCCATCACCGTCGCCTCCGTCGGCGGGCAGCAGTCCCTCACCATGGCCCTGGACGCCGAGGCTCGCGGCTACGCCCACAGCGCGGTCGCCTACCGGTGCGTCGCCGCGATCGCCGACAACGGCTCCAGCGTGCCCCTGGCCGTGGCCCGCCCGGACGGCTCGTACATCGAAGGCCACGAGGTCGCGCAGCTCTTCAACAAGAGGCCCAACCCGTTCATGAGCGCGCGGGCCTTCAAGTCGCTCATGCTCCAGCAAGCCGAGTTGGCGGGCCAGTCCTTCGTCTGGCTGAACCGAGGTGAGACCGGACTCGGCCCGATCACCGAGGCCCACCTCGTCTTCGACAGGGTGGACGTCATCGTGGACAAGCCGCTCGCGCAGCGGCCGACGATCGCCGATCTCCTCGGGTTCGTCATCCGCCGCACCGACGGCGTACAAGTCCCGGTGCTGCCCGAGGAGATGCTCTGGCTCCGGTATCCGCACCCGTTCGATCCGCTGGGCTGCCTCGCCCCGTGGAAGGCCGCGCGGCACGCCGTCGACATGGACGCGTACGCCCGCGAGTGGCAGCGCTCCAGCTACGCCAACGGGGCCCGCCCCTCGAACGTCGTCTACCTCGGCGACATGGAAGAGCGCGAGTACAACCAGACGGTGGCCGCGTGGCGGTCCTCGATGCAGGGCCCCGGCAACGCAGGCAAGTCCCTGTTCGTGCGGTCGCAGCCCGGCTCTGGCGGGAACGGCGGCAAGGGCATCGCCGTCGAGCGGATGACGTTCACGCCCGAGGAGATGGAGTACCTCGAATCCCGGATGGCCAACGCCGCCGAGGTGATGCTCGCCTTCGGGATCCCCCACGACTACCTGTCCGCCGGCACCACATACGAGAACCGGGCGGCGGCCAAGACCACGCTGTGGTCGGACACCATCGTGCCGAAGCTGGAGATGATCGCCAGCGAGATTGACCTTCGGCTGCTTCCCTCCGACGCCGAGGACGCCGAGTTCGATCTGTCCGGCGTGGACGCCCTGCGCGAGTCCCGGGACGCGGTCGTGACCCGCACAACCCAGCTGACCGAGGCGGACATCGTCATGCTGGACGAGGCCCGCGCAGAGGCCGGGTACGACCCGCTGCCGGGCGGCATCGGACAGCAGACGCTGACCGCCTACCGGTCTCAGTACGAGCCCGCCCCGGCCACGGCCGCAGGCACCCAGCGCCTCGACACCGTCGACCTGGAGGCCATCGTCACCCGCGTGGTGACGTCCGTGCTGGCCCCGCTCATGGCGCCGATGACGCAGCTCGACGCCCGTCCGGCGCCCCGTCGTCTGGAACTGCTGCGCGCCGACGACGCCCCATCGTCCCCGTCGATCGCCGACATCAACGCCGCGTACGACGAGCTGGAGGGCGCCGGCCGCCGCGCGGTGCAGGCCCTCGCGCGCGAGCAGCGGGAGCGGGTGCTGCGGGACTTCGACCGGCTGATGAAGAAGCCCGAGCGGTCCGCAGCCTGGCTCGGCGAGGTGCGCACCGAGGCGTGCGCGCTGGCTCGCGAGCAGCAGCTCGTGCTCGCGCCGCCGGACCCGGAGCAGGTACCGGCCGCGCGGCTCACCGATCTGGATGTGGCCTCGGGCCCGGAGGGGTGGGAGGAGCGGATCAAGCTGCGGGACTTCTTCGACGGCGCGTACTGGCGGCGGCAGACGGCGAAGGTGCTGCGCCCGTTTGTGGAGCGGGCGTGGAAGCGTGGCGGCGCGAGCATCACCGCGGACTTCGACCTGGACGAGCCGACCGTGGCGGACGCCCTCCGGGACCGGATCGAGGAGTTGGCCGGGCAGGTGACGGCGACCACGGAGCAGGTGCTTCGTTCGCAGGTGCTGGCGCACGGTGTCGCCGAGGGCGAGTCGGTACCCGAGCTGCGGGCGCGGATCCAGCAGGTGTTTACGAACCTCGGCGACTACCGGGCAACGATGATCGCCCGCACGGAGACGGTGGGCGGCTACAACCAGGCGTCGTTCCTAGCCGCGCTGGACGCGGGGGCGACGACGAAGACGTGGCTGGCGACGGACGACCAGCGGACGCGGGAGACGCACCGGCAGGAGAACGGCCGGTCCGCGCCGATGAACAAGCGGTTCACCCTCACCAAGTCGCGGTGGCCTGCCGATCCATCGGCCCCGGCCGCACAGTCGATTCAGTGCCGTTGCGCGCTGACCTACCAGTTCGAGGAGTCCTGACCATGACCACCGACCCAGACCGCCCCTGCCCGCACGAGAACTTCGACGCCTTCGTGGACGTCGGCCGCATCACGGCCAGTGAGACCGACCCGACCGTGATCGGCTACTCGGCCGAGATCAAGGTGACGTGCCGCGACTGCGCCGAGCCGTTCCGGTGGACGGGCGTACAGGCGGGTCTGTCCCCGCGTGGGCCGATGTGCAGCGTGGACGAAACCGAGCTGCGCGCCCCGCTCCGTCCCGCGAGCGCGGACCCCGACTTCGGCATGGGCCTACCTGGCTTCGCCGTCAACTTCCGGGGAGGCAACTAAACATGGCGACGCTGCTGCGCGGGGAAGTCCGTGCCATCCTCCAGCCCGCAGGCACAGCCCAGTACCAGGGCGCCTACTGCCCGCCCGGCGTGCCCTTCAAGGAGGTACGCCGCGGCCCCTTCGACGGAAAGAAGGACATCGCCGTACGGCCCGACGCCGACGGCGGACTACCGCAGGTGATGACGTTCGGCGGCGGCCAGGTGGCATACGAGTACGACGGCCGCGACCAGCAGGGCCGCGCCGTCTACCGGTACGCCCCGAACCTCAGCCCCTCGCACCGCGAGGTGATGAACGGCGTGGCCGAGGTCTATGCCGAGCACGCACTGAAGCAGGCGCAGACGTGAAGGCGCTGCTGCGCGCCATTGCTGGCCGCTGTGAGACACACGACCGTGCGTCGTACGCCGTGACGGCCCGGCTGGAGCACGAGGCAGGCCTGCCCATCTCCTCGCCACCGGACAGCATCACGGACCAGTTCATGGACCCCGACCTGATCGACTGCGGCAACCGCCGCTGCCGGACGAAGAGGAAGAGCTGATGGAGATCGAGTTCCGCGTCTTCGAGACGCACGAGTTCCGCGTAGACGAGGGCCAGGACGGCACGTTCGACGGCGTGGCCTGCCAGTACGGGAAGAAGGACTCGTACGGGACGACCTTCCACCCGGGCGTGTTCCGGAAGGGCATCGACAAGGGCTCGTACGCCTACCTGTGGATGCACTCGCCGTACTCTCCGATCGGCACGTTCCGCGCCGACGAACAGACCAACCTGCTCCACATCGCCGGGGCCTACGACGACACGCAGGATGGCCGCGACAAGAGGGCGATGGCCCGGTCCGGCAGCGCGCGGGAGCTGTCCGTCGGGTTCGTGCGCACCGACCTGCCCGAGTGGAAGAAGCTCGCCGAGATGGGCGACGAGGACCGCGCGGACGTGCTGGAGAACATCCGCTCCGCTCGGCTCGTGGAGGTCTCGCAGATCACCGCGCGTATGGCGGCCGTGCCGGGATCGAAGCTGAAGACCGTCCGCTCCGCACTCGGCGCGCTCTACACCGAGACCGTGGCCGAGCCCACTCTCGCCGAACGGCTCGCCGAGTACGACCGCGAGCACGGCCGGGACACGGCGCTCGCGCACGAACAAGAGATGCGGCGCCGGCAGCGGCGGGCCGCGCTGCTGAAGCTGTCCACGGTCGGCGGCGCGTGATGGCTGGCAGGTTCGTGTCTCGCGCGCAGTGGCGGTGGGCGTTCGCCCGGAAGATGCCGTGGGCCCGCGCATGGGCCCACCGCACGCGCTCGTACCGCGTGCTGCCGCGCCGGGCGCGCGGCGGCCGACGACGCCGGTAGACGCCCGTCCCGCTGCGAATTGCAGCCCCCAGCAACACGCACTCCAGATTCGATCTACTCTCCACCCATCCGGGCCGCTCGCACCGGACGTAAAAGCCGTGAGCATGCCGGGCGCGATCCACCGGCCGTAGAAGACGGACCGCAGACACCCATCACGCATGGGCGGCTGCGCGCCGTCCACCGGCCGAGGAGGACCCCGTGAGCAACTTTGCCCGCGTCCGCCCCATCGGCTACCGCAAGGGCCGCGCCGCGCACGGCGAGAACCCCAAGAAGCGGTACCCGATCTACGCCATCAAGGGCGGCGCACCCACCCTGATCGAGCAGCGCGACGCGATCGTGGTGCAGCTCCAGGACGAGAACTTCGACGGCGACATGGCCGAGCTGCTCCAGCGGGCCGACGACATCGCCGCGCAGATCGAGCAGGCCAACCAGCGGGACGCCCGCCTGCGCGCGCTCCGGGCCGCGACCCTGCCGGCCGGTGACCCGGCTCCCGACACCCGCGTGCAGCCGGGCATGCAGCCTGACGCGAAGGGCCGCGAGCATCCGCTCACGGTCGCCGAGGCGTTCGTCCGGTCCGAGGCGCTGAAGGCGTTCCGGGAGCGCGGCAAGCGCGGCAACTTCAGCGTGGACGGCGCGGACTTCCGGGCGGCTCCGTCTGGCACGGTCACCACCGGCACGATGCTGCCGCAGAACAGCCGGCAGCCGGGGATCATCCCGCAGAACCCTGACTTCCCGCTGCTCATCGCGAACCTGCTCGACAGGCAGACCAGCGACGGGACCACGCTGGAGTACATGCGGGACACGTCCGGCCCGCAGTCCTCGTGGAACGCGGCGGCGGTCGTGGCCGAGGGCGGCGACAAGCCCAAGTCGGGCCCGTTCACCTTCGACCTGATCACGACCACCCTCAAGACCGTCGCCCATTGGGTGCCGATCACGAGGCAGGCCGCGGACGACGACTCCCAGCTGATGGGTTATATCAACGGGAGGTTGACGTACGGCCTGGAGTACAAGCTGGACCGGGAGATCCTCACCGGCAACGGCAGCACGCAGATGCAGGGGATCCTCACGACCTCGGGCATCGGCACCTACCAGCCGGCGTCGGGCAACACCGACTCCAAGCTGATCACGGTCCGCAAGGCGAAGACGCAGGGCGAACTCGCCCTGTACCCGCCGGACGCGATCGTGATGAACCCGCTCGACTGGCAGGACATCGAGCTGGACACCGACGCCGACGGCCGGTTCCGGGTCATCACGTCCGTGGCCGACTCCGGTGCGCCCATGCGGATCTGGGGCCTGACCGTCGTCACCTCGGTGGCCATGGCGTCCGGCACGGCGCTGCTCGGCGGGTTCCGGGTAGGCGCCACGCTGTGGGAGCGGCAGGGCGTCACCATTCTGATGACCGACAGCCACGCGGACTACTTCACCGCGAACACGCTGGTCATCCTCGCCGAGCGTCGGGCGAACGTGGCGGTCCACACCCCGCTCGCGTTCACCAAGATCACGTTTGCGGCGCTGCCGTAATGGCCGGCGTCACGAAGCAGGTCACCCTCACCAAGGGCGGCAGCAAGGTAGCGACCCAGGAGACCACCGTGCTCCAGGTCATCGGCAGCGCTCCCGGCCTCATGGACGGGACCACCAAGCCCACCATCGCCGACGCAGGCGCGGCCCCCACGCAGGCGCAGTTCAACGCCCTGCTCGCCGCCCTGCGCACGCGCGGCGTCATCCAGTAGGAGCTGAATCCACATGGCAGCACGCAGTAAGCCCGCGACTGACGAGAGCAACGAGACCCCAGAGCAGCCGAACGCGGCCGTCGTCCGCACCCGCGAGTACGCCAGCGGCCCCGGATGGGAGATCGGCCAGGCCGCGCCCGACGACGCGTTCCGGGCCCTCGACTCGGGCGGCACCGGAGAACAGGTCGGCCCGGTCCTGCACACCCACCCCGGCGGCTACGCCCGGCAGATCGTCGCCAAAGGCGGTCTGATCACCGAAGGCGTGAAGCGCGAGCTGGAGGCGGGCGACAAGCCGGCCGCCGAGGGCGAGCAGGGCTGACCCATGGCGTACTGCTCGAACGAGGCCGCGCGTGAAGCGGGCTGCACCGGCACTGACGCCGAGGTGGCCGCGTGGATCGGTGCTGCCCGCGAGCGGATCGACGCCTACACCCAGCAGTGCTTTGAGCCAACGGACATGGCGGTGGTCGCGGACGTGAGCGCGGCAGGACTGGTCATCCTGCCGCGCCGCGTCCGCACGGTGACTGCCGTCATGCCGGTGCTGGAGGCGGACGACGGGCCGTCGATTCCGTCGTCTGCCTACCGGGTCACGTCGTCTGGCGTGCTCGGGCAGATCGATGCCATCCACCTGATGTGGGGTGGCTACGACGACTTGGTGGCGGGGGCTGAGTCGTACTCGGGGGGCTGGCTCGGGCTGTGGGAGCGGTGGGGGGCCGAGCAGGTCAAGGTGCTCGGCAGCTTCGGCTACGACTCGCCGCCGCTCGGGGTGTCCCTCGGGAACGCGCTGCTGGCCGCGCACATGCAGGGGCAGGCCACGCCGTCCGACGCCGACGCCGCCGAAGACCCGAGCCTTCAGGTGGACGACGAGGGCAACAACGTGGCCATCGAGGACACCGACGACGCCCCGTCTGAGACGCCCGTCGCCCCGTCGGCGTCGACCGGATCGACGCAGGTTGACGGGCTGTTGGCCCCGTTCCTGAACCGCGGCTACAACCTGATCGGCGGTGTGTGATGGTGCGCGCCAGCCGACGGGTGCCGTTCCGGGGTGCCGCAGTGTCCTCGGCGACGATCAATACCCGCGAGTTCGAGCGGGGCCTTCGTCGGTACTTCGGGCGGACGTCCGAGGACGTGGCGCGCGCCGTGGAGCGGACTCGCATCGACGTGCAGAACGAGGCGAGGCGGCGGGCCCCGGTCGATACTGGCAGGCTGCGCTCCTCGATCGTCTCGCGTACCGAGGGCGGTGGCCGGTCGCTCGGCTACGTGGTCGGCTCGAACGTGAACTACGCGGCGGCCGTGGAGTACGGCACCGCCCCGCACGTGATCGTGCCGAAGAATCGCAAGGCCCTGTACTGGCCGGGCGCCGCGCACCCGGTGGCGAAGGTCAACCACCCGGGCACGGCCGCGCAGCCGTTCCTTCGTCCAGCGATCGAGCTGACGCCGGTCTTTTGGCGGGCGCACGCCTCACAGATCGGGAGGCGGGGCTGATGGCCGCGAGCACCTCGGGCGCGATCAAGGCGTACCTCGAAGGCAAGCCGTTCGGCGTACCCGTCTTCCGTGACGGCCCCCGAGAGGGACAGCGCGAGCCGTACATCGTCGTCCAAGAGGGCATGCCCGCCGGGCTCGACACCGGCAACGGGGACTTCGGTGACCCGAACGCCGAGATCAACATCGTGGAGACGCTCACCGTCGACCTCGTGCAGGTGGCACGCGTGAAGACCGGCGAGCGCACCACGAAGGTAACCGAGCGGTACGGACTCGCCGAGGCCATCGCTCACGCCCTCCACGGCTGCACCCTCCCCGCGCACCCGGCCAAGGTCACAGCGGTCCGCGTGCAGGACATCGACCGCATCCCCATCGCCGAAAACAAGGTCCGGCACTCGATCACCGTCCGCGTGCATCGCGTGCTCCTCGCCGAAGAGGTGATCCCGCAGTGAACCCCGTGTACACCGCGATCGAACGCAACGAGGTGATCTCCTACCTCGGCCGTGGCTGGCCACCGCGCTCCGGTGAGCCGTCGCTGACGATCCCCCCGGACACCGGCATCACCGACGGCGCGGCCACCGTCTACCCGGACGAGGGCCGCCCCGGGACCACCTGGTGGGTGGTCGACTCCACGATTCCGCAGCAGGACGCCGGTGTCCCGGATGAGGCGCTCGCTGCGCTGCTGCCGGGCTCGGTTCTGGGCACGGCCCCGAATCTCAACCCGGGGCCGGACACGCCGCCCATCGACACGGACAGCACATACACGGACTGAGCCGGACCCCGGCACCAGGAAGGAACCCACGATGCCCACTCTCACCCGCGTAACAAAGCTGTACTCGGTGGTGGACGCGAAGATCGCCGCGCTCACGGCTGACCCTTCGACTGGCTCGCCGACGTACGCCACGGTCATCGACGTCCCCGGTATCCAGACGATGGAGATCTCGGGCGACGTGGAGACCAAGCAGCTCCGAGGCGATAACACCAAGCTGGACAGCAACTCGACGGTTTCGAACATCCAGGTCAAGGTGGACCACGCCCGCCTGTCGCTGGACGTCCTCGTGGCGATCCTCGGCGGCACGGTCACCGACTCGGGCACCACGCCCGCACAGAAGACCGTGTGGGACCTGACGGCCGCGACCGCCACCCTGCCTCCGTTCAAGCTGGAGGGTGTTACCCCGGCCGGCGGCACCGACCTGATCGGCGGTGACCTGCACTGGACGCTGCACAAGCTGAACCTGTCGGCGTTCCCGGACCTCGGGTTCGCGCAGGAGGACTACCGCATCGTGTCCTTCACCGCGGACGCTTCCCCGCTGATCTCCAACGGCAAGTGGATCTCGGCGACCCTCAACGAGACCGCCGCCGCGATCGTCTGACGACTCCGGGGCGGGCGCGTCATCGCTCAGCGCGCCCGCCCCGGCCACCTCCCACCCGCAGGCCGAACCCCGGCACTCACGTAGGGACAGACCACCATGACGCAAGGCCTTGACCTGCTCGGCGACGGCGGCACCATCCCGCTGTCCGACGGCACCGAAGTGACCCTCCGCTACTCGATGCGCGCCCTCGCCCTGCTGGAGGCCCGGTACGGGTCCGTCACAGCGGTGCAGAACGCGATCGACACCAGCGGCAACGGGGCCGCGTTCGGCCCGATCATCCAGCTCGTGGGTGCCGGCGCGCTCGGGCCCGGAGGGTTCGAGCCGCACTACCGCGAGCACCAGGACGTGAACGGTCAGCGGAAGGTCAGCGGAGACATCAACTTCCGGCGCCGCACCGACGGCATGGACCTCGCCGACCTGCTGCTGCCCGGCCAGCTCACCCGCTACGTAGAGGCCTTCAACTCGTCCTTCACCCGCGCCCTCCAGGGTCTGGGAAACGACGACGCCCCGGTGCCGGCCGGGGCGGTAGTGGAGATGGTTCCTTCCCTTGGTCCCAGCTCTTCTACTTCGCCGTCGGTGCCCTCCACCTTCCTCCCGGCGCCTTCTGGGACATGACGTTCGGCCAGCTGATGACGCTGGCTGACGAGCACCAGGCCGCGCACCAGGCCGGCGGCGACCGCCCCGAGCAGACCGCGGGCCCCGGGCTGATGGAGATGGCCCTCATGCAGTAACCCGACGACGAGGAGGTGTGACCGATGCCTGAAGACATCAACCTGCCGGACTTGGTGTCGCACCTCAACGTCGACCTCGGCGGCCTGTCCGGGACGATCGCCGACGCGCAGCGGCAGGGCTCCAGCATCGGCGCCGCGCTCGGCGCCGGCGTGCAGCGGGAGTTGCGGGACCTGGTCTCGCACCTGCCCGAGGTGCAGATCGATGGCAACTCCACCGACCTGGATCGGGACCTCGCGCGGGTGCGCCGCGAGATAGAGGAACTGTCCAACCAGCGCATCGGGATTGACATCCCCATCGATCAGGCGATCCGCCGGATCAACGAACTCCAGCCGCACATCCAGCGTCTGTCCGAGCAGCACCCGGATATCAACGTGCAGGCGTCCACCCGGCAGGCTGCGGCGCAGCTGGACGCGCTCCTCGCCTCGGCCCGCCGCGTGGACGGCACGAACGCCACCGTGCACGTGGACGTGGACGAGGACCGGCTGTCCAGGCTGCCGGGCATCCTCGGCCGGATCACCAGCGGCCTCGGCTCAATCGGCGGGATCGGCGCGACCATCGGCAAGGCCGCGGCCGGGATCGGCGCGATTGTCCCGGCCGCCGCGTCCGTGGTGACCACGCTGGCCAACGTCGCCCCGGCCGGGGCCATCGCGGTGACCGGGCTGGCCGCGGTGCAGCTGGCGTCGGGCACGGTGAAGCTGGCGGCTGCCGGTATGGGGGATGCGCTCACGGCGGCCCTGGACCCGTCGAAGGCGGACGACTACGCCGACGCGCTGAAGAAGCTGTCCCCCGAGGCCCGGCAGTTCGCCGAGGCGGTGCACGATGCCGCGCCCGCCCTGCACGCTCTTCAGCAAGAGGTGCAGGACAAGACGTTCGACGGTTGGTCCACGCAGCTCCAGCGGACGGCGAAGTCCGTGCTGCCGGTGCTGCGGCAGGGTGTGCTCTCCATGGCGACGACCCTGAACCAGATGGGCGCCGGTGTGCTCGCCGCCGGCAAGGAGCTGGCGGACAGCGGCACGCTCGGCCGGGCGATCGGATCGGCGAGCAAGGGCCTCAGGAACCTGGCTGGTGTGCCGGGCATCGTGGTCCGGTCGCTGGGGCAGATCGGTGCGGCAGCGGGCCCCAGCTTCGAGAAGCTGACCGGCGGCGCGGCCGGCGTGGTCTCCACGATCGGCGACAAGCTGTCCAAGGCGTTCGCGTCGGGCGGGTTGCAGTCGGCCATCGAGCACGCGGTCGACCTGATCGGCCAGTTGCTGACCGTCGGCGTGAACGTCGGGAAGATCATCGGCAACATCTTCACAGCGATCCCGGCGGGCGGCGGCGGCCTGGTCGGAATCCTCGGTCAGGTCTCGGCAGCCCTCGCCGACATCAGCTCCAGCCCCGAGGTACAGAGCGGGCTGAAGGCGATCTTCACCACCATGAGCACGCTCGGGGCTACGGTCGCCCCGCTGCTCGCGCAAGCACTCCGTGCCATCGCCCCGGTGTTCACCGCGCTGGGGCCGCCCATCCAAACCCTGATCACCGCGCTCGGCGGCGCCCTGTCACCGATCATCGACGCCCTCGGCCCGGTCCTGGTGTCCGCCGCCGGCGCCGTCGGCGCACTGCTGACCGCCGTGTCCCCGCTGCTGCCCGTCATCGGTCAGCTGGTCGCCGCCCTGCTTCCGGCCCTGAGCCCGCTCCTCGACGGGCTGACCACGATTTTCACCGCACTGGCCCCCGTGGTGCAGGTGGTCGCGGACGTGCTCGGCGACACTCTCACCCCGATCCTGAGCCAACTGCCGGGGCTGATCGGGCCGCTTGCTGCCGCCTTCGCCGACATCGCGGTCAAGGAAGGCCCGATCCTCGCCGACCTACTCACCCAGCTGGCACCCAGCTTCGTGCAGCTGGCGAAGTCCCTTGGGGACACCCTCGTGCAACTCGGCCCGCTGCTGCCGCAGTTCGTTCTCCTCGGCTCCCAGCTGTTCGAGAAGATCGCCCCCTACCTGCCGTCGCTGATCCAGTCCATCGCGCAGCTCGCCGGGATCCTGAACACGGCGCTCGTGGTCACGCTCCAGTACCTGGTGATTCCCGCTCTCAAGGCCCTGAACATCCTGATGAGCGGGGACACGCCGCGGGCGACGGCCGCCGCGGGCAAGGCCATGAGCATCCTGAACACGATCGTGCACACGGCCTGGAACGCGATCACGGCGTACGTCCGGCAGAAGATCGATGAGGCGGTGAAGTACATCGCGGGCCTGCCGGGTCGGGGGGCGGCGGCGCTCGGCGGTCTGGCGGGCAGCCTGTCGGCGAAGGCCTCGCAGGCGGGTTCGTCACTGCTGTCGGCGCTGCGGTCGAAGCTGGATGCGGCGGTGGCCGAGGTGCGCAGCATCCCGGGCCGCGCGAGGTCGGCGCTCGGCAGCCTCGGCGGGGTCCTGGTCGGTGCAGGCGCCTCGCTGATCTCAGGGTTCGTGGCCGGTATCCGCAGCAAGATCGGGGCGGTGCAGTCCACCCTCCAGAGCCTCACCGGGAAGCTGACGGACTGGAAGGGGCCGAAGGCGAAGGACGCCAAGATCCTCACCCCGGCGGGAAAGCTGCTGATCGAGGGGTTCATCAAGGGCATCACCGGCACCACCGCCAAGTTGCAGTCCACGCTGGCGTCCATCACCAAGGCGCTACCCGCGAACGTCCGCTCCGGGTACGGCAAGGTGCTGGCGAAGGCCACGGCCGAACTCCAGAAGGAAGTGACGAAGCGGGACGCCGTCATCAAGAAGCTGGCGACCGCACAGAAGAACCTCGACAGCCTCATCTCGGCGCGCAGCAAGGCCGCGGGGAACATCACCTCGGGCATCCTCCAAGAGGCCAACATCACCACGGGGCACGAGGACGTCAACAGCGTCTCGTCCATCACGGTCGGGCTCCAGCAATCGCTGAAGGCGGCGCAGGCGTTCCAGGCGAACATCGCGAAGCTGAAGAAGTCGGGCCTGCGTTCGGACCTGTTGCAGCAGATCGCGGACGCTGGTGTGGAGGGTGGCGCGGCGACGGCCGCGGCGCTGGCGAAGGCCACGCCCGCGCAGCTGAAGCAGATCAACGATCTTCAGGGGAAGCTCTCCAAGGCGGCGACCGCGACCGGCAACACGGTCGGAGACGCCCTGTACGGCGCGGGTATCAAGGCGGCACAGGGGCTCGTGGCCGGGCTGAAGAGCCAGGAGAAAGCCATCGAGGCGATGATGCGGAAGATCGCCGAGAACATGCTGAAAACGGTCAAGAAGACCCACAAGACCCACAGCCCGAGCCGCGCGTTCCATGACATCGGCGTCATGGACGGCGAGGGCTTGCGCGGCGGTTTCCAGTCCATGGCCGCGAAGATCCAGGCCGCATACCGGTCGGTGGCCGGCGGCGCCCTGGACATCGCCGGGGGCGCACTGGCCGTGCCGTCGGGCCCGCAGCTGGCCGCCGTGTCGGCGGGCGCCGGCCGGGGCGGCGACGTCTACCACATCAACTTGAACGGCACCCGGGCCACGCCTCAGGACATGATCCGCGAACTCAGCTGGCGTGGCCTTGTGGGGGGTGGGTGACATGCCGCAGCAGGCACTCGGGCAAGTCCAGTGGGGCGACCTGACGTTCGGGCCCGGAAGCCAGTACGCGATCACGTCGGTGCAGGGGATCGATGACCTGCCGGACATCCGGTCCGAGGACGTGGCACGGCCGAGCCAGCACGGCGACTACACCGGGCCGGACTGGACCGGGCCACGCACGGTCACCCTCGGGCTCGGCCTGCGCGGCGACAGCCCCGACGACCTGCGCGCGCTCAGCCTCGCCCTGCGCGCGGCCACCCAACCGCAGATGCAGCCCGCACCGTTGCAGTTCCTCGATCAGGGCGTCCTCGTCTACGGCAAGGTCAGGAAGCGCAGCATCCCGTACGACGCCGAATACCTGTGGCGCCTCGGGGATGCGGCCCTGGAGTTCTACTGCGCCGACCCGTACCTGTACGGGCTGGAGGAGCAGTCGGTGTCCACGACCGCCTACAGCCCGTCGGCCGGCCGCGCGTACCCGCTGACGTACTCGGGCGTCACCGAGGTGCGGAACCTGGTGCTCAACCCGAGCGCCGAGGTCGACGTGGCGAACATCGCCGCATACACCTCGTCCGGGACCGCGCCCACGATCGCTCAGAACACGCCTGGTTTCGGGGCCCGGTGGGGTGCGGACACGGCGCTGGTGACGTACTCGGCGGCGGCGACGGGGGGCGCCCGCTACCTGCTCGGCGAGAGCATCCCCGCAGGCACGCCCGTCCGGTTCATCGCCTACGTGTACCTGCCGTCCACGTCGGGCGTAAGCGCGCTCCAGATGCTGTACTTCAACGGCACCACGCTGATCAACACGCCCTCATCGCTGACGACCCCGGGCGCCGGCGGCTGGAATCGCATCGAGGCGCAGTTCACGGTCCCTGTCGGGCAGGTCTGCGACGGCGTGGGCATCCGCATGACGACGACCGGTGCGTCTGCCCTGCACATCGATGGCGTCATGGCCACCCCGTCCTCGGCCACACAGCCGTACGTGGACGGCGACCAGTTCGGGTGTGTCTGGGATGGCACCCCGCAGGCGTCCATGTCCCGCCGTGTGGCCGGCACGGGCCGCGTGTACGGCAGCGCCGGAACGGCCGGGCGGCTGACGGCTGTGAACGGCGGCGCATCGCCTGCTTACCCAGTCCTGCGGGTGGACGGCCCGGTGGCGTCGCCTGCTGTCGAGCAGGTCACCACGGGCGGTGTCCTCCAGATCGATGCGTCCCTGAACAGCGGCGAGTACCTGCTGATCGACACCCGCAGCCGGGCGGTGCTGTTCATGGGCGCCACGCCGCGCCGCTCGTGGGTGCGGGGTGGCTCCTCGTGGCCGACGCTCCAGCCCGGCGCCAACGATCTCGCTTACCGCGGGAGTGCGCTCGCGGGCGCCCCCGGCCAAACGTCCCTTCTGACCGTCACCTGGCGTGACACCAGCCTGTAAGGAGGCCTTGCTGTGGCACCACTTTCGCCGCCTACCTGGATGCAGGCTGGCACGTACTCGGCCCGCATGGACCGTCTGGTCCTCTCCGCGCTGTGCGGCTACCCGGGGTTCACCGCGGACGAGGCAACCCCAATGCGGATCCGGCAGGGGGTGCGCCCCAGCTACCAGATGCAGCAGCTGAAGGTGCGGGCCGCGGCCACCCCGAACATGACCGTCATCGTGTCCGCAGGGTTCGCGTTCATCGAGAACCACGACCTGGCCGCGTACGGCTCCTACGCCTGCGTCAACGACGGCGACTACACAGTCACGGTGCCACCCGCGGGCGGGGCCGGGCAGTACCGGAAAGACTGCATCGTCGCCTCGGTGTACGACCAGGAAACCACCGGCTCCACTTCAGAGTTCCGGATCGAGCTGATCCAGGGCCCGTATGCGGCGTCCGCGGGCGCGACGGTGCGGGGCACGCTGCCGTCCAACGCGCAGCTCCTCGCCGATATCGCGGTCGCCCCGAGCCAGACCAGCGTGGCCGCAGGCAACATCACGGATATCCGCCAGTTCACCCCGCTGCTGGGTGGGATGACGCCGCACGCGGCGGCGGCCGACATGAACCATCCGGCGCCCGGCCAGCTCCGCTACCTGACCGACACCGACCGGATCCTGTACGGCAAGCTGGACGGCTCCTCAGGGGAGATCCAGAAGGCGCCGGGGGCGTGGACGTCGTGGACGCCAGCGTGGGGCACGACCACCGGGGCGGCGAACCCGTCCTTCGGGAACTCCACGGTGGACAGCCGGTACACCAAGATCGGCCGGACGATTCTCTTCTACATCAACGTCGTATTCGGCAGCAGCACGAACTTCGGCAGCGGCGCCGGCACCGGAGACAACTGGACTTTCAGCCTTCCGTCCGGGTTCCCCCTGGCCGTGGATGGTGCCCCGGTCGGCAAGGCCAGCTTGGAGCCCGCGAGCACGGTCCGCGCCGTGAGCGCGCTGGCGCAGGGCGTGCCGGGGCAGACCACCAAGTTGCAGCTGGCCATTGACGGGCCACGCGTCGACCTCGGCTCCACGCCCGGCGGTCTGGTCGACTCGATCACCCCATTCACGTGGGCGTCCACCATGAAATTCTCGATCCTCGGCCAGTACGAGACGACGTCATGACGGCCGACCCGAGCGCCCTGAGCGCTTCCCTGTTCGATGCCAGCGCCGAGCCGCAGCACACGTACACGTACCTGTTCTGCGACCTGCGCACGGACGTGCTACTCGCCGAGCTGCCCCTGTCCAACGTGACGTACAACTACACGCTGAACGGCATCGGCACCCTCACCGGGACGATCCCCTACAACAACGAGACGCTGCCGCTCGATCCGGAGACTGCGTCGACCCCGGCCCGGACCGCCGTCTACGTCGACCGGGACGGGGTGATCGTGTGGGGCGGAATCGTGTGGACCCGGACACCCGCGACCGGCGGCAAGTCCATCCAGGCCGCCGAGTTCCTCAGCTACTACCAGCGCCGATTCGTGAAGAAGACGCTGTCCACGGACACGTCGCTGCTGATTGACCCGTCGTATGTGGATGCGGGCGGACAGCGGTTGTACGCGGACCAGAAGTTCATCGTCTGGTCCCTGCTGCGGTACGCGAACGATCAGGCGGGCGGCGACATCCACGTCGACATCAACGCGCTGGCGGCAGGCGCGGACGGGATCACCCGGACGGCAACGTACTTCGGGTACGAGCGCCCGGAGATCTACAAAAGCATCGCCGACCTGAGCGCGGCCGACAACGGGTTCGACTTCGCAATTGAGGTGGGCTGGACGCCGATCACGAACAACAACCCGCCCAGCCGATTCAGGCGGGCGCGTACGTGGTTCCCGAACCGGGGCCGCAGCTCGGACGAGTCGGGGCTCGTGTTCTCGAAAGGCGGCCCCTCTGGGTCGATCCTCGATTACGACTGGCCCGAGGACGGCACCTCGCTGGTGACGGAGATGTCCGGGCTCGGTGCCGGCACGGGCGAGGCGAAGATCGTGAAGACCGCCAGTGAGCAGGACATGCTCGACGCGGGATGGCCGCTCCTTGAGGGAGTTGCCACGTACGACGGGGTCACAGATGAAACGCAGGTGCAGAGCCTGACCAACGCTGATCTCCAGGCAGCCTCGGGCGCCACGGTGCAGCCCACGTTCACGGTGGCTGCGGACGTCGACCCGGCGTTCGGCTCGTACTCGGTGGGCGACGAGGCGCTGTTCGTCATCGACCCCGAGCCGCAGTCTCCGAACGGCCGCGAGGGCGTGCTGCGGATCGTCGCCATCGAGAACAGCTCGGTCAACGGCCCCGAGGTCGTCAAGATCACCTGTGCGGTGGCCTGATGCCCAAAGTCCAGAAGCCCCCCAACATCCTGCGGCAGATCGCCGACCTGCAAAAGCAGGTGGACGACCTGCGCCGCTCGGGGTGGGAGCGGGATGAGCTGCCGTTCTACCCGACCAGCCTGCACGGCCTGGTGTACGAGGACTCGGCCAGCTTCGTGACCCTGTGGGAGACCGTGCTGAGCCCGCGCACGGCCACGCTGTCCCTCGGCCTGGTGCTCATCGGCGACGTCGTCTCCACCACGAACACCGGTGGGTCGTGGCAGGTGCTGTTTGAGAGCACGGTGGTCGCCAACGGCACGGTGCCGGCCACGTTCTCGTACGTCTTCCCGGCGCTGACCCTCGACCTCACCCCATACCGCGGTGTGTCGCAGCTGAAGGTGCTGTTCCAGGTGCGCCGCACGTCCGGTGCCACGACGGGCGGCAAGTACGGCGGTGGCGGCGCCATCGGCGGATCCCCCCGGTACGCACGACTCCTCTGAAAGGCACAGCCCATGACCATGACCGGACCCCAGAAGATACCGGGCGCCTCGCTGTCCCACTTCTACGGCACGGGCCAGTACAGCGGCTCGGCGATGGAAGTCAACTGCGGCGTCGTCCACACCACCGAGGGCATGACGCTGACGGACTACAGCGGCGGCTCGATCGCCCCGACGGTTACCGGTGTCCCGGACTTCAAGGCGCGGAAGATCCGCTGGTACCAGCACTTCGACGTGGACGAGTCGGCGCGCGCCCTGGAGAACCGGCCCGGTGGTGTCGAGACGAACACCGCGAACGCCTTCCAGGTCGAACTGGTCGGCACGTGCGACGACGCCAAGAAGACCAGCTGGGGCGGCAAGAAGGCGGGCGTCGACTACATCCACTGGCCGACGGCCCCGGACTGGGCGGTGGCCGAGTTCGCGTGGCTGGTGCGGTGGCTGAACGCGAACCACGGAATCCCGCTGACGTGCGTGAAGGACTGGCTGGCGTACGGCAAGGACGCGCGTCGGCCGGGCGTCACGCCTGCGTCGTACGGCGCTAACCCGGCGCGCATGTCGATGGCCGAGTGGCGGTCCTTCAAGGGCTGGTGTGGCCACCAGCACGTCCCGGAGAACGACCACGGCGACCCGGGCGCGTTCCCGATGGCCGCCGTTCTGGTGGCCGCGAAGGGCGGCGCCAGCAGCACCGACACGAAGGAGACCAACGTGGCGCTCACCGCCGCCGACGTGAAGACCGTGTGGCTGACGGACGGGGTCGTGAAGAACCCCAACCCGGAGACCAACAAGACCAACCCCTACATCGCCCCGGCGACCGGGCTGAACAACATCGAGATCGTCGTCCGCCGCCTGGAACAGAAGGTCGACGCGCTCGCGTCGGCCCTGGCCGCGCACACCGCGCAGAAGGAGTCCTGACCCATGAGGATCGCCACCTACGTCAAGTCCATCCTGGCCGGTCTGTCGGCCGGCACCGCGGCGGCCGTGACCGCCGCGCAGGACAACATCATCACGGCCGGCGAGGGCGTCACCATCGTGCTCGCCGTCCTCGGCGCGTGGGGCATCACCTACGCCGTGCCGAACAGGTCGGCCGCGCAGTCCGTGTCCGACCGGTAAGGGAGGCCCGTGGACGTCACCACCATCGGCGCGATTCTCGCCTGCGTGGGCGTCGTGTCCGGCTCGGTGGTGACGTTCATCGGCAAGCGCGGCGAAGGCAAGAACTCGCTGACCGACCAGCTCCAAGAGGAGTTGAACTCGGAGCGCGGCGAGCGGAAGGCCGCACAGGCTGAAGTCGACGTTCTGCACCAGCGCAGGCGCGACGACCTGATCAGGATCACCCAGCTTGAGATAGAGATCATCCGACTCGGAGGAAACATCCCGCCATGACCCGGACAGAGCGCACCATCGTTCAGCACTGGCGCAGCATCGCGACGGTGTGCGCGATCGTCGCGCTCTTCGGGATCGCGTGGGCAACGTGGCACCGCATCGACGCCTCGGACAGCCGGTACGCCGCGGCGGCGGCCGAGGCTGACCGCCGCGGCGATGCGGTGTCCACGTTGGCCGGGGACGTTCGGGCGTTGCGCGCGCAGGTGCAGTCCACCGGCCGCACCCCGGTCGCCCCAGACCCAACCCGAGCCGTGGACAACTTGCCCGCGAGGACCGAGGTACCAGTGCCGATACCGGGCCCGCGCGGCGCGACCGGTCCCACCGGCCCAAGCGGCAGCGCGGGCAAGAACGGGGCGAACGGCAAGGACGGCGAGGACGGAACGCCCGGCACGTCCGGCCAGCAGGGCTCGCCTGGCGACGCCGGCCCCCAAGGGCCGCAGGGCCCGCAGGGTGAGCCAGGACCGCAGGGCGAGCAGGGGCCCAAGGGTGACCAGGGCCCGGCCGGACCGGCGTGCCCGGACGGCTACGGGCTCCAGGCTCCAGCGGATGACCCGGATGCTCTCGTGTGCCGGCGGGACGGTGCGCCGCAGCCTGACCCGTCTGAGTCGTCTACCCCTCCGATCGTCCTCAGCGGACGTCGTCGTACGTAGGAGTCGTCATGGCCTTTCCTGATGGGGTGCAGACCGTCACCCTGACCGGCTACCAGACCCGGGCCGACGGCGAGGGCCGCTTGCTGCCGGTGAAGATCCGGCCGGTGCCGTCGCGCGTTGTGGGCGAGGAGTGGGGCGTCGTCGTCCGCAACGATCAGCCCGTCGTCGTTCAGCCCGACGCAGATGGGCCCTGGTCTGTCGACCTCGTGGCCAACGACGCTGCCGGGTTCACGCCGACGGGGTGGACGTACCGTCTGGAGACGGGTGGTGACGCCCTGTACCTGTCGCTGCCGCACAGTCTCGGCACGGTCGATCTGTCGGCGCTGACCGACGCTGGCGCGGATGACGGCGAGTACGTGCTTGTGCCGGGCCCGCCCGGACCGCAGGGTGACCCGGGCCCTGCCGGTGCCACGGGGCCCGCGGGCGCGAAGGGAGACCCTGGCGATACGGGACCGCAGGGGCCAGCAGGAGCGACCGGAGCGACTGGCGCCACCGGCCCCAAGGGCGACACGGGCGACGTCGGACCGCAGGGGCCGAAGGGCGATACCGGTGCGACCGGTCCGCAGCCTTCGCTCGGCGCGGCCGGGGCGGGCTCGGGGATCGCCCTGGTGTCGACGGATCCGACGACCACGAACGCCCGGACGCCGACGGCGCACGCGGCCAGCCACGCTGCGGGCGGCTCGGACGCACTGTCCCCGAGCGCGATCGGCGCGCTCAGCCTCGCCTCCTACGGCAACATCTGGACGCCGGCCGACCACGGGCTGACCGCGTGGACGTTTGACCCGGCCGCGTGCGGCCCCTCGGGGACGACGCTGAGCGCGGGGTTCATCTACCTGCTGGAGCTGGTGCTGCGGCAGGGCGCGACCATCAACCGGCTGCACGCCGTGATCGGCACCGCGGGCAGCGGGCTGACGTCCGGGCAGTGTCTGGCCGGGCTGTACGACTCCAGCGGCGCCCGGGTGGGGATCACCGCTGACCAGTCCACGGTGTGGAACAGCGTGGGCGCGAAGGCCATGAGCCTGACCGCGCCGTACACCGCGGCGGCCGGACGGTACTACGCGGCGCTGCTGTTCAACGGCACGACCTCGCCCAACTTCAGCTGCGGCAGCACCCACGGCAACACCTTCACGCCGGGCAACGCCAACCTGAGCGCGGGCTCGTACAGGTGGTGCCGCAGTGCCTCGGGGCAGACGGCCCTCGCGAGCAGCATCACGCTCTCCGGGTACACCCCGGACGCGAACAACGTGTGGGCCGCCGCGTCCTAGACCTGCGGGACCTGCCCGTACACCGCCACCCACCGGTCGCCACGCAGCACGATGTCCGCAGTCTCCACGGCGCGGCCGGTGGCCTGGTCGTAGTACGTCCGCTCGATCGCCAGCACGGCCCCGGGCGGGGTGATACCGAGGGCTTGCGCCTCGGCGCGCGTGGCGGGCCGGGCCTGGACCCGCTCGACTGGGTCCCCGACGTCGATGCTGAGCACCCGCATTCGCGCAGCCACCCCAACACCCGCGTACGGACCGACCTCAGGTAGAGCGATGAGGGATTGACCGGTAAGCGCGAGCGGCTCCCATGACTCGGCGATCATCACGGGGCGCTCGTCGGCGAGGTAGACGTACGAGGTGTGCATGACCGGGTCCCCGGCCGTGATGCCGAGCCGGGCCGCCGTTGCCTCGCTGGCTTTCTCCGTGGTACTCTCGTGCTGCCAGGTGCCAACGGCGCCCTGCTCGGCCGCGCCCTGCGCGAACGGCGAGTCCTCGCTACGGCGACGGTGCTGGCGGACGAGGAGGTCGGGGGTGTCCGTGCCGCGGACGTAGTGGCCGGCGCCATGTCGAGACACGACGAGGCCTTCGGACACGAGCAGCCGGTAGGCCGAGCTGGGCACGCTGTTGCTGCCGCCGTACTGCTCGATCAGCTCGGCGACGGAGGGCAGGCGAGCGCCGGGCTGGAGTTCGCCGCTCTCGATGCGGGCGCGAAGGTCGTCAGCTACTCGCAGGTACAGCGGTGTCTCGCTCACCGTCCGCCTCCTTCCATGTGACTTACGTGACAGAGTAGTGAGCCTCGGTCTACTCTCGTACGAGAGTCATTCTCTCGCACGAGAGCGGGGATGAGCTGTGCCTGAAAGTCGTGCAGTTTTACTGCGTGCCGCACTTGAGGACGCCCTCGGCGGCCCGGTGCGGGAGATCCCTGCACGGCGCGGCATACGCGTGACCGCACCCGCACCGGCCGCCTCGGACTGGGACAGCTGGCGGAAAGCCATCGCCGTTCTGAGCCAGGCGGACAACTGGGGAAGCAGCGACGTCGGGACCGGGCCGCATATCTGGGCCGAGGTAGTCGAGCCGTGAGACGGCGGAAGCAGCCCCTCCCCGACGCGACCAAGCTGAACGGCCCGCAGCACCGCGGATGGGCCTGCGTCTGGTGCGCCAAGCCGCTCAAGTCGGGAGCCATACCTGCCGGTCGGGCCACGGGTTTCATGGGCGCGCACGACATGAGCATCGACGTGTACGCCCATCCCGAGTGCCATAAGGCGGCCGGCCACCCACGTCCGTAAGGAGATGCTGCATGCACCGCTGCGCCCGCTGTGACAAGCCGATCAGGGGCAAGCCGAGGACGTGGGAGATCCCCGGAGGGACGGCCGGCGGCACCACGGTGACCGTCTGCCCGAGCTACTGCCGTCCCGCGCAGCCGCGGCAGACGACGCCGCGCGGGCTCGGTCGCTGAAACCCCCGGCCCCGGGGTTGCCGATTCTCCGGGGCCGGGCTCACCGGACAAGGTCGGACACCGGGACGCCGAGAACGTCAGCTATGAGCAGCAGGTCTTCCAGGTTGGGGATGCGCTGCGCGTACTCCCAGCGGAGGATCGTGCGGTACTCGCGGCCGATCAGGTCGGCTAACTGGTTCTGGCTCAGACCGCGTTCCTCGCGTGCGGCGCGGATGCGGTTGCCGATCTCCCGCCGCCGGGGGAGTAGCCAGTCAGGCGGGGGGTCCAGGGGCACCCGTTCACGCTGTATTGATCTTGCGGTCTTGTCTTTGCCTGGTCAGGCATATTTATTGATCTTGTCAGGGGGTATCCCGCTGACACCGCTTACCGCCCGTCCCTGCCAGGCGGTTGCGGTTCGGTAGCGACCGGAGTCGGCGTACACGTCTCCGCCAACTTCGGTCGTTAGACGCCGGGCTTCGGCCGAGGCGTCCCGCCCCGGGGCATCGAGCCTCGGGGCGGTTTACCTTGGAGACAAGAAGGCCCCCACCGATATCACCGGTGGGGGCCTCTGCCTGCCGGGCCTTCCTCCCCAGGTGGCACCAAGCAGGTATGCGAGGGGCACGTCTCAGACGCGGGTGGGGGAGGCACGCCTGCCCCCCTCGTGATCAGCACTTTACGTGTTTGTTGAACGTAGTCCAGTCCCCCGGGAGGGTGAGCATCGTGGGGATGTGGACTCTATGCGGACTTCGATCATGCAAGACCCCTCCCGGATGGTGTCCGGGAGGGGTCCTGACCTGCTGTGGAGCCTAGGGGAGTCGAACCCCTGACATCCGCCATGCAAAG
>NZ_JBHZAN010000061.1:0-12970 GCF_042754285.1 Streptomyces sp. NPDC059224
CCGCCCCCACGCCTCGCGGCGGCGCCCTACCCCGCCCCCCGGCGTACCGCCCGCGCACCCCGCGGGCGGACGGCCGGTCCGTGTGTCCGGGGGGCGGACGGCCGGTCCGTGTGTCCGGGGGGTGCCCGGGGCCGGCTGACCCGCGCACCCCGCCCGGGAGTCCCTCGAACGGCCGGAGCCGGGGCGGGTGTGGCGAGGCGGCCTCGACGGGGCACCTCATCAGCCACGACGGCGGCCGGGCGGAAGGCGCTCGGTGACGGTGGGCGGTCGAGCGGTTGCAGGCCGGCACGGGTGATTCCACGGTGAGCAGCAAGTCCGACGCACATCGAAAGGAACACCCATGCGTGCTCTGCCCGCACGGCGTCTCGCGTCCACCGCACTCTGCGCTCTTCTTCTGGCCGGGACCACCGGCCCGGCGGCCGTCGCCGCAGACTCGGCCCACGAGCGCACCCACGCGAAGTCCCAGGCGCCAGTCCCCGGGGCCGACGCACTGCTCGCCCAGGTCGAGTCGCTGGGCAACCTCGGGACCGTGCTCAAACCGGTCACCGACCTGCTCGACACCGTGCTCGCGGCGGACGACGGCCAGCTCACCCCCGACCAGGCCACCCAGCTCGGCGACGCCGTGAAGGCGGCCATCGCCCAGGTCACGGCGGCGGCCCCGGCTCCCGCGCCGGCGGTCCCCGCCACCCCCGCCCTGCCCTCGGTGCCCGCCCTGCCGTCGGCCGCGCAGAGCACCCCCGCCGTGCCGGCCGCGTTCCCCGCGCCGGCCGCAGCCCAGGCCAAGGGGCTCGGGGACACCCCCGGGGTCAAGGACCTGGCAGGCGACGCGCTGACCGCCCTGCAGACCGCGGTCGACAAGCTTCTCAAGGCCGCCACCTCCGGTGACGCCGGCCAGGTGGTGCCGACCGCCACCGCCGTCGTCACCGGTCTGGTCGACCTGCTCGTCGCGATCCTGCTCGGCGGCGGCCTGCCCGACCTGCCGAGCCTGCCCGCCGCGCCCGGCCCGCCGTCGACCCCGTCGCTCCCGGTACCCACCGGCTGACCGCGCGCGGTGGGGCCCGCCCGGCCGGGCAGTCCTCGGCCACCCGGCCCTTCGGGATCTCATATGTCTTCCGAGCACGGGGTTTCCGGCCCGTCGGGGCGTCGTTAGGCACGGCGTCAGAATGTCCCCTGGTGGCTTCCGTTGCGTGGCTCGCGCCGCCGTAGGTCGCCGAAGAAAGGAACACGATGAAGTCTCTGAAGGCTGCCGCTGTCGTCGCCGGTTCCGTGGCCCTCGCCGGCTTCGCCGCGCCCGCGTTCGCCTCCAACAACGCAGACCTGACGCCCGCCAGCCTCAACAGCGCCGTGGACACGATCACCAGGAGCCCGCTGACCCTGGACCAGGCGGTGCCGCTGAAGCACCAGTCGGACGCCCTCAACACCGAGAACAAGCGCTCCGTGCTCAACAAGGTCAAGAAGACGACCGCCGCCGTCAACCAGCACAACCCGCTGCTCGGTGGTCTGCCGCTGCAGAGCTGAGGCCGGGCCGGGCGGTGCCGGGCGGGGATCGATCCGGGGGACGCCGTAGCGGCGTCCCTCGTTCGTGTGGCCGCGCCGCCGGATGTCCGCCGGTCGGGTGAGCGCACGCCCGCCCGCCGCGCGACCCGCCGATAGGGTCGCGCGGTGACCTCAACCCCAAGCGAAACCCGCCCCTTCCGACCCGCCGACCTCGGCACGGTCGCCGTGCTCGCCTGGAGCGGCGAGGCCCCCGACGGCAGTGACATGCCCTATCTGCTGGCCTACTCCCTCGGCGACGCGGCGGGCGGCACGGCGGCCACCTCGGCCGCCGTCGAGGCGCTGCTGGAGAACAACGGACTGCCGGTCGGCGGCGACCTCGTCGACGGCACCGCCCGGCCCGGCCTGCCCGTCACCCTGCTGGTCCAGTCCGGCACGGCCGTCCTCAACCTGGCCCCGCTCAACGCCCAGTGCGCGGCGCCCGAGGAATGGCTGGCGGCCGTCGCGGAACGCGGTTACGCCTACCTGGTGTTCACCACCCGGCCCTGGCCCCAGGGCGAGCCCGGCAAGCCCGTCGACGCGGCGGCGCTCAGGGACTTCGCCGGGGCCGAGGAGACCCTGACGGCCGCCGCGCACATCGTGCTGCCCGCCCGCAGCCTGCGCGGCTGATGCCGCGAACCGCAGCCGCCGGCCGGGGGTTCGCGCTGCTCACGGCGGTCGCGGGGGCGGCGGGGCTGCTGGCCTCCTGGGTCATCACCCTCGACAAGTTCAAACTGCTGGAGAACCCGCGCTTCGTCCCCGGGTGCAGCCTGAACCCGGTGGTGTCCTGCGGCAGTGTGATGAAGAGCGACCAGGCCGCGGCGTTCGGGTTCCCCAACCCGATGCTCGGCCTGGCCGCCTACGCCGTCGTGATCTGCGTCGGCATGAGCCTGCTGGCCGGCGCCCGCTTCCCCGCCTGGTACTGGCTGACCTTCGACGCCGGGTGCCTCTTCGGCGTCGGCTTCGTGTCCTGGCTGCAGTTCGAGTCGCTGTACCGGATCAACGCGCTGTGCCTGTGGTGCTGTCTGGCCTGGGTCGCCACCATCCTCCTGTTCTGGTACGTCACCTCCTTCGCCGTACGTCATCGGTTCCTGCCCGCGCCCGGATGGCTGCGGGAATCCCTCGGTGAATTCACCTGGGTGCTTCCGCTGCTGCACATCGGGGTCGTCGGCATGCTGATCCTGACCCGGTGGTGGGACTTCTGGACGAGCTGATGAGTGAACAGCCGACTAATGCGGCACCCGGGCGAACTGTGAACTGATGCCGTTTTCCGGCTCGTTACGGACCTCGCTGGAATCCCGCTCCTGAAAGGGCCCGTACCCGGCATGAAGGCGACCACCCGAGGAACCCTTGGCGCCGTCGTCACGGGCGTCACGGTCGCCGTGGGCGCCGCCGCGAGAACCCGACGGTACCCGCCCCCGTGCCACTGGACGGCGTCGAGAAGTCCCTCCACATGGAGGTGCCGCTGCTGATCCCCGGCGTCCCCGGGGGACCGCGCTTCACCGAGGGCCGTACCCCGAGCACCTCGGCATGCCGTCCCCGCAACTGCCCGACGCCGGCGTGCTCGCCCCGGCCCTGCAGACGGTCGTCGGCGGCGACCTGGGCGCGGGCCCCGGGCGCTGATCCGCCGGCGAGGCAGCCGCATCGACGGCTCGCGGCTGCCCGGTGAGGCGGGGCGGCGCCGGTCGTCGGCCGTGCCGGTCGTGCGTCGGACGGCGGGGGGGCGGTGACCGGGTGGCCCCTCGGACGGTTACCGGTACCGACAGCGATCGGTGAACCGTACGAGGAGTGAGCATGGTCGTCGGAGTAGGCGGGGTCGCGGTGGGCGCGGAGCCGGACAGGGCCGGGGCGGGCGGACCGACACGGCGCGAGGTGGCCCGGGGACTGTTCGCCGCCGGGGCGGCCCTGGCGCTCGCCCCGGTCGTCGCCGCGTCCAGCCCGGTGCCTCAGGAGGACGCGCCGGTGGGCAGGTCCTTCGACGAGACCTACCGGGGCCGCCGTATCCACGGTGTCCTGGTGCCGGCGGCGGGCCGGGCCGACGACGAGAGCGAGTGGCAGGTCACCGTGGCCGGCCGGCCGCTGCATCTGATGCGACGGGCCGACGGCACCTGGCTGAGCATGGTCGACCACTACAGCTCGTACCCGACCCCGCTGGCGGCGGCCAGGGCGGCCGTGGACGAGATCGGGCCCGGGCAGCGGCTGCGCGACCTGGCCCCGGGACCGATGGGCGGGGGGCCTCAGCACATGGGGGGCGGCCATGGCGTACGTGCGTGAGGACGTCAGCAGGCTGACCGCCGGCGAGCGCAAACGGCTCGTCGACGCCTTCCTCGAAGTCAAACGGCGGGGTGAGTACGACGAGTTCGTGCGCACGCACATCGACCACTACACCGCCGGCGGCGAGCGAGGGCCGCGCACCGCCCACATGGCGCCGTCCTTCCTGCCCTGGCACCGCCGGTTCCTGCTGGAACGGGAGCGCGCCCTGCGCCGCGTGGACGGCTCGGTGACCGTGCCGTACGGGGACTGGACCAAGGACCGTACGGCCTCCTCCGTCCCCTGGACGAGGGACCTGCTCGGCGGGAACGGCCGGGCACTGGACCATCGAGGAGGGCGCCACCGACGGCGAGTTCCTGACCCGGGGCCTGGGCCGGGCCCGCGCCCCGATCGTGCTGCCCACCAAGGCCCAGCTCGCCCAGGCACTGGACGACCCGGTGTACGACGTCGCCCCCTGGGACTCGACCGTCAGGCGGGGATTCCGCAACAAGCTGGAGGGCTGGAGGGCCGGCAGCGGCGGCACGTCCTGGCGCAACCACAACCGTGTGCACCGCTGGGTGGGCGGGGCGATGCTCGGCGGCGCCTTCGTCAACGACCCCGCCTTCTGGCTCCACCACGCCTTCGTCAACGACCCCGCCTTCTGGCTCCACCACGCCTTCGTCGACCTGCAGTGGGAGAGCCGGCAGGCCCGGCACCGGGGACAGCGCCACCTGCCGGCCGGGGCGCCCCGCCGCGGCGACCCGCAGTACCGGCGGGTGGCCGCCCGCGGCGAGAAGCTGCCGCCGTGGAACGCACTCCCGCGTCGCTGGAGGACCTGAGCCGGATCTACCTGTACGCCTGAGCCACCGACACGGCAGGAGCCCCGGCACCCAGGGTGCCGGGGCTCCTGCCGTGTCCGGCGGCTCAGGCGCCGTAGCCGCCGCCCTCGTTGTCGGCGGCCTAGAGGTGGCCCTCGTTGGCGCACGCGTTGCCGAACGCCGGGTTCAGCAGACCGATGACGTCGATGGTGTTGCCGCACACGTTCACCGGGATGTTGACCGGGACCTGGATGACGTTGCCGGACAGCACGCCGGGCGAGCCGACGGCCTCGCCGTTGGCACCCGCGTCGGCCAGGGCCAGGCCGGCCCCGCCGATCACCACAGCACCGGTGCCCAGGGCGACGACGGCGGCCTTCGCGATGCGAGACATCACGTTCTCCTTCTTGTTGTTCGGGGAGTGCGGCGGCAGGACCAGCCGCCGCACTCCCCGTTCAACGCCACGACCTGCGGCTGGTCACGCCGATCACCCAACGGTCACTCCAAACGCCCGGGTCGGCGCAGTCGCCGTACCCGCCACCCCGCCAGGAAGGGCCGGATGTCCGCACCGTCCGGTCGCGCCACGTCGTGCGGTTGGCGTAGACGACACGGTCGCCGGCGCGCACCGGGGGGCCGGCGTCAGACCCCCGCCAGTGTCGACCGGTACCAGCGTTCCGCACGGCGGAAGCAGCTCGCGAAGCCCGCGGCCGGCGCCTCGCCGAGGTCCGACCAGAGCGCGTCCGCCTCGAAGAAGTGGTCCGTGGTCAGGATGTCGAGCGTGCCCGGCGGGACACCCTTGGCCGTGAGGATCGCCTTGGCCCCCTCGACGGTGAGGTTGTCGTGCGGCCAGGCGATCCCGGCGCACTCGGCGACGGCCCGCAGCGCACTGTCCACGGTGACCGGCACGGGATGCGCCGCGTGATAGACCCGCGAGGTCAGTGCCGTGTCGGGGGCGAGCGCCGTGGCCACCAGCAGCCGGGCCAGGTCCGGCGCGGTGATCACCGACGCCCGAGCCGGCCAGCCGGCCACCACACCCGGCAGGGCGCGCAGCAGCCGGGCCAGGCTGGGCCCGACCCACAGGTCCCCTTCGCCGAAGACCAGATGGGGGCGGATCACCACACCGCCGGCGGCGAGGACCGCGTCCTCGGCCGCCGCGCGGGTGCGGGAGGTGACGGAGCCCGGGTTGCGCGTGAGTTCCTCGGGACGGGAGCCCCGGAAGGTGCCGCGGCCGTAGACGGAGGCGGTGCTGAGCTGGACGACCCGGCGTACCCCCGCGCGCCGGGCCTCGGCGACCAGCGCCGCCGTTCCGCGAGCGTTGACGGCCTCGTTGGCGGCCGCGCTGCCGCCGATCTGCGAGGCGCAGTGCAGCAGGACGTCCACGCCGTCGCAGACCCCGCGCAGCGAGCCTGGGTCGGTCAGGTCCGCGGAGACGGTCCGCGTCCCGGAGCAGGCCCCGGGCGCGGACCTGCGGTGGGTCATGAGCCTGAGCTCGGCGCGTCGCAGCCGCGCCTCGTGCGTCACATGCGCGCCGACGAATCCGGACGCGCCGGTGATGAGGATGGTGGGCACGGGGACTCTCCCGGAAGGCGGTCGGGGTCAGCGGACACGTGGCCGCAGGACGAGTTCGGCCGTGAAGACCGTCTCCTGCCGCTGGCTGCCGCGCACCCGTACCAGCAGGTCGCCCGTGCTGCCGTACGGCTCGGGGTCGGCCGTGATCCAGCAGGGCGCGTCGAGTTCGGCGTACCGCAGGAACTCGCTGCGCATGCCGAGCAGGAGGGCACCGGGGGCTCTGGTGCGGGCGTGCGCGGCCTGCCGGGCGGCCTCCAGGAGGAACATGCCGGGTATGTGGTCCACGGGGTGGTCGAAGTAGGTCGGGTGCGCGGTGTCGACCCGCAGTTCCCATCGGTCACGGGTGCCCGGCGCGGGCTCGCCGAGGACGACGTGCCGGGGGCCGGCGTGGCCCACGGCGGCCGGGTCGAGGGCCGGTGGCGGGGTGCGGCCGGTGGTGGGGCGCTCCCCGCGCATCCGCCGGTACACGTCCGGGCTCATGCAGCGGAACGCGGCCGAGGCGGTGGCCCGGGCGCCGTTCTCGCGTACCACCGAGACGTCGTACCGCATCTCCCGCAGCCGGCCCGCGCGGCGGACGACGTCGCGGCAGACCGTGTGCATCTGGACATCGGTGGGGACCGCGTCCGCGACGAGCAGCTCCGATTCCGTGGTCACGGACATGTCAGACATGAGGAACTGGTGGCCGAACGGCACGTCGAACTCGGCGTGGGCGAGCAGGGAGCCGATCTGGCGGACGGACTCGATCAGCAGCATGGGGTCCTGGTAGCCCCGGTCGGGGGCGAACAGGGCGTGGCAGCGCGGCCATTGGGCCCGGACGACGAAACGGGCGTCGTCCCCGCGGCCGTCGGCGGCGGTGGACTCGTCGGGATCCCAGCCGGTGAGGAGGACCTCGGAGACGGCCGCGCGGTGGACGTACTCACGCGGCACGGTGGTGGTCAGTGCGGGGAGCAGGGGCTTGTGGGCCAGGGTCCGGTCGGTGAGGTGCGGCATGTGCAGCGCTCCTGTGTCGGTGTGACGGGGAGGGGGCAACAAGCCGTACGCCGGCTGTCACCCCCCGTGGCCGACGTTCTAGCCACAAGATACAGACAGGTCGGTCCGGTTCTGCAAGAGGCGAGCCAATTTCTTGGGGGAGTCGGGAAATCCGGTGGCCCGCCTCCCCTTCAACCTCTGACCGTTATATCCGAATTGCATCCGTGAAACGTACAACCTTGTATGATTCATTAGGGAGGTGTGACCCTTGGTCACGTCCCTCTTTGAATCTCCTGAGTGGAGTCTCGCCTCCCACTTGTCCGGTAATCCGGCGAAATCGCAGCTCATCGCGGCGCGAGTGGTGCGGGGTGATGGCGCCGCGCCGGGCCACCTCGGCAGTTGACAATCAGACAAGTCTGTTTGGTACGGTCTGGTCGTGAACCCGCAGTCCGAGAAGACGTGGATGTGCCTCAGGGGGAACAGATGAACCGCCAGTACGCGGATCTCGTGGCGCCGTCGGCACGGCGTCACCGCTCGCACGGCCCGCTCGTCCCGCTCGCCCCGGGGGATCACCCGGCCCGCCCGGTCCCCGCGCAGGGCGCGCCCCGGGCGCAGGGTCTGAACATCCTGGTCGTGGAGAACGATCCACGGGCCGCCGACACCCTCCGGCAGGGCCTGGTCCGGCACGGGTACGCCACCCACGGCGCGACCACCGGCGCGCAGGCGCTGCGCGGGCACCGCGAGGCCGACCTGGTGCTGCTCGATCTGGATCTGCCCGACCTGGACGGTCTTGAGGTGTGCCGGGGCATCCGGGCGGTCAGTGACCTGCCGATCATCTCCGTCACCGCGCGCGGTTCGGAGCTCGACTGCGTGCTCTGCCTGCAGGCCGGCTCGGACGACTACCTCGCCAAGCCGTACGGGTTCCGGGAGCTGCTGGCCCGGATGGAGGCGGTGCTGCGGCGGGCGCAGGTGCGGCCGGCCGCACCCGCGCCCGCCGGCCGGGTCCTCACCCACGGGCCGCTGCGCATCGACCCGGGCGCCCGCACGGCCACCCTCGACGGACGGCCGCTGGACCTGACCCGCAAGGAGTTCGACCTCCTCCACCTGCTGGCCACGCAGCCCAGCACGGTGATCCCGCGCCGCCAGATCATGGCCCAGGTGTGGGACGACGCGTGGTCCCCGCGCGGCCGCACGGTCGACACCCATGTCGGCACGCTGCGCGCCAAACTGGGTTCCAGTGCCTGGATCGTCACCGTCCGCGGGGTCGGTTTCCGGATCGGCTCGCCCTGGCGCCCGGACGCGCCCGGACACGTTCCCCGAGGTCATGCCCCGTTCCGGTGACCACCCCGGAACCGCTTTCTGACAACTCCCGCCGCGGTACTGACCGTGGGCCGCGGATGCGGCTTACGATACAGACAAGTCTGTTGAATTCAGCGGGAGAGCGTAGGGATCTGGCATGGCTCAGCAAGAACGCGGCAAGCGATCACGGCGGTCGATCCTGGAAGCGGCGGCCCAGGTCTTCGACGAGCGCGGCTACGACGCCGCCAGTACCAACGAGATCCTGGCGCGCACCGGACTCACCCGCGGTTCCCTCTACCATCACTTCCCCTCCAAGGAAGCCATCGCGATGGCGCTGGTGCAGGCGCACGCCGAGGCCCTGGAAGTGCCCGACCGGCCGGTCAGGCTGCAGTCGGTGATCGACCTGACCCTGGAGTTCGCCCGGCGCCTCCAGCACGACGCGGTGCTGCGCGCGAGCGTGCGGCTGACCATAGAGCAGACGTCGTTCGACTGCCCGCCGCAGACCACCTACGAACAGTCCATGGACACCGTCCTGACGCTGCTCCAGGAGGCCGAGAAGGGGGACGAGATCCTGCCGGGGGTGGATGTGCACGAGGTCACCTCGCTCATCGTCGGCTCCTTCACCGGCCTGCAGATCATGTCCCAGGCCTACTCCGGCCGCGCCGACCTGCCCGAACGCACCAGCGTCTTCTGGAAGTTCCTGCTGCCGGGGCTTGCCACGCCCGGTCTGGTCGGGCGGCTGCGCACCACGCCACCGACGGACTGACCGGCCCTGTCAGCCGGTTCCCGGTCCGCCCGCGCTTCCGCGCGGCGGCCCGGTGGCGGCCGTGCGGGCCGGGCCGGCGGCCGTCAGATCCGGCGTTCCCCGCCCCGATTGGGGCGGTCGCGGTCGAACAGCGGGCGCAGCAGCCGCCACAGCCGCTGGGTGATGTCGCCGTCCCACCAGCTCGGGTCGGTGTACCCCAGGGTCTCGATGCCCGCGGCCATCACCACGGCCAGGTCCGCGAGGTCCTCGGCCGGTCCCTCGGTCTCCTTGTGCGCCTCGGTGACCCGCTCGTGGACCGTGGCCAGCAGGTCGTCGCGGAGACTCGGCGGCCCGGCCGAGCCGTCCGCGGCCAGCTGCATGCCGGCCCGGACGATCTTCTCGGTACGCATGGCCTCGCCGAGCGCGAACAGAAAGCGCTTCGGCGCCTCCGCCGCCGGACCCGAGAACGCCTCGTCGGTCAGCGCCTCGACCCGCTGCCGGGCCTCCTCGTACACGGCGGCGGTCAGTGCCGTGGTGGAGGAGAAGTGATGGTAGAGCGCCCCCCGGCTGACCCCGGCCCGGCGGCAGATGTTGACCAGCCCCGCGTCGGACAGCCGGCCGTCCGCGATGAGCTCGGCGGTGGCGTGGAGGAGAGCCTGACGCGTCTGTTCGGATCGCGCCTGCATCAGGTCGCACCCGCCTTCCCTGCCCACGGCGTGCCCGGTGCGCGCACCCTGCCACGGACACCGATGTCAATGATGGTGAGAATCATACAACCATGCCTGTTTCCTGACAGGACACCGGTCGGTCCCTACCTCTGCATGATCTCCACAGAATCCGAACGTCCCTGGCAGCCAAGGTGGTTGTCCGGAAACATGCGCGTCGGGTGAGGCTCCGAGGTGATCCTCAATCAGACAGGTCTGTTTGTAACAGTGATCATATCCGGCCACTTGACACGGGTTTGACACTCCGCTGACAGAGCTGCGGAGGATTGTGGGAACCCTGAACCGCCGTGCGTTGAAGGGCCCCGCGGTCCCCGTGAGACTGGTGGCAGTTCCGCAAGGACCAAGGATTCGGGGGATCCGAATGGAAGAGTTCGAGCGACTCACGGACGAGCATCCGAGCCGCGACTGCAGACGGCGCTGCGGCCGGATCTGCGGCCGCTGCCTGGACCGGATCGACGGCGCCCTGGGTGCCCTGCTCGACCTGTACCGGGAGAGCGACCAGGCGCTGGCCCCCGGCGGGCCGGTGCTGCGCGAGCGGGTGAGCGGCAGTCGCGCCACCGTCGGCATCGTGCTCGACGAACGGGCCCTGGCGCTGCGTACCCGGACCGCCGAGGTGATGGCGCTGTGGGCACGGCTCGTCGTGGACGAGCGCACCGGCATCCGGCCCGCCGACCGCGGGGTGGGTGCGCTGGTGCGGTTCCTGCGCCGGCAGTTGTCCTGGCTCGCCGGGCACCCGGCGGGCCCGGACTTCGACGAGGAGCTCGCCGAACTGCTCGGCGAACTCCGCGCACTGCTCGGCCCCGGCCCGGCTCGCCGGCTCGCACTCGGCCCGTGCACCCGGCCGGAGTGCGGCGGAACGCTCTACGGCGTACTGCCGGCGGACGGAGGCGACCGGGTGCCGAACCATGTCGCCTGCGACGACGGCCACGCGCTGCCGCCGCGCCAGTGGCTGCTGGTCGCGGACCGGATGCGGGAGGCGGCATGAGCGAGCCGGCACGGCCGGGGGGCGGGGCGGTGAGACCGCGCCGGGTGCCGACGGAACTGGCCGCCCTCGCGATGGGTGTCACCCAGGCGACCATCCGCAAGTGGGCCAGCCGCGGGAAGATCACCCGGCACGGCGGACCGCGCCGGGCGGAGTACGACCTCGACGAACTCTTCGCACTGGCACGCAGGGGCGAGGCCGAATAATTGGCGCGAGCCCCTGTAGCGGCAGTTAATTCGAGTAAGTCTCCGCTGTCGTACGCAATTCACCGACCATCACCCGCAAGAAGCCGGATCCGTGCGGGGATCCGGCGCGAAGCAGCCCCCGCGGCCATCCCCCTGCCGCGGGGGCTGCTTAGGCTGTCTGACCATCAACTCACTTAGCAATAACCGAAGTTGACGCATCCGAACGGAGGTGTCACACTCTTCGCGGCGCCCCCATGTCCTGACGGCGGTGGCGCTTCACCCGGACTCCTTCTGGCGGGTCCGTGGCTTTCTTCTCCAAATCCGTGTCCCGTTCGGGGCGCGGATTTTTTGTTTCTCTCCCCCCCGACTTGAGGATGTGTGGTCGATGCCTGTTTCCACCTGGACACCCGTAGGCCGATGGACGGGTACGGTCACCCACGACGGTGAGGTGGACCAGTACACCGTCGATTTCGCCCCGGACGGCTCGCTCTCGGTCACCACGCAGAAGAGCACCGGCACCGGCGCCTGGACCGTCACCGGCGACGACTCCGTGGAGTTCTCCCTGCGCGAGGACTTCAACCTCGACGTCACCCAGATCAGCCCCAACGGCCACCGGGCCGCGTACATACAGATCGACATCACCGCGCGGCACGAGGACGGTGCGCTCACCGGCGAGGGCAAGGCCGTCGTGCACGGCCCCGACGACGTCGTGATCTACGCGACGGACGCCCGGACCGAAGCGCGCCGGGTGTCATGACGGCCGAGACCGCCCGGCTCACCGACGTGCTGAGCCTGCGGGACCTGGCCGGGCGGTATCTGGCCGGTCTCGACGAGGGCGGCTTCGACGAGACCTGGGCCCGGTCCCTGTTCACCGAGGACATCGAGATGACGTTCCCGGTGGGCAGCCACCAGGGCCTGGCCGGGGTGGCCGGCTTCACCACCGAGATCATGGCGCGCTGGGGCCGGACCCACCACCACGGCTCGGAGAGCCAGGTGGAGGTGGACGGCGACACCGCCCGGCTCAGCTGGAGCCTGATCGCCTCCCATGTGCACCACGGCTCACCGCTTCCCCCGGACCCCACCCAGTACTTCCAGCTCGGCGGCCGTTTCACCGGCACCGCCCGGCGCACCCGGGACGGCTGGCGTTTCGACCGGCTTCGGCTGCGGATCGTGTGGACCACCGGCGCCGTGCCCAGGGGAGTGACCCAGGTCGACCGGAAGACCCTCGACACCCGGGGCAACACGGCCGATCCCGCCACGTCAGCAACGTCAGCCACTTCAGCAGAGGAGAACCCGCCCATGCCCACCACGCTCACCGCGGACCAGCAGAAGGAACTGATCGAGAAGGTCTTCCACGAGGGCCTGGACCTGGGCGACCTGTCGGCCGCCGACCGCTACCTCACCGCCGACTTCCGCAACAACGGCAGCCACGACGACTCCATGCGCGGCCCGGAGGCGTTCAAGCACACCATCAGGATCCAGCAGTCCGCGTTCAGCGGGATCAAGTACGAGATCCTCGACTTCATCTCGATGGGCGACAAGGCCGCCATCCGCTGGGTCATGCACGGCAAGCACACCGGCCCCTTCATCGGCATCAAGCCGACCGGCCTCCAGGTGCAGCACCAGGCGATCATCTGGTTCCGCTTCGAGGGCGACAAGATCGCCGAGCGCTGGGGCATCGTCGACAACTTCTCGCTGCAGAAGTTCCTCCAGTCCGGCGGCAAGCCGGTCGGCCCGCTGACCCCGGCGGGCAAGCCCGCGGCCTGAGCCGCGCCCGGCCGTGGGGGGGGGGGCCCCCCCCGGGGGGGGGGGGGGGGGCGCCCCCCCCCCCCCCCCCGCCCACACCACCCCGCCCAAGGGGTGCCGGTTGAAAAAAAAAAAAACCACACAACCCCGCG
>NZ_JBHZAN010000061.1:12980-40510 GCF_042754285.1 Streptomyces sp. NPDC059224
GTTGTTGGGGCCGCCCGCTTCTGTTTTTTACCCCCCCCCGCCCCCCGCCGGGGGCCGCCCCCGCCCCGGGCGGCGGGCCCCGCCCCCGGGGGCGGGGGGGGGGGCCGGCCCCCCACCGCCATGGAACCGAAGTGCCCGACGGAGCAGAGGACTCGAGACATGCCGATAGACAGGAAAGTCGCCCGCTTCAACCGGCGGTTCGCCAACCATCTCGTCGGGCCGCTGTTCAGCCGCCTGCCAGGGTTCGGGAAGGTCCACCACCGCGGCCGGAAGTCCGGCCGGGAGTTCGCCACCCCGGTGAAACTCTTCCGGCGCGGCGCGGACATCGTCATCACGCTGCCGTACGGACCCGGCTCCGACTGGGTCAAGAACGTGCTGGCGGCGGGCGGCTGCGAGATCACCACGCGGGGGCGCCGCATCCAGGTGGGCAACCCGGTGGTCTTCAGCGACGACGGTACGACGAAGATGCCCGCCCTGACCCGGCGGATCCTCTCCCGGGTCGAGGCCACCGAGTTCATCGCGCTGACCCCGGTCCCGGCACCCGCGCAGATGCCGGCGGGCCGGACATGACCGCCGTCGGCCGGGTCTCCCGCCCGCTGCGGGTGGCGCTGCTGGTCGGCTCGGCCCGTGACGGGCGGCTCGCGCCCGACGTCGCCGGCTGGTTCGCGCGGGTGACCGCGCGCCGGGACGACCTCGTCCTGGACGTCGTCGACGTCGCCGGCCACCTGCTGCCGGCGAGCCTCGACGCGGACGACCCCCGGGCGGCGGCGCTGCGGCCCCGGCTGGCCGGGGCGGAGGCGTACGTGGTCGTCGTACCGGAGTACAACCGCAGCATCCCCGGACCGCTGAAGACGCTCATCGACAGCTTCCAGACGGAGTGGGAGGCCAAGCCGGTCGGCTTCGTCGGCTACGGGCTCGGCATGGCCGGCGGGGTGCGGGCGATCGAGCATCTGCGGCAGATCTTCGCGGAGTTCCACTGCGTGGGGATGAAGGACGTGGTGACGTTCCCGCGGGTGCTGGAGCACTACGACGCGGACGGCAACTTCCCGGCGGAGCCGGAGGGGGCCGAGGCCGCGGCCAAGCTGATGCTCGACCAACTGCTGTGGTGGGCGACCGCGTTGCGCGAGGCCAAGTCGCTCCGTCCGTACAACGTCCCGTAAGGGGCGCGGGGAACTGCGCGACCAGCCACAGCCGGTCCGCGGACGGTCGGCCACAGGTCCCGGCACCTGCCGCGCCGCGCACGGTCCGCGGCCGTCCGAGGCGCCGCCGTGGCTTGTCGCGCAGTTCCCCGCGCCCCCGAAGGGGCCCTTCAGCCGACCCCCTTCTGACAGGAGAACGCGATGGCAGCCGCTGCCGCTCCCGATCCCCTCACCCCTCTACTCGTCGCCGTGCCCGTCGTGATCCTCGCCTGCCGGGCCGGGGCCCAGCTGCTCAAGCGGCTCGGTCAGCCGCCGGTCGTCGGCGAGATCCTCGTCGGCATCCTGCTCGGCCCCTCGCTGCTCGGCTGGCTCTGGCCCGACGCCCAGGGCTGGCTGTTCCCCGCGTCGGCGCTGCCCTACATCGGCGTGCTCGGGAACATCGGGCTGCTGGTGTTCATGTTCCTCGTCGGGCTGGAACTCGACCTCAAGTCCCTGCGCGGCAACAGCAGGACCGCCGTCGCCGTCTCGCAGGCCGGGATCGCGCTGCCCCTGGGGCTCGGCGTGCTGCTGGCACTCGGCATGTACGGCGGGTTCGCCCCCGACGGCGTCGGAAAGCTGCCCTTCGTGCTGTTCATCGCCGTGTCGATGAGCATCACCGCGTTCCCGGTGCTGGCGCGCATCCTGACCGACCGGGGCCTGTACCGGACCCGGGTCGGCGTGCTCGCGATGGCCAGCGCGGCGGTCGACGACGTCACCGCCTGGTGCCTGCTGGCCGCGGTCGTCGCCGTGACGAAGAGCGGCTCGTCCACCGACGCGCTGGTCACCGCGGGTTACGCGGTCGGCTTCGCCGCGGTGATGCTCGTGGTCGTACGGCCGCTGCTCGCCCGGTGGGCCGCACGGGCCGAGCGGCGCCACGCCGACGGGGTCGTGCTGGTCGTGCTGTTCGGCGGGCTGAGCCTGTCCGCGTACGCCACCGACCGGATCGGTGTGCACGCGCTGTTCGGCGCCTTCCTGTTCGGCGTGATCGCCCCGCGCGGCAGCCGGCGGATCGAGGTCGCCGCGGCCCGGATGCGGTCCTTCGCCGTACCGGTGCTGCTGCCGCTGTTCTTCGTCAGCACCGGGCTCAAGACCGATGTGGGGCTGCTCGGCGGCAGCGTCACCCAGTGGCTGTGGGCGGGCGCGGTGCTCGCCGTCGCCGTGGTCGGCAAGTGGGGCGGCGGCACGCTCGCGGCCCGGCTCTCCGGCCGGGACTGGCGGGACTCCATGTCGCTGGGCGCGCTGATGAACTGCCGCGGTCTGACCGAGCTGATCGTGCTCAACATCGGGCTGGGCCTCGGCGTCATCGGCCCCGAGCTGTTCACCGTCCTGGTGCTGATGGCCCTGGTCACCACCGCCATGACCACCCCGGCGCTGACCCGCATCCGCAAGGGGGCCGAGGAGGAGCTGGGCCAGGAACCGACCGGAATCGGCCAGGAAGAACCCGCCCTGCATCCCGCGAGCACCGGCTGACCTGCGCTTTCGGTCGGGGTCGCGGCGTCGGCCTCATTCCCTCGCATAGTTCAAGCCCTGATGGTTGGGACATTGCTAGTTGGAAGCTTGATAGATAAGTAGGTTGACGATACTCTCGCCGTACGACGCCACAGCAGTGAGGGAGTAAGTGATGGGCCAGGAATTCAAGAACCTCGACATGACGATGATGTTCGCGATCCACGACGCACTGCGACGCGAACTGGAGCGGATCGCCCGGATCACCGCGCGGGTCGACGAGGACCCCCGGCACGTGCTGAGCACCGCGGTCGGCTGGGAGCTGTTCAAGAAGTTCCTGACCGTCCACCACACCTCCGAGGACGACATGGTCTGGCCGGTCATGGAGGCGGTGCTGGCCGGCAAGGACGCCGAACTGGTCCTGCTCGCCGACATGGAGGCCGAGCACGGGGTCATCGACCCGCTGCTCGCCGACATCGACGCGGCCCTCGCCGACCGTGACTCGGGTCTGGAGCGCCTGACCGGCCTGACCGACGCCCTGTACACCAAGCTCGGCGGTCACCTCGACCACGAGGAGCGGGACGCCCTGGCGCTGATGGACATAACGCTCTCCCAGGAGCAGTGGCAGGCCTTCAGCGCCGAGCAGCGCACCCGGATCGGCGACGACTCCTCCCGTTACCTGCCCTGGCTGCTCGACGACATCGGTGCCGTCAAGGTCGCGAACATCATCGGCAAGATGCCCGAACCGCTCCGCAACGCCTACGAGAACGACTGGCGCAAGGCGTACGAGGACCTCGACATCTGGACCCCCAGGACCACCTCCGCCACCCGCTGACCGGATCCCGAGGGTTCCGCTCGACACCCCCCCAACCCTGAGACAGACACGGAGACATCCCATGTCGCTGCAAGACCGCACTCAGGCCGTCCCCAAGGCCGCGGCTCCGCCGCAGCAGGGCGGCAAACTCGGCCTCGCGTTACTCGTGATCGCCGCGGCCCAGCTCATGCTCGTCCTCGACAACACGATCGTCGCCGTCGCGCTGCCGAGCATGCAGGGCGCCCTGGGGCTGAGCGAGTCCAGCCTCGGCTGGATCGTCACCGCCTACGCGCTCGCCTTCGGCGGCCTGCTGCTGGCCGGCGGCCGCGCCGGCGACCTCTTCGGCCGGCGCCGGGTCTTCCGCACCGGCCTGATCCTGTTCACCGCCGCCTCGCTGCTCGGCGGCCTGGCCCAGAGCGGCGAGCTGCTGATCGCGGCCCGGGTGATCCAGGGCGCGGGCGCCGCGATCGCCGCCCCCACCGCCCTGTCCCTGCTGGCCACCACCTTCCCCGCGGGCCCCGCCCGCAACAAGGCGCTCGGCGTCTACGGCGCGATGGGCGGCCTCGGCTCGGTCGTGGGTCTGCTGCTCGGCGGCGCGCTCACCGAGTACCTCAGCTGGCGCTGGGTGATGTTCGTGAACATCCCGATCGCCCTGGCCGTCCTGCTCGGCACCGGCGTCCTCGTCGAGGGCGAGCGCGAGCGCGGCAAGGTCGACGTGCCCGGCGCGCTCACCGCGACCCTCGGCTTCGGCTCGCTCGTCTACGCCATCAACCGCGCCGGCGACAAGGGCTTCGGTGACGGCGTCACCCTGATCGGCCTCGGTGCCGCACTCGTCCTGATCGTCGCCTTCGTCGCCATCCAGCGCTCCAGCCGCGCGCCGATGATCCCGAGCGGCGTGCTGGCCGACAAGGGCCGGGTCGGCGCCAACCTGATCATGTTCCTGGTCGGCGCGGGCATGCTCGCCACCTTCTACTTCCTGACCCTCTACATGCAGATCGTCAAGGGCTACGCCCCGATGGTCACCGGCGTCGCCTACCTGCCCTTCGCCCTCGGCATGGGCATCGCGGCCGGCGGTCTCGGCCCGCAGCTCCTCGCCAAGATGCCCGAGCGCAGCGTCGTCGCCCTCGGTCTGCTGATCGGCGTCGCGGGCATGGTCTGGTTCAGCTTCATCGCGCCCGGCCAGAACCCGTGGGCGGCCCTGCTGCCGGCCCAGCTGGTCGCCGGTCTCGGCCTCGGCATGGTCTTCGTGGCCGTCACCATCGTCAGCGTCCGCGGGGTCGCCCCGCAGGCCACCGGCGCGGCCTCCGGCCTGGTCAACACCGCCCAGCAGATCGGCGGCGCCATCGGCCTGGCCGCGCTGGCGGCGGCGGCCACCGCCATCACCAACCACGAGCTGCCGGGCAGCGTCCCGCACGCCCTGACCACCGGCTACTCGTACGGGTTCCTGTTCGGCGGCGGCCTGTACCTGCTGGCCCTGATCGTGGCCCTGATCACGCTGCCGGCCACGGCCCCCCAGCACCACCAGGACGGCGAGCCCGCTCCCGCCGCCCCGTGACCCGCCCCGGCGGCCCCGCCCTGTCCACCCGGGCGGGGCCGCCGGCACCCCCGTGCGACTTCTCCCCCCGACGGCCACCAGGAGGCTGACATGACCGACCGGAGCGAAGTCCGGGGAGAGCCGCGTCCGCTCGCCCTGTGGGAGCTGGCCGACCTGGTCACCCCCATGGCCGTGCGGGTGGCCGCCACCTACCGCGTCGCCGACCACATCGCGGCCGGCACGGCCACCGCCGTCGGCATCGCCCAGGCCGAGCGGCTGCACGCCGAGTCCCTCGACCGGGTGCTGCGCCACCTCGTCACCGTCGGCGTCCTCACCCGCGCCCGGGACGGCGAGGCCTACGGACTGACCGGTCTGGGCGAGCAGTTGCGCTCCGGCCACCCCGGCGCCCAGGTCCGGCTGATCGACACCGAGGGGGCGATCGGCCGCGGTGACCTCAGCCTGGTGGACCTGCCGTACACCGTGCGCACGGGCGAGCCCGCCTACCCGGCCCGCTACCAGATCGCCTTCTGGGACGACCTGGACACCGACCACGCGCTCGCCGAGTCCTTCGACGCGGTGATGGCCGACAACCTGGCCCGTGACGTCCCCTCGATCGCCGCCGCCTACGACTGGTCCGCGCGCGGCCACGTCTACGACGTCGGCGGCGGCAGCGGAGTGCTGCTCGCCGGTCTGCTCGCCGCCCACCCGACGCTGCGCGGCACGGTCGTCGACCTGCCCGGCACGGCGGCCCGGGCCGCGGAGCGCTTCCGGGCCGCCGGTCTGGCCGGCCGCGCCGACGCCGTCCCCGGCAGTTTCTTCGAGGAGCTGCCCGCGGGCGGCGGCGCGTACGTGCTCTCCTCCGTCCTGCACGACTGGACCGACAAGGAGGCCCTGCAGATCCTGCGGCGCTGCGCCGACGCCGTCGCCGACGACGGGCGCGTGCTCGTCGTCGAGGAGACCGGCGACGGCACCGAGACTGGCATGGACCTGCGGATGATGGCCTACTTCGCCGGCGTCGAACGCTCCCTGGACGAACTGGAGCGGCTCGCCGCGCAGGCCGGTCTGGCGGTGGCCGGGGTGCACCGGGCGAGCGGCCAGGCCTCCGCCGTCCGCTCCTTGATCGAACTGGTGCGCGACGATCGAGCACTCTGACCCGTCCGTGGCCGGCCCGCCGCCCCGGGCCTCGCCGGGGCGGTGCAGCGGGCCGAACGGTGCGCGAGCCGGTGCATATACTCGGGAAGGAGGTGCTGTCTTGCGGAGTTCAGGCGATGCGGAGCGTGGTCCGGTGACCCGGACCGAGGAGACCGCGGAGGTTCCCGGAGTCCTCTCGGACGCGCTGACCGGCTTCATCGGCTATCTCCTGCGCCGGGTCTACGCGCAGTTCGCCGCCAGCGGCGACGGCGGTGACAGCGACTCCCGCGACTTCCTGGTCCTGGACGCGCTCACCGGCCACGACTGGGAGTCCCAGCTGGACCTCGCGGAGCGGCTCGGCATCAACCGCACCATCATGGTCGGCGTCATCGACCGCCTGGAGGAGCGCGACGAGGTGCGCCGCACCCGCAACCCCGACAACCGGCGCCAGTACGTGCTCTCCCTGACCGACCGGGGCCGGGAGGCCGTGGAGGCCAGGCGGCGGGCGGTCGCCGAGCGGGACGCCCGGCTCACCGCCGTACTGACGTCCGAGGAGACCGCACGGCTCGACGACCTGCTCGCCCGGCTGCTGCCGCAGTCCGCGCAGCCGCTCGTGCAGGGCACCGAATACCTGGTCGCGCAGGCTCATCACCGGCTGCGCAAGCACGGCGACGACAAACTGGCCGGCACCGGGCTCAGGGTGCGCCACTACGGGCCGCTGTCCGCCCTCGACGTCCTCGGGCCGATCTCCCAGCAGCGGCTCGCCGAGCTGCTCGCCATCACCGGGCCCGCCGCCTCCCAACTGGTCGACGAACTCGTCAAGCTGGGTCTGGTACGCCGTGGCCGCGACCCGCACGACCGCCGCCGCTACGCCCTCGAAGTGACCGGACTCGGCCGCGAGCAGCTCGCCGTGGTGACCGGCGCCGTCGCGGAACTCGCCGGGGACGTCTCCGCCATGCTAGGCCCCGGCGGCGAGGAGGAGCTGCGCGAGCTGCTGCTGAAACTCCTCGCCCCGACCCATTCCGGAGCCGCTTTCTCCGGGAATCCCAAGTCATCTGTTTCCGTCAGGGGTTGACCCTCTGGCCAAAGGCTGTCACGCTTTATCCAGCGGTTTCCCCGTGCCTTTTTACAGCCCTTTCAAAGGCCCTTTCCAGGCTCTTCTCTCCCGGCTCCTCGTAACGTTCCAGGCTCTTCGCGGCGCCCTTCCGAAGCTTTCCGGAAGGGCCTCGAGGGGCCTTTTTTCGTGCGGATCTACCGCCCTCGCGGATTTCCCGTTGCGCACCGCCCCTCGACGAAGGAGACAGTCATGGTCGCGCAGAAGACCGACGGCTCGCCCGAACCGGCGCGCATACCCGAGGACATGACCTACGACGTCATCATCCTCGGCTCGGGCCTCGCCGGCTCCGTCACCGGCACCATCCTGGCCAAGCACGGCGCCAAGGTGCTGCTGGTCGACGCGGCCGCCCACCCGCGCTTCGCCATCGGCGAGTCCATGACCCCGCAGCTCGTGGAGTGGATCCACATCCTCTCCGAGCGCCACGACATCCCCGAGCTGAAGAGCCTGTCCAGTGTCCAGGCCTCCACCCGTGACATCGGCCCGACCTTCGGCACCAAGGCGCACTTCGGATTCATGAAGCACGAGGTCGGAAAAGAACCCGACCCCCGTGAGGCCACCCAGCTCGCCCTGCCGAAGATATTCCACCAGAACAGCCACATGTTCCGGCAGGACAGCGACGCCTTCATGTTCCACGTGGCCATCAAATACGGCTGCACCCCGCGGCAGAACTGGCGCGCCAACGAAGTCGACTTCGACGACGACGGTGTCACCGTCACCGGAAAGAGCGCCGCCCCGGGCGCCGAGAGCGAGCGGTACCGGGCCAGGTACCTGGTGGACGCCTCCGGCTTCCGCTCGCCGCTCGCCGACAAGTTCGACCTGCGCGACAAGCCCACCGCCCGCTTCAAGCACCACTCCCGCTCGATGTTCACGCACTACGTCGGCATCAAGCGGTTCGACGACGTCAGCGGCCACCCGCAGGACCTGCGCCCGCCGGCCGACTGGCACACCGGCACCATGCACCACCTGATCGAGCGCGGCTGGTTCTGGATCATCCCGTTCGACAACCACCCCGACTCCCGCAACCCGCTGTGCAGCATCGGCCTGACCATGGACGAGCGCACCTACCCCAAGCCCAAGGACCTCACCCCGGAGCAGGAGTTCCAGCTCTTCCTCGACAAGTACCCCGCGGTCAAGCGCCAGTTCGACGGCGCCACCCGGGTCCGCGAGTGGATCTCCACCGACCGCCTCCAGTACTCCTCGAAGCAGACCATCGGCGACCGCTGGTGCCTGATGTCGCACGCGGCCGGCTTCCTGGACCCGCTGTTCTCCCGCGGCCTGTCCAACACCATGGAGGTCGTCGACGCCCTGACCTCCCGGCTGATCCCCGCCCTGAAGGACGGCGACTTCTCCGCCGAGCGCTTCGCCTACGTCGAGCAGGTCGAGCAGGGGCTGCTCCAGTACAACGACGACCTGGTCAACAGCTCCTTCATCGCCTTCTCCCACTTCCGGCTGTGGAACGCGGTCTTCCGGGTCTGGGGCTCCTTCATCACCCCCGGCACCATGCGGCTCACCCGGGCCCGCCTCAAGCACTTCAAGGACCGCGACGTCCGGCACTTCGACGAGCTGGAGCAGGTGCCGTACCCGGGCCTGTGGTGGCCGCAGAGCGACTCCTTCAAGAAGATCCTTGAGGCCACCGCCGAGACCTGCGAGAAGTACGAGGCGGGCGCGCTCAGCGGCGACGAGGCCGCCGACATCGTCTTCGGGCTGCTCAAGGAGTCCCCGATCGTCAACCCGGTCTTCGGCTGGAAGGACGAGGAGCGGCGCTTCATCTACCCGTCCGTGACGACGATGGCCCGCTTCCTGTACTGGGCCTCGGTCCAGGCCCCGCCCGAGATGAACAGCGTCGGCCGCGAGTTCCTGCTCGGCATCCTCAAGGCCGGGGCGAAGGTTCGCAAGCTTCTCTGACCCGCGCGGCACCCCCTCGACCCACACCCCAGAAAGGGATGCGCATGTCCGCAGCAGCGCGGTCGCTGACCCGCGCCCAGGAGACCCGGACCGCCGAGCAGACCCGGCTCGTCGAGCCGATGAGTCTGCGCCGCGTGTGCGGCCTGTTCACGACCGGCGTCACGGTCATCACCACCGGACCCGACGGCGACGCGGACGGCACCACCGTCAACTCGTTCACCTCGGTCTCGCTGGAGCCCCCGCTGGTGCTGTTCTGTCTGCACCAGCAGTCCCGGCTGCACACGCTCCTGGAGCAGAGCGGCGGGTTCACCGTCAACTTCCTCTCCGGGCGCCAGCAGCCGCTGGCCCGGCACTTCGCCGGCCGCCGGTCCACCGCCTTCGAGGGCGTCCCGCACCACTTCACCGAGGACGGACTGCCCGTGCTCAGCGAGGCCCTCGCCTACCTGACCTGCACCACGGTCGACATCCACACGGCCGGCGACCACGACATCGTCATCGGCGAGGTGGTGGACCTCGGCGTGCCCGAGCACGGCCAGGAACCGCTGGTCTTCTTCGACGGCTCGCTCGGCCCGCTGCAGTCCGGCACGGACCGCTTCCACCACACCGAACAGGCGTCCTGACATGCGCCGGGTGCTCATCGCCAACCGTGGCGAGATAGCCGTGCGTGTCGCCCGGGCCTGCCGGGACGCGGGGATCGCGAGCCTCGCCGTGTACGCGGACCCCGACCGGGACGCCCTGCACGTCCGGGTCGCCGACGCGGCCTACGCCCTGGGCGGTGACACCCCGGCCACCAGTTACCTGGACATCGGCAAGGTGCTGCGGGCGGCCCGGGAGACCGGCGCGGACGCCGTCCATCCGGGTTACGGGTTCCTCTCCGAGAACGCGGAGTTCGCCCAGGCGGTCCTGGACGCGGGTCTGACCTGGATCGGTCCGCCGCCGCAGGCCATCCGCGACCTCGGCGACAAGGTCGCCGCCCGGCACATCGCCCAGCGCGCCGGCGCCCCGCTGGTCGCCGGCACCCCGGACCCGGTCTCGGGTGCCGACGAGGTCGTCGCGTTCGCGGAGGAGCACGGCCTGCCGATCGCCATCAAGGCCGCGTTCGGCGGCGGCGGACGCGGCCTGAAGGTCGCCCGGACGCTGGAGGAGGTGCCGGAGCTCTATGAGTCGGCGGTGCGGGAGGCGGTGGCCGCCTTCGGGCGCGGAGAGTGCTTCGTGGAGCGCTACCTGGACCGGCCGCGGCATGTGGAGACGCAGTGCCTGGCCGACAAGCACGGCAACGTGGTCGTCGTGTCCACGCGTGACTGCTCGCTCCAGCGCCGCCACCAGAAGCTGGTGGAGGAGGCGCCGGCGCCGTTCCTGACGGCGGAACAGACAGCCGAGCTGTACCGCGCCTCGAAGGCGATCCTGCGGGAGGCCGGTTACGTCGGTGCGGGGACCTGCGAGTTCCTGGTCGGCCAGGACGGCACGGTCTCCTTCCTGGAGGTCAACACCCGCCTCCAGGTCGAGCACCCGGTGACCGAGGAGGTCGCCGGCATCGACCTGGTGCGCGAGATGTTCCGGATCGCCGACGGCGCGGAACTCGGCTACGGCGACCCGGAGCTGCGGGGTCACTCCTTCGAGTTCCGGATCAACGGCGAGGACCCCGGCCGCGGGTTCCTGCCCGCCCCGGGCACGGTCACCCGCTTCGACCCGCCGACGGGCCCGGGCGTACGGCTGGACGCGGGCGTGGAGTCGGGCAGCGTGATCGGCCCGGCCTGGGACTCCCTGCTGGCCAAGCTGATCGTCACCGGCCGCACCCGCGCGGAGGCCCTGCAGCGGGCCGCCCGCGCCCTGGACGAGTTCCAGGTCGAGGGCATGGCCACAGCCATCCCCTTCCACCGCGTCGTGGTCCGGGACCCGGCGTTCGCCCCGGAGCTCACCGGCTCCACGGACCCGTTCACCGTCCACACCCGCTGGATCGAGACCGAGTTCGTCAACGAGATCAAGCCCTTCGCCGCGCCCGCCCCCGACACCGGAACGGCCGGGGACGTCCGCGAGACCGTGGTCGTCGAGGTCGGCGGACACCGCCTGGAGGTCTCGCTGCCGGCGGTGCTCGGCCGGGTCCCGGACCGGATGCCGAGCCTGGTCGGGGCGGCCGCGCCGCGGGCCCGCCGCCGTACCGCGGGCGGCTCCGCGCCGGCCGCGTCCGGGGACACGCTCACCTCGCCGATGCAGGGCACCGTCGTCAAGGTCGCCGTCGCCGACGGGCAGAGCGTCGAGAAGGGCGACCTGATCGTCGTCGTCGAGGCCATGAAGATGGAGCAGCCGCTCACCGCGCACCGCTCCGGCACGGTGACCGGGATCGCCGCCGAGGTGGGACAGGCCCTTACCGCCGGCGCGGCCGTGTGCGACATCAAGGACTGAGACCCGGACCGCACACCGACTTGACCGAGGACTGGTCGACTTGGCACACCTCACCTACACCGACGCCATGAACGGAGCGCTGGAGCGGCTGGGTTCCGTGGGCTACGAGCACGGGCGCAGCTTCGTCAACCACGCCCCGATGGCCGCCGAGGCCCTGGCCCACATGGGATACGCCGACGAGGTGCCCGCCTGGGTGGAGGGGCATCTGCGCAGCCACACCTTCCACGACGTCCCCGAGCGGCGGTTCACCATCGACCCGGCGGACGAGACCGACTGGCGGCAGGCGCTCGGCGAGTTCGGCCGGGTCGCCGACTGGACGGCTCTGTTCGAACGGGAGCTGGCCGAGGGACGGTGGACCGACGTCCTGGCCCGCTGGTGGCCCCGGCTGCTGCCCGGCATGTCCGGGGTGCTCACGCACGGGGTGATCCGCACCGCGCACGCGGTCCGTGCGGTGGTGACCGCCGGCCCCGACCACCGGATGCAACTGGCCGAACTCGCCCAGGGGCTGGGCTACTGGGCGGCCCGCTACTCGGAGGGCGGGGTCGTCGTCGAGGAGCACTCCGGCGAGGACGCCGGCGGTGACGCCGCGACGGCCCTGGACGGCCTCGTCGCCGAGTTCTCCGGGATCTACGCCACGCTCTCCCTGAACCACCCCGTCCCGCTGATCCACTCGGTCACCGGGCCCGCCGCCGTACGACTGGTGGTGGAACACCTGCCGCAGGACCAGCGGTGGCCTTCGTACCGGGTGGCGCGGGCCGTCAGCCGCACGATGCTCGACTGGTTCCACGCCGTGCCCCGGCCCTCGGCCCCGCTGCCGGACGCCCCCGACGTGGCCGGTCTCTTCGCCGAGGCCGTGCAGATCGGCGACGAGCACGCCATCAAGCTCGCCGAAGTGGCCGTACGGCACGAGGCGTGGGCGCCCGATCCGCGGCACGCGGCGGCCGCACAGGTGGCGAACCGGGCCATCGGGCGCCTGTACCGCTGACAGTTCGCCACCGTCGACGGTCCCGCAGACCGGACCGTACGGAACCGTTCCCGAGGAGTGTCATGGACGCACAAGTCATCGTCGTGGGCGCCGGTCCGGCCGGCATGATGCTCGCGGGCGAGCTACGGCTCGCGGGCGCCGACGTCATCGTTCTGGAGAAGCTGCCCGCGCGCACCGGAGAATCGCGCGGCCTCGGCTTCACCGCCCGCACCATGGAGGTGTTCGACCAGCGCGGACTGCTGCCCCGCTTCGGGGACATCGAGGTCAGCAACGTGGGCCACTTCGGCGGCCTGCCCGTCGACTTCGGCGTGCTCGACGGCGCCCACCAGGCCGCCAAAACGATCCCTCAGTCGGTCACCGAGACCGTTCTGGAGGAGTGGGCCGGGCGCCTCGGCGCGGACATCCGGCGGCGGCACGAGGTGCTGTCCGTCAAGGAGAAGGAGGACAGCGTCGAGGTCGAGGTGCGCGGCCCCGAGGGCGTGCACCGGCTGCGCGCCGAGTACCTGGTGGGCTGCGACGGCGGCCGCTCGACCATCCGCAAGGCCGCCGGCTTCGACTTCCCCGGCACCCCCTCGACGCTGGAGATGTACCTCGCCGACGTCAAGGGGATCGAGCTGGAACCCCGGATGATCGGCGAGACCCTGCCCGGCGGCATGGTCATGGTCGGACCGCTGCCCGGCGGCGTCACCCGCCTGATCATCTGCGAGCGCGGCACCCCGCCGCAGCGCCGGGACAAGCCGCCCACCTGGGCGGAGGCCGCGGCGGCCTGGCAGCGGCTGACCGGCGACGACATCTCGCACGCCGAAGCGGTGTGGATCTCGTCCTTCGGCGACGGCACACGCCTGGTCACCGAGTACCGGCGCGGCCGGATCCTGCTCGCCGGAGACTCCGCGCACATCCACCTGCCGGCCGGCGGCCAGGGCATGAACACGAGCATCCAGGACGCCGTGAACCTGGGCTGGAAGCTCGGCGCGGTGGTGAGCGGCCGGGCGCCCGAGGCGCTGCTCGACACCTACCACGACGAGCGGCACCCGGTCGGGCAGCGGCTGATGATGAACACCCGGGCGCAGGGCCTGCTGTTCCTGTCCGGACCCGAGGTACAGCCGCTGCGCGACGTGCTGAACGAGCTGATCCGCTACCCCGAGGTCAGCAAGCACCTGGCGGCGATGGTCTCCGGCCTCGAGATCCACTACGACCTCGACGGGGGCGGCCACGCGCTGCTCGGCCGACGGCTGCCGAACGTGCCGCTCACCGGGCACAACAGGGTGGCCTCCAGCACGGAGGCGCTGCGCGCCGGGCGGGGTGTGCTGCTCGACCTCGCCGACAACGCGCGGCTGCGGGAGCGGGCCTGGGCGTGGCGGGACCGGGTGGACGTGGTGACGGCGACGGCGGCGGACCTGCCGGCCGGCAGCCCGCTCACGGAGACCACGGCCGTGCTGGTCCGGCCCGACGGATACGTGGCCTGGGCGGCGCCGGGCAGCCACGCGGATCTGCCGATGGCGCTGGAGCGGTGGTTCGGGCCGGCGCGGTAGGGCCGTGCCGCGGTTTGTCGTCCTGTGGCTGTCCCGCCGTCGTGGCTGGTCGCGCCCACGCGGCGGAAGCCGCACACCATGCAGCCCCGCGCCCCTGCCGGGGCGCTTTCCTTTGGCCTCTTTGAGGAGTGAACCATGCACAGCACCCTGATCGTCGCCCGGATGGAGCCGGCTCACAGCCAGGACGTCGCCCGGTTGTTCAAGGAGTTCGACGAGACCGAGATGCCGCATCTCATGGGCACCCGGCGCCGTGAACTGTTCGCCTACCGCGGGCTGTACTTCCACCTCCAGCACTTCGACACCGACAACGGCGGTGAGCTGATCGAGTCGGCCAAGTCCGACCCGCGGTTCGTGCGGATCAGCGAGGACCTCAAGCCGTTCATCCAGGCGTACGACCCCGCCACCTGGCGGTCTCCCGCCGACGCGGTCGCCACGCGCTTCTACGACTGGGAGGGCCGGGCGTGAACGCCAGGCGAGTGGTCATCACCGGGGTCGGGGTCATCGCCCCCGGCGGTGTCGGCACCAAGAACTTCTGGAACCTGCTCAGCGAGGGCCGCACCGCGACCCGCGGCATCACCTTCTTCGACCCCTCCTCCTTCCGGTCCCGGGTCGCCGCCGAGGTCGACTTCGACCCGGAGGAGCACGGGCTCTCCCCGCAGGAGATCCGCCGGATGGACCGCGCGGCCCAGCTGGCCGTCGTCAGCGCCCGCGAGGCGCTCGCCGACAGCGGGCTCGACCTGTCCGGCGCCGACCCGCACCGGGTCGGGGTCACCATCGGCAGCGCGGTCGGCGCGACCATGGGCCTCGACGAGGAGTACCGGGTGGTCAGCGACGGCGGCCGGCTCGAACTGGTCGACCACACCTACGCCGTCCCGCACCTGTACAACTACCTGGTGCCCAGCTCCTTCGCCGCCGAGGTGGCCTGGTCGGTGGGTGCCGAGGGCGCGGCCACCGTCGTCTCCACCGGCTGCACCTCGGGTCTCGACTCCGTCGGGCACGCCGTCGAGCTGATCCGGGAGGGCTCCGCCTGCGCGATGATCGCCGGCGCCACCGACGCCCCGATCTCCCCGATCACCCTGGCCTGCTTCGACGCCATCAAGGCCACCACTCCGCGCAACGACGACCCCGAGCACGCCTCCCGCCCCTTCGACGGCACCCGCAACGGGTTCGTGCTGGGCGAGGGATCGGCGGTCTTCGTCCTGGAGGAACTGGAGGCGGCGCGGAGCCGGGGCGCGCACATCTACGCCGAGATCGCCGGGTACGCCTCGCGCTGCAACGCCTTCCACATGACCGGACTGCGCCCGGACGGCGCCGAGATGGCCGAGGCGATCACGGTCGCGCTGGGCGAGGCCCGGCTCAACCCGGAGGCCATCGACTACATCAACGCGCACGGCTCCGGAACCAAGCAGAACGACCGGCACGAGACCGCCGCGTTCAAGAAGAGCCTCGGCGACCACGCGTACCGGACGCCGGTGTCCTCGATCAAGTCGATGGTCGGGCACTCGCTCGGCGCGATCGGCTCCATCGAGATCGCCGCGTCCGTCCTCGCCATGGAGCACAACGTCGTGCCCCCGACGGCGAACCTGCACACCCCCGACCCCGAGTGCGACCTGGACTACGTGCCGCTCACCGCCCGCGAGCACCGCACCGACGCGGTGCTCACCGTGGGCAGCGGGTTCGGCGGCTTCCAGAGCGCGATGGTGCTCGCCCGACCGGAGAGGAACACGGCAGCATGAGCACGCGCACGGTTGTCACCGGGCTCGGCATCGCCGCGCCCAACGGCCTAGGTACCGCCGACTACTGGGCGGCGGCCCGCGCCGGCAAGAGCGGCATCGCCCGGATCACCCGGTTCGACCCCTCCGGATACCCGGCGAAACTGGCCGGGGAGGTCCCCGGGTTCAGCGCCGGGGAGCACCTGCCGAGCCGGCTGCTCGCTCAGACCGACCACATGACCCGCCTCGCGCTCGTCGCGACGGACTGGGCGCTGGCCGACGCGGACGTCACCCCGGCCGACCTGCCCGCGTACGACATGGGCGTGGTCACCGCCAGCTCCTCCGGCGGCTTCGAGTTCGGCCAGGGCGAGCTGCAGAAACTGTGGAGCCAGGGCAGCCAGTTCGTCTCGGCATACCAGTCGTTCGCCTGGTTCTACGCCGTCAACAGCGGCCAGATCTCCATCCGCAACGGGATGAAGGGGCCGAGCGGCGTCGTCGTGTCCGACCAGGCGGGCGGCCTGGAGGCACTGGCCCACGCACGCCGGCAGATCCGCAAGGGCACGCAGCTCATCGTCTCCGGGGCGATCGACGCGTCCATCTGCCCGTGGGGGTGGGTGGCGCAGCTGGCCAGCGACCGGCTGTCCACGTCGGAGGAGCCCGAACGGTCGTACCTGCCGTTCGACCAGGCGGCCGCCGGGCACGTGGCCGGCGAGGGCGGGGCGATCCTGATCCTGGAGGCCGAGGAGACGGCCGCGCGGCGCGGTGCCCGGGTGTACGGGGAGATCGCCGGGTACGGCACGACCTTCGATCCGGCGCCGGGGAGCGAACGGCCGCCGGGGCTGCGCAAGGCCATCGAACTGGCCCTCGCCGACGCGGGCGTGGACGCGGCCGACGTGGACGTCGTCTTCGCCGACGCGGCGGCCGTGCCGGAGCTGGACCGGGTGGAGGCGGACGCGATCGGCGACGTGTTCGGTCCGCACGGGGTGCCGGTGACCGCGCCGAAGACGATGACCGGGCGGCTGTACTCGGGGGCGGCGCCGCTGGACGTGGCGACGGCGCTGCTCGCCGTCAGGGACGGGATCGTGCCGGCGACGGTGAATGTCTCGCCGGAGGCGGGCTACGACCTCGACCTGGTGGTGGGGGAGCCGCGGCTGACCGAGGTACGGACGGCGCTGGTGCTGGCGCGCGGCTACGGCGGGTTCAACTCGGCGATGGTCGTGCGGGCGTAGGCCGCCCACGGCCGTAGGGGTGCGCGCCGCAGGACGGCCGCGGTCCCGCCGTGGCCGCTCGCGCGGTTCCTACCCCCAGCGTCCCTTACGGGGCGCTGCCCCAAGACACACCCGCCCTTCCGGTCCACCACTCTCTCCCACGCCGGGCCGGAAGGGCGGGTGTTCCCGTTCGCAGGAATGTTTCGCAGAACCGAAAGGAAGATCACCGTGGCCACCCAGTCCTTCACCCTCGACGACCTCAAGCGGATCCTGCTGGAGGCCGCCGGTGCCGACGAGAGCGTCGACCTCGACGGGGACATCCTCGACACCGACTTCGAGGAGCTCAGCTACGAATCGCTCGCCATCCTGGAGACCTGCGGGCGCATCGAGCGGGAGTACGACATCACGCTCGACGACACCGTGGTGACCGAGGCGAAGACCCCCCGCGAGCTGCTCGTCCTCGTCAACACGCAGCTCGGTGACGTCACGGCCACCGCGGCCTGACCGACCACTCTCCATCCCCTCCGGCCGCCGGCGCCCGCCCCCGTTCGTTCCGGGCGCCGGCGGCACCCCCATGCCCTGAAACGACCTGAACGCCCTGAAAGGGAGCGGCAGACATGTCCGAACAGCAGCAGAAGGTCGCCCTGGTCTCCGGGGCCACCAGCGGGATCGGCCTCGCCTCGGCGCGGCTGCTGGCCCAGCAGGGCCACCGCGTCTTCATCGGCTCCCGGGACGCCGCGAACGTGGAGCGGACCGTCAAGGAACTGCGCGCCGAGGGGCTGGAAGTCGACGGGACCACCCTCGACGTCCGGTCCGCGCTGTCCATCGCGAACTTCGTCCAGGCGGCCGTCGAGCGCTACGGCACCGTCGACGTCCTGGTCAACAACGCCGGCCGGTCCGGCGGCGGAGTGACCGCCGACATCGACGACGAGCTCTGGTACGACGTCGTCGAGACCAACCTCAACAGCGTCTTCCGCCTCACCCGTGCCGCCCTCACCACCGGCGGCATGCGGGACAAGAGCCGCGGCCGGATCATCAACATCGCCTCGACGGCCGGCAAGCAGGGCGTGGTGCTGGGTGCGCCGTACTCCGCCTCCAAGCACGGCGTGGTGGGCTTCACCAAGGCCCTCGGCAACGAGCTGGCCCCCACCGGCATCACCGTCAACGCGGTCTGCCCGGGATACGTCGAGACCCCGATGGCGCAGCGCGTCCGGGCCGGCTACGCGGCCGCCTACGCCACCTCCGAGGACGCCATCCTCGACAAGTTCCAGGCGAAGATCCCGCTCGGCCGCTACTCCACCCCCGAAGAGGTCGCCGGACTCGTCGGCTACCTCGCCTCCGACACCGCCGCCTCCATCACCGCCCAGGCCCTCAACGTCTGCGGCGGCCTCGGCAACTTCTGAAACCCCCGGCACCCTCTAGGAGTTCACGCATGTCCGAGCCGAAGGAAGTCGAGCACGAGGTCACGATCTCGGCGCCGGCCGCCGAGGTCTACCGGCTGATCGCCGACGTGGCCAACTGGCCGCGGATCTTCCCGCCGACCATCTACGTCGACCACCTGGAGCGCTCCGCCGACCAGGAGCTGATCGGGATCTGGGCCACCGCCAACGGCGAGGCCAAGAACTGGACTTCGCGCCGGGTGCTGGACCCCGCCGGTCTGCGGATCACCTTCCGGCAGACGGTCTCCACCCCGCCCGTCGCGAGCATGGGCGGCACCTGGATCATCGAGCCGCTCGACGAGGCCACCGCCCGGGTCCGGCTGCTGCACGACTACACCGCCGTCGACGACGACCCGGCCGGGCTCGCCTGGATCGACGAGGCCGTCGACCGCAACTCCCGTTCCGAACTGGCCGCGCTGAAGACCAACGTCGAACTCGCCACCGCCTCGCAGGAGCTGACCTTCTCCTTCGAGGACACCGTCCAGGTCGACGGCGCCGCCAAGGACCTCTACGACTTCGTCAACGAGGCCGACCGCTGGTCCGAGCGGCTGCCGCACGTGGCGACCGTCCGCCTCACCGAGGACACCCCGGGTCTGCAGACCCTGGAGATGGACACCCGCGCCAAGGACGGCTCGACGCACACCACCAGGTCCTACCGGGTCTGCCTGGACGGCCGGAAGATCGCCTACAAGCAGACCACCCTGCCGGCCCTGATGAACCTGCACACCGGCTACTGGACGTTCCGCGAGACCGACGAGGGCACCTTCGCCTCCTCGCAGCACACCGTCGTGCTGCGCCCGGAGAACATCGAGAAGATCCTCGGTCCGGACGCGGGGGTCGCCGAGGCCCGCGAGTACGTCCAGGGCGCGCTGAGCACCAACAGCCGCGCCACCCTGAACCACGCCAAGGCGTACGCCGAAGCGAGGCGCTGACCCATGGCCGGTGCCGACGCGGTCGAGACGCACGTCGTGGTGGTCGGCGCCGGTCCCGTCGGGCTGATGCTCGCCGGGGAACTGCGGCTCGGCGGCGCCGAAGTGACCGTACTGGAACGGCTGGACGCCCCGACGGCCGAGTCGCGGGCGTCCACCCTGCACGCCCGCACCATGGAACTGCTCCGGCAGCGCGGCCTGCTCGACGGGCCCGGCGGCTTCGGCGACCCCGAGCCGCCGCCCCACGAACCCCGCGGACACTTCGGCGGCCTCCCGCTCGACCTCACCCTGCCCAGCAGCCACCCCGGGCAGTGGAAGGTCCCGCAGACCCGCACCGAGGAACTCCTCGGCGCCTGGGCGCGGCGGCTCGGGGCGCGGGTACTGCGCGGCCACCAGGTCGTGGCGCTGCGGCAGGACCGCGACCGGGTTGTCGTGACCGCCGAACGCGGAGGCGAGCGCAAGGAGTTCACCGCGCGGTACGTGGCCGGCTGCGACGGGGAGCGATCCGTCGTACGCCGCCTCGCGAACATCCCCTTCCCCGGCAACGACGCCGGACGGGAGCTGATCCGCGCCGACGTCGACGGCATAGACGTCCCGAACCGACGGTTCCAGCGGCTGCCGAACGGACTCGCCATCGCCGCCCGGCGCGGCGACGGGGTCACCCGGGTGATGGTCCACCGGTTCGGCACCCCGCCCCGTGGCTCGGGCGAGGCGGAGTTCGCCGACATCGTGACCGCCTGGCGGGACGTCACCGGCGAGGACATCGCCCACGGCACCCCGCTGTGGGTCAACTCCTTCGGCGACGTGTCCCGGCAGGCCGAGCGCTACCGCACCGGCCGGGTGCTGCTCGCCGGCGACGCGGCCCACCAGCAGATGCCGATCGGCGGCCAGGCCCTCAACCTCGGCCTCCAGGACGCCGTCAACCTGGGCTGGAAGCTCGCGGCCACCGTCCTCGGCCGGGCCCCGGCCGGGCTGCTGGACACGTATCACGACGAACGGCACGCGGTCGGGCGGCGCGTGCTGTCCAACATCCGCGCCCAGGCCCGGCTGCTGCTCGGCGGGCCCGAGGTGGACCCGGTGCGCTCGGTCGTCGGCGAACTCACCTCGTACGAGAACGTCCGCGCGCACCTCGCCGGGATGATCAGCGGTCTCGACGTGCGGTACGGCGACGATCCGCAGGGCGACGGACCCGGTCCCGTCGGCGCACGGCTGCCCGAGCTGCGGCTGGACTCGGGCGCGACCACCGCCGAACTGCTGCACCCCGCACGGGGGTTGCTGCTCGTCACGGACGGGTCGCTGACCGGGGCGGCCGGCGACTGGTCGGCCTCGGTCGACACGGTCACCGCCCGTCCCGAGGACACCGGTCCGCTCTCCTTCGGGGCCGTGCTCGTACGACCCGACGGTTACGTCGCCTGGGCGGGCAACTCCGCGGACGGGCTGCGCGAGGCCCTCGGCCGCTGGTTCGCACCCACCGCACCCGCTGCCCCCGCCACGCGGGCCGTCGCCCACTCACCACAACTGACTGGCAGGAGAAGGAAGATGGGTAACCTGACCGGAAAGACGGCCCTTGTCACCGGCGCCAGCCGGGGCATGGGCCGGGCCACCGCCGAGCGGCTCGCCGCCGACGGCGCGCTGGTCGCCGTGCACTACGGCACCAGCGAGGAGGCCGCCGCCGAGGTGGTCGCCGGTATCGAGAAGGACGGCGGCCGGGCGTTCGCGGTCAAGGCCGAGCTGGGCACGCCCGGCGACGTCCACGAGCTGTTCCTCGCCGTGGAGGCGGGGCTGAAGGAGCGCACCGGCGAGACCGAGCTGAACATCCTGGTCAACAACGCCGGTGTGATGGGCGGGGTCAAGGCCGAGGACACCACCCCTGAGCAGTTCGACCGGATCTTCGCCGTCAACGCGAAGGCGCCGTTCTTCGTCATCCAGCGGGCCCTGGTCAACATGCCCGACGGCGGCCGGATCGTGAACATCTCCTCGGGCCTGACCCGGTTCGCCAATCCGGACGAGATCGCCTACGCCATGAGCAAGGGCGCGGTGGAGCAGCTGGCGCTCCACTACGCCAAGCTGCTCGGCCCGCGCGGGATCACCGTGAACAGCGTCGCGCCGGGCATCACCCGCAACGGCAACCCGGTGTTCGGCATCCCCGAGGCCGTCGAGGCCATGTCGGCGCTGTCCACCTTCAACCGGGTCGGCGAACCGCAGGACGTCGCCGACGTCATCGCCTTCCTCGTCTCCGACGACGCCCGCTGGGTCACCGGCTCCTTCGTCGACGCGAGCGGCGGCACGCTCCTCGGGTGACGCGGTGACCAGGACCCTTCCGTCACCGGTCGCCGCCGGCCCGGACGAGCGGTTCGGCCCCCGGCTGTGGGGCCTGCTGCTCGTCCTCGCGGGCAACATGCTCATCGACGCGCTGGAGGTGTCCGTCGCGGTGGTGGCACTGCCCGCCATCGGCACGGACCTCGGGGTGGCGCCGACCGTCGGCCAGTGGGCGATGACCGGCTTCGCCGCCGGCTTCGGCGGACTGCTGCTGTTCGGCGCCCGCGTGGTGACCCTGCTCGGCCGCCGCCGTGTCTATCTGGCGGCCCTGCTCGCCTTCGCCGCCGCGTCCGCGCTCAGCGCCCTCGCCCAGGATCCGTGGCTGCTTCTGGCCACCCGCCTGGTCAAGGGCTTCTGCGCGGCCCTCACGGCCCCCACCGGCCTCGCCATCATCACCAGCACCTTCCCCGAGGGCCGCCCCCGATCCCGCGCCGTCTCCGTCTACACCCTCTTCGGCGCCGGTGGCTTCACCGCGGGCCTGATCCTCTCCGGCTGGCTGACGGAGACGTCCTGGCGCTGGGCGTTCGCGTTTCCGGCACCGGTGGTGCTGGTGCTGTTCGCGTTCGGGCTGAGCCTGATCCCGAAGGAAGCCGACCCGAACCCCGTGACGAGGGGTGGTGGCGGCGCCCCGAAGGGGCGCGGGGCTGTACCGGACTTGCGGCTGCCGCCGCGTGGGCGCGACCAGCCCCCACCGAGCCGCACCCGAACGACGGCGTCGCGGCGCTACGACATCCCCGGCGCCCTCACCCTCCTGGCAACCCTCCTCGCCCTCGTCCAGGGCATCACCCAGCTCCCCGGCCGCGGCTGGAGCGACCCGAGAGCCGTCGGGCCGCTCTGCGCGGCCGCACTGCTGCTGGCGGCGCTGTGGCAGATCGAGCGCAGATCGGCCGACCCCCTGTTCGAACTCGGCCCCTTGCGCAGCGACCCCGTCCTGCTCCGCTCCGCCGCCGGCGCCGCCTGCCTCAACGGCTCCTACCTGGGCCTCCTGTTCGTCCTGACGTACCGGACCCAGACCCTCGGCCACTGGTCCCCGCTGCACGCCGCGCTCGCCCTCACCCCGGCCGCCGCACCCCCCGCGCTCACCGCGCTCGCCTCCGGCCGCCTGGTCACCAGGTTCGGCGCCCCCCGTCTCATCGTGGCCGGCGCCGCCTGTGCGTTCGCCGGCTACCTGCTCCAACTGCGTCCCCACGCGTGGCCGTTGGACTACCCCGGCCGCATGCTGCCCACGCTGCTGCTGGTCGGCGCCGGCTTCGTGCTGTCCTTCGCCGCGCTGAACATGCAGGCGATGTCCCGCCTCGCGCCCGCCGACAGGCTCACCGGCAGTGGCCTGTACCAGACGGCCGTACAGCTCGCCGCGGTCGTCACGGTCGCACTCGTCGCCGCGCTGCTCGCCGCCCGGGCGCCCGCGCCCGGCGCCGGCCCGGCCGCCGCGGCGGACGCCTGCCGGCCCGCGCTGACCCTGGTCGCCGTCCTCGGCTTCCTGGGCCTGCTCGTCGGCCTCACCGGCCTGATCCGAAAAACCCCACCCTCCTCACTCCACGACGGGGAATGACCATGGACCAGACAACGCAGACCTGGGTCTTCGACGGCCTGGAGGACGAATTAGACGATCTGGACTACGAGTTCGAGCGCGACCAGATCGTCGAGGTGATCCCGCCCAGCCTGGCGCACCTAGCCTCCGTCGGCCTCGCCGAACGCACCAGGATCATCGACGCCTACGTGCGCGGCGAACTCGCCCGGGTGCTGCGGGTGTCGCCGGAGAGCATCGACACCGTGGGCCGCCCGATGAACAGCCTGGGCATCGGGTCCATCAACGGCCTGGAGCTGCAGCGCCGGATGGAGGCCGCGCTGCGCGTCGACGTCAACCTCAACCGGCTGCTGCGCGCCAACAGCGCCGCCGAGCTGGTCGAGTGCCTGGCCGGACAGCTCGGCCCGGAGGACAGTCCGCACAAGCACGCCGGGAGGGCCGAGTACCACCTGGTCGCGCACGACGCGCCGAGCCCGAGGTGACCGGGCGGATGCCGGTGCTGGAGTTCGGCACGGCCCCCCTCGCCGTCGCCCCCAGGCTGCCGGCCGCCGGGCAGCTGGACGTCTGGCTGGTCCGCCGGGCGCAGCTGGAGACCGCGGCCGAGCTGCTCGACCTGACCGAGCTGAGCGAGGCGGAGCGCCGGCGGACCGCGTCCTTCGTCCGGCCCACGGACGGGGTGACGTACGCCTCGGCGCACGTCGCCCTGCGCCGGCTGCTCGGGGCCTACCTGGGACTGGCCCCGCAGGACGTGCCGTTCGTGCGGGAGCCCTGCCCGGGCTGCGCGGAGCCGCACGGCCGCCCGGCCGTCACCCACCCCGACCCGCCGCTGCACTTCTCGCTGGCGCACAGCCACGGCATGGCCGTGGTCGCCGTCTCCCGTGCGGTCGTCGGCGCCGACGTGGAGCGGCTGCCGCGGGCCGAGACCGTCGAGGTGTGCACCCCGGCGCTGCACCCGGGGGAGCAGGCGGAGCTGGCGGCGCTCGACGACGCCGGGCAGCGGCGCGCCGCGTTCGGGCGGCTGTGGACCCGCAAGGAGGCCTACCTCAAGGCGCTGGGCACCGGTCTGTCCCGCGACCCCGGCCACGACTACCTGGGTGCCGACCGGCACCGCAGGCCGGCCGGCTGGACGCTGCTCGACCTGCCGTCCGGACCCCGGCACAACGCGGCCGTCGCGGTGCGCGGCGGGGCCCCTGAGCAGGTCACCGTGCGCTGGGTGCCGCCGTTCGCGCTGTACGCGGGACAGACGGTCGACCTGGACACCGACGGCACCGTGGGCGTGCCCGTGCACCGGGGCGCCGAAGGCACGACCACCGCAGTATCCGACTGGGGAGCGTGACCCACCAATGTCACTCGAACAGAAAGCCGACCGCCCGAGTCTGCACGACCGTGAGCACCGCGGTCAGTGGAGCGCCGCCGAGCGGATCGAGGAGCTCGGCCTGATGAAGGAGGCCGCCCGGCACGGCGATCCGCTCGCCACCGAGCGCCAGCACGCCAAGGGCAAGCTCACCGCGTACGAACGTATCGAACTCCTGCTCGACGAGGGGTCGTTCAACGAGGTCGAGATGCTCCGCCGGCACCGGGCCACCGGCTTCGGTCTGGAGAAGAAGCGGCCGTACACCGACGGGGTGATCACCGGCTGGGGCACGGTCCACGGCCGTACCGTCTTCGTCTACGCGCACGACTTCCGCATCTTCGGCGGCGCCCTCGGCGAGGCCCACGCCCAGAAGATCCACAAGATCATGGACATGGCGGTCGCGGCCGGGGCCCCGCTGGTCTCCCTCAACGACGGTGCCGGCGCCCGGATCCAGGAGGGTGTCTCGGCCCTCGCCGGCTACGGCGGCATCTTCCAGCGCAACACCCGCGCCTCCGGGGTGATCCCGCAGATCAGCGTGATGCTCGGCCCGTGCGCGGGAGGCGCCGCCTACTCGCCGGCCCTGACCGACTTCGTCTTCATGGTCCGCGACATCTCCCAGATGTTCATCACCGGGCCCGACGTGGTCAAGGCGGTGACCGGCGAGGAGATCACCCAGAACGACCTCGGCGGCGCCGACGTCCACGCCACCGCCTCCGGCGTGGCCCACTTCGCCTACGACGACGTGCGCAGCTGCCTGGAGGACGTACGGCACCTGCTGTCGCTGCTGCCGTCCAACAACCGCGACCTGCCGCCCCGGGTGCCCAGCGAGGACCCCGCCGACCGGCGCACCGACCATCTCCTCGAACTGGTCCCGGAGGACCCCGGCCGGGTCTACGACATCCGGTCCGTCATCGAGGAGATCGTCGACGACGGCGACTGCTTCGAGATCCAGCCCGGCTTCGCGACCAACGTGGTGTGCGCGCTGTCCCGGCTGGACGGCGAGGTCGTCGGCATCGTCGCCAGCCAGCCCGCCTCCTTCGCCGGCGTCCTGGACATCGACGCCAGCGAGAAGGCGGCACGGTTCGTGCAGTTCTGCGACGCCTTCAACATCCCGCTGGTCACCCTGATCGACGTACCGGGCTTCCTGCCGGGCGTGGACCAGGAGCACAACGGCATCATCCGGCGCGGCGCCAAGCTGCTCTACGCCTACTGCAACGCCACCGTGCCGCGCATCTCCCTGGTGCTGCGCAAGGCCTACGGCGGTGCGTACATCGTCATGGACTCCCGCTCGATCGGCACGGACCTGGCGCTGGCCTGGCCGTCCAACGAGATCGCCGTGATGGGCGCCGAGGGCGCGGCCAACGTCATCTTCCGCCGGGAGATCGCGGCCGCCGACGACCCCGAGTCCACCCGCGCGCAGAAGATCAAGGAGTACCAGGCGGAGCTGATGCACCCCTACTACGCGGCCGAACGGGGTCTGATCGACGACGTCATCGACCCGCGGCAGACCCGCTCCACCCTGATCCGCGCCCTGGCGATGCTGCGAAGCAAGCAGGCCGACCTGCCGTGCCGCAAGCACGGCAACCCGCCGCAGTGAGCACGGCGGAGGCCGCGACCGGCCCGTACGGCACGGGCGGCGCGGGAGCCGCGGGAGGCACCGCCGGCTCGGGCGGCACCGGCGGCCTGGCCGGCGTGGGTGGCTCCGGAGGCCCGGCCGGCGTGGGTGGCTCCGGAGGCCCGGCCGGCACCCGCGATCCGGCCGGCACCGGCGGCGCGGACGGTACCGGTGGTACCCGCGGCGCGGACGGCGCCCTGGTCATCAGGGTCGTGAAAGGCGTGGCGAGCCCCGCCGAGCTGGCCGCCCTGACCACCGTCCTGCTGGCCCGCGCGGCCGCCCTGGCCGCGGCGGACCCCTGCCCGCTGGAGCCCCGCCCGGTGGCCGGCTGGCGCCGCCCGGAACGCCTCGCGGCGCACCGCGACCCCCGCGGCTGGCGGGTCGCGGGCAGTCCCGCGGCCTGACGGCCCCCTCACCCGAATTGGAGTCACGGACCCCATGACGTCCCCGTCCCTCGACCACGCCGGCACGGTCCTCGAACTGCGTGCCGAGCTCGACGCCCTGCGTGCCGAGTTCGCCGTACTCGCGGACCGTGCGGCCGTCGCCGAACTGATCGACCGCTACATCACCCTCCTCGACACCCAGGACGAACACGGCTTCGATCCCGCCTGGCCGGCCACGGTCTTCACCCAGGACTGCCGGCTGGAGTTCCCGGTCGGCACGGTCGAGGGCCGTGACCAGGCCGCCGCCTTCCACTACGACCGCAAGTCCCGCTTCGCCCGCACCCACCACCTGGCCGCCAACTACGGCATCCGGGTCGACGGGGACACCGCCCGGATCCGCGTCCATCTCGTCGCGTCCCATGTCCACCACGACGACGGTCCGGACCCGGACGGCCGCTTCGACATCGGCGGCCACAGCGAGGGCGAGGCGGTCCGTACCCCGGACGGCTGGCGGCTCAGCCGCTGGCGCTTCCACCTGACGTGGTCCGACGGCGCCGGCCCGCGCCCCGGCCCCGACCCCCGTGCACTGCGCAGCTCCCAGCCACGCCCACGCCAGACGAAAGGACGATGAGACCGTGTCAGCCACACCGACCACCGCGCTCGACCTGGGCGCCCTGCGCGAGACTCCCGGCGACGACCGGCGGCGCGCGTTCGAGACGTTTTTGTGCCGGAACCTCGCCCAGCACCTGGACATCCCGCCGGCCCACCGCATCGCCCGCAACCGGCCCCTCTACACCCAGGGCATCGACTCCCTCACGGCCCTGACCCTCCAGCGCACCCTGGAGTCGGCCCTGAACATCCCGGTGCCCGCCCATCACCTCCTGCGCGAACAGTCGGTGGGTGAACTGGCCGCGACGCTGAGCGACTTGGTCGACCGGGCCTGAACCTGCCGGTCTCCTGTGCCGTGGCGGTGGAGGAGGAGGGCAACAAAACCCCCA
>NZ_JBHZAN010000062.1:0-38396 GCF_042754285.1 Streptomyces sp. NPDC059224
GTGCGCATCCCGATCGCCGAGCGCGCCAAGCCGCGGAAGATCGCCATCGGCGTCGGAACCGGCCCCAAGGAGATCTCCGGCTGAGCCGGACGGACAGGGACTCGCCAGCGGCGGAGGACGTATCCGGCCCGCCCTTCGCGCCCTGAAGGCCGGCCGGGATGACGGTGCGACGAGTGCGTTCCTCGACCAGTGAAGAAGCGCGGCGCGTACGGCTCCCTGCAGGAGGCCGTACGCGCCGCGGCGCCCGGTGTGCTGACCCTGCTGGGCGCGCACATGGTCGGAGGGGTACGTGGCCAGCTGGCCGCGCGTTTGCCGTACGGCTTCGCCCTGAGCGTGTTCAACCTGCTGCAGCGCGCCGAACCGCTGCTTCCGAAGCGTTTTGGATCGAGGGCGCCAACGAGCAGACCGCGGCCTGAGACGACAGCGCCGTCCCCTCCACCGTTGCCGACGCCGTCGGACGTGAGGATCCTGCTCCAGATCCCCGCTGGCCACGTCCTGTCCTTCGGCCACCCCGGCCCACTCGACCGCCCATCGAAGGTGACCGCACACCGGCACCACGACCCAGGTGACAGAAAGGCAACCACCGCAGAAATGTCCGACCGACCCGTACCGTCCCAGCAGCCCTACGACAGGGCGTACGAGCAGATGCTGGAGAAGGTCCGCTACGACGGCGCCTACCCCACCCGCGAGAAGGCCGAGGAAGCCGTCCGCCTGGTTCTGGCAGGGCTGGGACGTCAGCTGACCGGCGAGGAACGCGTCGAACTGGCCGCACGCCTGCCCTTCGAGGCCGCGCGCATCCTCACCGCCCAGATCCCCGACGCCCAGCCGTTGACCGGCTGGGCCTTCGTCAAGGACCTCGCCGCCCGCACCGGCGCCTCCCAGGCCACGACCCGCTGGGACGTCGGATCCGTGTTCTCCGCCGTCGCCGCCTTTGCACGTCCCGAGCTGCTGACCCGCATCCTGCACCGGCTTCCGCACGGCTACGCGCTGCTGTTCGGCCGCGCCGAACTCACCCCCGCCGCGTAGACGGCGACGGAAGCCCTCGGGGCGGGGACGACGACCGTCGTCGTCCCCGCCCCGCGCCGCGCCCGCGCATCCCGAGGACCTGTCAGGCGAGCAGGCGGGTGATGTCGGCGTTGCCACGACGAACACGGGACATCGGACAGGCTCTGCAGGTGGCCTACGACTACCTCGACAACTGATCGACACCATGGAGAGCAGAGACGAAGTGACGGGCACGCACCGTCGTGGCCCCCGCCCAGCTTCACCGCCCTGCGGGCGCCGCCTTTCTCCTTCGCAGCTGATGCCCGACGATGATCTGCCGGACGGCGACCACGCGGGTCTTTGCCCATGGCGCGCTCCAGGCATCGGGGAGGGGGCGCCCCCTCCCGTTCACGGCGATCGGTAGCCGCACGACACCGCCAGGCATGGCGTGGACGAGGTCACCGGTAGATGTGGGTAGTCGTCACGAGAGGGAACCCGGCTGTGTCAGCAGACGAGGGAGACGGCCGTGGATGTGGACCGCGAGGCGGGCGGGCGGGCGATGCTCGCCGGTCTGCTGGACGCCAGTCATCTGATGCCCCTGGACGTGTTGCCGGAGAAGGCCGGTGAGCATGCCCGGGCCGCGGGCTTCACCGACCTGCTCATCTACGTGGCGGATCTGGAGCGCCGGGGGTTGCATCTGCTGCCCGGGGAGAAGGGGGCGTCGCCGGGCGCCGCAGAGGTCATCCGGATCGAGGGCACTACCCCGGGCCGGGCCTATCAGTACGGCTGGCTTGCCTCCTGCGCCGTGAACGAGGCGGCAGGCGTCGAATGGTGGCTGCCCATCGTGGACGGCACCGAGCGGTTGGGAGTGCTGCGGGTGCGTTCCGCCTACGACGATGCCCGGGCCCGCGAGGACGCCGACCGCCTCGCCGCGATCCTGGCCCTGCTGATCGTCGCCAAACAGACGTCCAGTGACACGCTGGCCCGGCTGATGCGTACCGAGCCGCTGAGCATCGCGGCCGAGATGGCGTGGAACCTGATGCCGCCGAGCACGTACGCCGACGGGCGGGTCGTGGTCTCGGCGTCGCTGCAGCCGGCCTACCGGATCAGCGGCGACGTGTACGAGTACGCCCTCGACGGCCCTCTGGTTCACCTGACGATCTTCGACGCGATGGGCCACGACAACGCGGCGGGGCTGTGCGGAGCACTCGCCCTGGGGGCCTGCCGGCAGGCCCGCCGCCGGGGCGCGGAACTCGCCGCCAAGGGCGAGGCCGTGGAAGCCGCCCTGATCGAGCAGTACGGCCACCGTCGCTACGTCACCGGCGTCCTTGCCACCCTCGACACCCGAACCGGTGTGCTGAGCTGGGTCAACCGCGGCCACCACCCGCCGGTTGTCATCCGCGGCAACCGCAGCAGCCACCTCCAGTGCCCGCCCGCCCACCCCATGGGCACCGACCTGGGCCTGCCCAGCATGGTCTGCTCCGAACAGTTGCAGCCGGGTGACCGCATCATCCTTTACACCGACGGCATCACCGAGGCCCGGGGTGCCGACGACAGAGAGTTCGGTGTCGAACGCTTCGCCGACTTCCTCGTCCGCCATGACGCCGACGGCCTGCCCGTCCCCGAGACATTGCGCCGCCTGATGCGGGCCGTCCTCGACTACCACGGCGGTCACCTCCAGGACGACGCCACCGTGCTGATGTGCGAATGGCTGGGTCCGGTCATTGACGACACCGAACCGGCGAAGGCCCTGACCGGGCTGAGGGATCCACCGGCCACGGCCGGCACCCCGAAGGACGGGAGCCGCCCGCTGTGAAGTCCGTCCTACGCATCGACACGGCCGACATCCGTGGGCAGACCAGTGCCCTCAGGGTGGCCGGCGATATGGACCTGGCCACCGTATCCGTCCTGGAGCACACCGTGGACGCAGCCCTCGGCGACCACCGCACCGTGATCCTCGACCTGACCGGTGTCGCGTTCTGCGACTCCTCCGGTCTCAACACCCTCATCCGCCTGCGCCGCCGCGCTCAGGACAGCGGCGGCCGGCTCATCCTGGCTGCACCGCCTCCACAGATGATGCGCCTGCTGACCGTTACCGGCGCCCGGAATGTGTTCGCCGTCTACGGCAGCCTGGTCGAAGCCTGGCAGGCACATCCCGTTCCTGGCTCTCCGCCCACGGCCTGACCGGCGTCCACGCAGGTCAGCACAGGGACGGACGACTCACTGTGGTGAGACAGGACATCCGCACCGAGACACGGACGCGGCCGCGCCTCGGTGCCCTCCACTCCACGAAACGCCCTGAATGCATCCATGCGTCCCGAAGCGGCGGAATAAGGGGTGACATCCCCGAGCAGAACCCGTCACAGAACGGAGAGCTCCCATGGTGATCAAAAAGCTGCACGACATGGGCATCCGCAGCGAACACGCCTACCTCGCCGGGATCACGTCCATCGGTCTCAGCGCCCTGTCCTGGCTCACGAGCCTCAAAGCCGAGCAGGCCGGTATCGAACGGGCCGACCGATGGGGCATCTTCGTCGGCGAATGGGCACCCACCTTCATAGGACTCGGACTCGCCCTCTCCCACTACGAACAGCAGGAAGGCACCCTCACCGGCTCCCTGCACGCGGTAAGGGAAGCCAGCTGACCGACGGCCGCCACCGCGGCCGTTCCGCTCACGCCCCCAGCCATCCGGCACACCTCGTTGCCGGGGCCGAGGCTCTGCCGGCGCCGGGCGGTGGCAGAGCCACGTCGGACGTGCGGCTGCCCTCCGTCGGGGCGGGCGGAGGCCGTGAGGGCACCGTGCCTACTCGCCCATGGTTTGCGGTGCGTGGCCGGGGGCACGTGGGGATCCAGTGCTTCGGACCAGAGGCGCAAGCCCAGCGGGGTCCCCCCGACCTGTCGGCCTCTGGTACCGGCCACCCTCGTTGCGGCACCCCTGACCAAGCGTTCAGAGATCCGGAATCCGAATTCCTGGACTTTCTGAGAATCCGTTCAGGAGCCATTACGCATGCCTGTCGACACAGCCTCCAGCGGGCCCCGCACGCTCGTGCCCGCTCGCCCCGCATCCCGGCACCCCCACGACGACGCTCCCGACACGGCGTCCCTCTTCACCCGACTCGCCGGCCTCGGGGACGGCCCCGAACGGGATGCCCTCCGCGGTGAGCTGGTGGCCGTGTGGCTGCCCATGGCCCATCGCATTGCCGGCCGCTTCCGCGACCGCGGCGAGAACATCGAGGACCTGCGCCAGGTCGCCGCGCTCGGCCTGGTGAAGGCCGTCGACCGCTACGACCCCTCCCGCGGTGCCTTCGAGAGCTACGCGGTGCCCACCGTCACCGGCGAGATCAAGCGGCATTTCAGGGACCGGATGTGGGTGCTGCGGGTACCCCGCTCCGTGCAGGAACTGCGCAACCGGGTGCGGGTGGCCCGCCGCGAACTCACCCAGCAGCCCGGCAGCGCGGAACCCACGACGGCTGCCCTCGCCGCCCATACCGGCCTCACCGAGGACGAGGTCAAGGCCGGTCTGGAGGCCCTGGACAGTTTCAGCACCCTGTCCCTGGACGCCGAACTCTCCGTCGGCGACGACGGCTACAGCCTTGCCGACACCCTCGGAGACGTGGATGGCTCCCTCGACACCGTCGTGGACCGGGAAGCCGTCAAGGAGGGCCTGCGCCGGCTGCCCGAACGCGAGCGCGCCATTCTCTACATGCGCTTCTTCGAGGACATGACGCAGAGCCGGATCGCCGACCAGCTCGGCATCTCCCAGATGCACGTCTCCCGACTCATCACCCGCAGCTGCGCGCGCGTACGAGCCGAAGCCCTCCGCCAGTGACGCACGGCCCCGGCACGCCGCCCTCCCTGAACATCTCTCCAGCCCGCATCCGAGGAGACCGTCCGATGCTCATGCCCCACCCCGCGACCCTGCGCAGACTTCTCACGGAGTACGAAACGCTGCTCACGATCGAAGGCACCGACGGCACCGCTCCCGGCCCTCGCCTGCAGGACCTGGCCTACACCCTCTGCGTGTCCACCGGCACACGGGAGATCACACAGGCCCTGCGAGTAGCCCACGACCACCTCGGCCAGCCGATCGACAGTGCGGGTACCGGAGTCGCGGTGACCGGTACGGACCCGGCACGGACCGTCGTGGCCACCGGCCGGCTCCACCGTCCTGCAGGCGCTGGTCCCCTCCTGCACAGTTGAGGTCGGAACTGCGCAGCACGCACACGCTTCACCGCAACGGCGTACGGTTCCGGAACTGCCCGCCGGGTCCAGGGAGCGGCTGGGAACCAGGTCGCGAACGCACTGCCGGCACCTCTGGCACGGCAGCGTCGGCAGTGCGGTGTTCGTGCCAGCCCCGCCAGTCTGGGAGCCATGGCGGCTGGAGGGTCCAGCAGCGGTGATCATGGCTGATCGCGGTTGGTCCGACGACAACGGCTACCACGACGCGGTCCGTCAGTCCCGGCGATCGCCGGGACTGACGGAGTGCTCGGCTGCTTCTTGATCGCCTTGGCCGTGACCTGTGTGGTCAGGGTCCTGTCCTGATGGTGCGGTAAGACGCCGGGCGGTTTCTCGTGGCCGAGCGTCCTTGGGCGGGTGGGCATGTGGTGATCCGTAGTCGCTCCTGAGGCCTGACCTCTCAAGACAGAGCCGGCGCCCCCGTGTCTGCCCGCACGCGGCCGGCCCGGTACGCCCGGGCCGTACGCACAGGCCCACGGCGCGCTCCGCGCCGCTTCACCCGTCCGGGAGGCGGCGGCTGTCACGCGCTTGTGCGCGCCTGACCCCCGGCTTCCGATGGCGCCGCCCGGCGGGCGAGTTCTGTGTGTGCCGCTGGTGCGGCATCGGTGACAGGCCGGCCGCTGGGCGGTTGCTAGCGTGTGCGGGCGCTGTGCGTCTGTACAGCTGCGGCCAGTTGGCCGGCGAGCGGCCCGGGCAGGGTCTGGCCTTCGGATGTGCGCACCACCGCGTCGGCGATCATGTGCAATTTCGTGTTGGTGTGCTGGGACGCTGTCACGAGGACCTGCCACGACTGGCTGGTGGTGAGCCGGAACGACGACATGAGCATGCCGCGGGCTATGTCGATGTTGGTGCGGGTCTCCATCGCCCGGTGCAGTTGCGCGTTCTCGGTGGCGAGTTCGGGCCCGGACGCGTCTTCTTTCTGCGTCGAAGGGTTCGGGGACGCCGCGGCGTCCCCGGCCACGTCACAGTGGCCGGCCCCGCCGGGCTCCTCCCGATGTGCTGGGTGGACTGCTGTCGCGTCCTCGGGGGCGGCCTGCGGTTTGCTGTTTCCTGCCCGCTCCGTACGGAAGAGGGAGAGGGTGCTGGTGAGAGACAGCAGCCTGTCCACGGCCGGGCTGGTGGCGTGCAGGACGATGTCTTTTCCGCTGGCGTGGGCCTGGTGGTGCACGTGCAGAAGGACGTTGAGGCCGGAGCAGTCGCAGAAGTCGACGCCCGCAAGGTCCAGTTCCAAGCCGCCGGGGGAGTCTTCCAGGGCTTCGCTCAGCGCCTGTGCCAGCGTTGGTGCGCTGTCTAGGTCGAGCTCGCCGGCGACCGTCACGACCAGGCGCTCTCCGGCCGCGTCGACCTGGAGGGCGACATGCTCGGGCGAGGGCTGAAAGGGACTGCCACCCCCGGGGCAGGCCCGCCCGCTAGAGGACAAAGGCACGTAATGGGACATGCTCGGCTCCCGCGCATACCGGCTTCTCAGTACATCCAGACTCACCCCACCTGCCCTTCACGTCAATCAATACACGAATAAAAATTCGCCTCTTTGAAGACGTGAATCGGTCTCGTAGTGTTGAGGGCATGGACCGAGCGCCAGAGCCGTACGCAGGCTGGACCTTCTTGACCAATCACGCCCGGGTGCTGGCTGCCATCGCCGCCGACAACACCATCCGTGTCCGCGACATCGCCGTACGCTGCCGGCTCACCGAACGAGCAGTACAAAAGATCATCACCGACCTGGAGGAAGGCGGCTACCTCACCCATGTCAGAGAAGGCCGCTCCAACGTCTACCGCATCCCTCCCGGTACATTTCTTCGCCACCCCGCCGACGCCCCGGCAACCGTCGCGGACCTGCTGACGCTCCTTGACCACCACGAATCCGCACGACCCGTCGAGGCTCCGGCCGACGCGCGCCAAGACCACTGACCGGATATCTGCGAGCCGGCCAGGACCGAGCCCGCGGACGACACGGCCGCCGGCCCTGCTTGTGCCTCGGGGCGGCGTGCCTCGCCGCCGTCTGCGAGCTCCACGCCCGCGGGGTACCCCTGCACGACCTTTCACGCAGGTGCTGCCGCCCGCTGCCACCGACCTGACCCGACCGGGTCGGCGGGCTGGCTGCGGTCGATCGCGATCGAGCTCGGAGGCCATCGGCAGGTGGGGATTTCGGGCGGGGCGCCGCTGCCGAGGAAGCCTTGGGCGCGGCCTTCGGCGACGCGGAGGCCGAAGACTTCCGGTCCGGAGGGGCGGTGGCGCCCGTCGGCTCCGCGGCCGCGTCACCCGTAGCCGACGAGAATGCCTCGGCCGGGTGGGTCACCGCGTTTGGTGAGGGTGAGCCGCATGCCGGTGACGGTGACCTCTTTGAAGATGCGGCCCTGCGGGGTGATCTCCACGGTGGTGCCGCGGACGACGCGGCGTCCCCGCTCGGCAGGTTCGGTGTCACGGCCAGGTAGCGGATGCCCGTTCTCGGGGAGGGCCATGAGATGCCGCGTATGCCTTGGATGCCAACGCTCGCCGACGCGCGCGAGGGGGCAGAATATGGCTTTGTGGGTGTATCGGAACCAGGATCAACGTCTCCGGGGGCCACGGTGGGCGGGAGGGATAAATGCCATGAGCCCAGCACGACAGGGGCCGGATCATGACGATCGCCCGGAGGGCGTGGCGTCCGAACCGAGTCCGCTCCTTGATCTGCTGGGTGTCGCTGCGGTGCTGCTGGAGGCAGACGGCCTGATCGACATGTGGAGTCCGCAGGCCGAGGAACTGTTCGGCTATGCCCGTGGCGAGGCGGTGGGACAGTACGCGGCGCACCTCCTGCTCGACCCGGAGCACCGGGACGCGGCGATCGCGCTGTTCGCCGAGGTGATGCTGACGGGCCGGCCGTGGGCCGGGCCGTTCCCCATCCGGCACAAGGACGGCAGTACGCGCCTGGTGGAGTTCCGCAACATGCGGCTGACGGACCACCTGGGCGATCACTATGCGCTGGGGCTCGCCAGTGACCGGTCCACCTTGCTGCAGCTGGAGCGGAAGCTCGCTCTGTCCGACCGGCTGGTCAGCCAGGCGCCGATCGGGCTGTCCGTCCTCGACACCGACCTGCGGTATCTGGCTGTCAACCCGGCCCTCGCGTCCATGCACGACGTGTCGGAGGCCGATCACCTCGGCCGGAGGTTCGGGGAGGTCCTGCCCGGCGAACCGTTCCTCAGTGCGGAGGACTGCATGCGGGAGGTCCTGGAGACCGGTGTCCCGGTGGTGGACCGGCAACTGGTGAGCCAGGTGCCCGGCAGCCCGGACCAGGAGCGCGCCTGGACCATGTCGTTGTACCGGCTGGAAGACAGCGGAGGGCATGTTCTGGGCATCGCCAACGTCGTTGTGGACATCACCGACCGGTACCGGGTGGCGAAGAAGGCCGACCGCGCACAGCAGCGCCTGCGACTGATCGCGGGCAGCTCGGCACGGATCGGCACGACCCTGGAGGTGGACACGACGGCGCGGGAACTGGCCGACGTCGTCGTCCCCGACCTGGCCGACATGGTCGCGGTGGACCTGCTGGACTCCGTCCTGCAAACGGGCCGTACGGACGTCGGGGGCGGCCTGGCCGTCTTCCGGGCCCTTGCGGTCAAAACGGCCTACCCGACGGGCGCTGCCGAGGCGATCGTGGCCCCCGGGCGCCTGACGACCTACCACACCGACCATCCGGCAACGCACTGCGTCCGCACCGGTGAGCCGGTGCTCATCACCCAACTGAAAAGCGGCGACGTCTCGCGTATCGCCGAGAACGAGCGCGCCGCCCGGCTTCTCGCACAGGCTGGTGTCCACAGCGACATGGCTGTGCCCCTCATCGCCCGGGGCCAGATCATCGGCGTCATGGGCATGGCTCGGGCGCGCAATCCGCACCCCTTCGACGAGGACGACCTCGCCCTTGCCTGCGAGCTGGCCTCGTCGGCCGCCCTCAGCATCGACAACGCCGTCCTGCACCAGCACATCCGCAGCACCGCCGAGACGCTGCAGCGCACTCTGCTGCCTCAGCTCTGCCCCGAGCATCCGGGGCTGGAGGTCGCCGCCCGATACCGGCCCGCACAAGCCTTCAGTGAGGTGGGGGGCGACTGGTTCGACGTGATCCCTCTCGACGGTAACCGGACGGCGCTCGTAGTGGGCGACGTCATGGGCAGCGGCATCTCCGCCGCGACCACCATGGGCCGCCTGCGCACCGCCACCTCGACCCTCGCCGACCTCGACCTCGACCCCGCCCGGATCCTCACCCACCTCGACAAGGTCATCCAAGGGCTGGACCCGTACCTTGCCACCTGCGTGTACGCCATCTACGAACCGCAGGACTGTCGCCTGCACGTGGCCAGTGCCGGCCACCTCCCGCCGGTCCTCAAGCGCGCCGGCGGCGGAGCCGAACTCCTCGAGCTGCCCACGGGCACGCCGCTGGGAGTCGGCGGCGTGCCGTTCGAGACCACGACCATCGACCTGCGCGCCGGCGACCAGCTGATCCTGTACACCGACGGGCTGGTCGAGACCCGTGACGACCCCATCGACGAGCGTCTCGACGACCTCCTCCGCCTCCTGTCGCCGTCGGACCTCTCCATTGAGGACACCTGCGACCGACTGCTCGAGCAACTCAGGGCCCCCGCCAGCCACGACGACGTGGCTCTGCTGATCGCCCGCACACAATCACTGACGGGCAACTGCCCGCCGGCACCGACACGCCCCGCGTAGGCCGGTGTACGCCACCCGCCACATGCCACATGTCACATGCGACAACGCTGCATGCGCCCCACGGCAGGCGCCGTTGTCACGTATCACCGCTGTCATGGGAGGGGGCGCCCACCGCGGCCGGGCTCGGCGCCGGAAGCGGACCGGAGGCTGCGGGCATCAGGGCGGGCGCCCGACGGTTCACCCGCGGCACAGCACCGCCCGATCGCCCGTCCAAGCTTCCCGCACCCAGCTGGTCGCGGAGTGGCGGCACGCTACGGACCTGGGCGCTGTCCCACACCCTGCTCTCCACCGCCGGTGTGACGCCGGCTCAGCCCGGGAACCGGCCGGTAGACCGCAGGGACCAGCGGCGTTCGGCGTAGGCCAGGTCGTCGCGCCAGAGGCGGCCCGCGGCCCGGCGGACCAGCGGAGCCAGCAGCGGGCCGACGCGGCGCATGAGGGCGAATCCCGGGCGTCCGGACGCGGCCACGACGGCTTCGACCACGGCGGTGCGCGGGGTGCCCGTCGCGTCGGCGCCCAAGGGGGTCGCGTGCGTCTCCACGACGGAGCCCTCGCCCTCACCGTCGGTGATCCGCATGACGACGGTGCGCGGTCCGGGTGCGGTGAACTCGGCGCGTACGGGCACGATGAGCCGTCCGGCGACCTTGAAGGAGACGTCGACCGTGAAGGCGTCCGGCACCGCCGGTTCGTCCGGCGGGCGGGGGGTGCTGACGACGGTGAGGTCGACGAAGGAGTACGGGTGGAACCAGGCGCCGTGCCAGGGGTCGAGGCGGTTGGCCACCACATCCTCCGGCTTGCAGCGCCCGCTCCCCGTGTAGACGGCGACCAGCGCGTGGTCGGGGTCGGGGCGGACCGGCACCGTCGGCACGGCGGTGGGTTCCTCTCCGCCCACGTCGTCCAGGCGTACCCAGAGCAGCACCCCGTCGTCGTGGGCGGGCCAGGGCTCCCAGCCGGCGGACGGGGCCCCGTCGAGGGCCAGTCCGTGCCAGTGGCACACCAAGGTGCCGCAGTGCACCGGGCTGTCGCGCAGCGGCGCACCCAGGTGGGGGCAGACGCCGGGTCCGGCGACCAGGTCGCCGCGCTGGTCGCGCCAGAGCACCACCTCGTGTCCTTCGACGGTGCGGGCCACGGGCCGGTCAGCACGCAGGTCGCGGGAGGCGGCGACGACGTACCAGTTGCCGCTTGGCCGGGCCTGCGCCCGCTTGAGGGCATCGGCGATCAGCGCGGGCCGTGCCTCGCGCCAGGTGGGGCGCTGGCGTTCCCAGGCGACGGGGGCGCGGCGCAGGCGCAGAGGGAGACGGCCGCGCCTGGGGGGTCCGGCGGGTGTCACATGACCTCCCTGGCGCGGGCGGACGGCGGAGCGGTGGTGTCGGGGGTGTCCGGCGGCCGTCGGCGGGTGGCGAGGCGCGCCGCCGTGACCCGGAGCATGCCGTTGGCGGCGGTGAGCGCGCGGCGGCGGCGGGGTACGACCGCGCGGCGGTGCAGCACCGCCCAGCCGTCGGCGGCGACGGCGTCCAGGATGCCGCGGTAGAGGACGAACGCCGTGCGGATGCAGGGCCGGGTGACGGGGTCGAGCAGGGGCACGCCGGGGGCCGCGCGGTCGTAGGCGGCGCGGGTGAGGGCCTCGAACGCGCGGAGCGCGGCGACGACGCGGGTGTCGGTGCGGCCGGTGTCCCGGCAGTGGCGCAGCAGGTCGCGGTCGACGCCGTGCGCGGCGAGCAGGTCCTGGGGGACGTAGATCCGCCCGCGGTCGAGGTCCTCGCCGACGTCCCGCAGGAAGTTGGTCAGTTGGAAGGCGACGCCGAGTTCGGCCGCGTACGGCGCGGCCTCCTCCTGGGGGGCGACGGTGCCGAGCACGGGGAGCATCTGGAGGCCGATCACGGCCGCCGAGCCGTGCATGTAGGCGCGCAGGGCGCCGTAGTCGGCGTACTCGGTGACGGTCAGGTCGCTGCGCATCGATCCGAGGAAGTCGGTGAAGTGGCGGTGATCGATGCCGTAGCGGCGGCTGGTGTCGGCGAGGGCGACGGTGACCGGTGCGGCGCCGGCGCCGCCGGCGAGGCCGACGGTGAGGTCGTCGGCCAGCCGGTCGAGGGCGGCGGTCTGTCGTTCCGTTCCGCCGTCGGCGAGCCGGCGCAGGTCGCCGTCGCAGACGTCGACGATGTCGTCCGCGTGGCGGGCGAAGCCGTACAGGGCGTGCACGGCGGGGCGTCGCTCGGGCGGGAGCAGTCGGGTGGCGAGGAAGTAGGTGCGGCCATGGCGTGCGTTGAGCCGGCGGCAGTGGGTGTAGGCATCACGCAGCCTCGGCTCCGTGATGCCGGCGGCGTCCAGTTCGCGGGCCGTCATCGTCGGGCTCCTCGTGTCATGGGGGTGGTCCGGACGGTGGTGGCGGCCCGCGTGCGCGGCCCGGTGATGCGGGCGGCCGCCAGCTTTCCCGAAAGCAGGACGGGGGGCACGCCGACGCCGGGGGTGGTGCCGCACCCGGCGAGGACGGCGTTGGTGGTGCCGCGTACCAGGTTGCGGGGGCGGAACGGGCCGGTCTGGCCGAAGGTGTGCGCGGCGGAGAACGGGGTTCCTGCGGCGTGTCCGAGCCCGCTCCAGTCGGCGGGGGTGACCAGGCATTCGGTGGTGATGGCCGAGGCGATGCCGGTCAGGCCCCTGCGGTCCAGTTCGCGCAGCAGGCTGTCGCGGTAGCGGGGGGCCAGGCTGGGCCAGTCGACGGCGTCGGGGCCGATGTCGGTGTTGGGGCAGGGGGCGAGGACGTAGTGCAGGTGGCGGCCGGGCGGGGCGAGGCCGGGGTCGGTTGCGGTGGGCCGGGTGATCAGGAGTGAGGGGTCGCTCATGAGCTCGCCGGTGCGGGTGAGCTGGCGGAAGGTGCCTCGCCAGGCGTGGCCGAAGGACAGGGTGTGGTGGGCCAGTTCGGGCCAGGTGCGGTCGCAGCCGGCGTGCAGGACGACGGCGGACGGGGCGTGCCGCAGGCGCATGGGGCGGCGCGGGGCGCGGCCCAGCAGGCGGTACGTCACCGGTAGGTCGGGGGTGAGGACGACGGCGTCGCAGGGGATGCGTTCGTCGTCGGTGAGGACGGCCGAGACCCGGTCGCCGGTCCGTTCGAGGCCGGTCACCTGCTGCCCGTACCGGAACTCCGCCCCCGCCTCGGCGGCGGCTTCGGCCATCGCCCGGGGCAGCGCGTACATGCCGCCGCGCGGGAAGTACACCCCGGCGATGGTGTCCATGAATGCGATCACGGCGTAGGCGGCCAGAGCCCGTTCGGGCGGGACGCCGGCGTAGAGGGCCTGGAAGGTGAAGACGCGGCGCAGTCGTTCGTCGTGCAGGTGGCGGGCGATGCGTGCCTCCCAGCGGCCGAAGCCGCCGAGGACGGCCAGACGCAGCAGGTCGGGGGAGAGGAGCTGGAAAGGGGAGTCGAAGTCGGCGTCGAGGAAGCGGCCGCGCTCGGTGCGGTACAGCTCGCCCAGCCAGTGTCGTAGCCGGTGGTAGCGGGCCGCTTCGGCGCCTCCCGCGAACCGTTCGATCTCCGCCTCCATGGCTGCCGCGTCGGTGTGCACGTCGAGGGTGCTGCCGTCGGCGAAGCGGGCCCGGTAGGCGGGGTGGAGCGGGATGAGGTCGACGCGCTCGCGCAGCGAGGTGCCGACGGCGGCGAACGCCTCGTCGGCGATGTCCGGCATGGTGAGCACGGTGGGGCCGGTGTCGATGAGGTAGCCGCCGAGTTCCAGGCGCCCGGCCCGGCCGCCCGGCCGCGGGTCGCGTTCGACGACGGTCACCCGACGGCCCGCGCCGAGCAGGTGCAGGGTGGTGGAGAGGCCGGCCAGTCCGGCGCCGACGACCACGACGTGATCGGTGGGTCCCGTCACCGTCCTGGTCACCTGGGTGCCTCCGATCCCGTCGCTGCGGCGGGGGCGGGGGTGAGCAGGGGGCCGTCGGGTCGTGGGCGCGGCCGGGGGGTGCCGGTGATCTCGGCCAGCAGGGCGCGCAGCCGGTCCGCGGGACCGGGTTCGAGGGTGGCCTCGGCGAGATGGCGCAGGGACTGCCGGGCCAGCCGCCCGATCCTCGTCTCCACCAGGCCGCGGGCGCCGGTGGCTTCGAGCACGTCGCGGACGTCGGCGAGTTCACGCGGCGTCAGGTCCGCCCGGCCGACAGCGTGTTCGAGCACGCCGAGCGCGGGCTGGTCGCCGGCGGCGGTGGCCCGGGCCCGGGCCACCGCCAGCAGGTAGGTGGGTTTGCCCGCGCGCACGTCGCCGCCGCTCGGCTTGCCGGTGGTGGCGGGGTCGGCGAAGACGTCGTCGAGATCGTCCCTCAACTGGAAGGCCAGTCCGGCTGAGCGCCCGGCGAGGCACAGCATCCAGGTGGTGGCGGTGCCGGCGCCGGCGAGCACCGCCCCGAGTTCCAGCGGACGTTCTACGGTGTAGAGGGCGCTTTTGAGGCAGGCGGCGCGCAGCGCGCGGCCCACGGTCAGGGCGGAGATGGCCTGGCCTTGGACGTCGAGGTACTGGCCGGCGACCATCTCGGTGCGCAGGGTGCGCCAGACCTCGTTGAGCCGGTGAGCGGTGTCCCGGGGGAGTCCGGGGTCCAGCATCAGTCGGCCGAGTTCGTCGTCCGCCCAGGCGAGCGCGAGGTCGCCGGCGAGCAGCGCGGCGGACGCGCCGAGCTGGTGGGCCGCGGGCCGTGGTGCCGTGCCGCCGTACTGGGCGGTCACGTCGGCGTGCAGCGCCGGTGCGCCGCGACGGGTGGACGCCTGGTCCATCAGGTCGTCGTGGACCAGGGCACAGGTCTGGATGAGTTCGAGCGCGGCGGCCGTGCGCAGCGCCGCGCGGACCTGGACGGTGTCCTGGCCGCCGCAGGCGCGCAGCGACCACCACACGAGCCGGGCGCGGAACCGGCGGCCGCCGCGCCGGGTGAAGCGCGCGACGCGCTCGGCGATGTCGTCGGCGAACACCGGGTCGAGCGTGCGGCAGTCGGCGAGGCGGCCGGTGAGCAGGTCCCGCAACTCCCTGTCGACGGCGCCCGGCACGTCTGCGTCGACGGTGCGCGCGTCGTCCACGCCGTCTGGTCTCCTGGGTTCGACCGGGCCGGGCGGCGTGCGGGGTGCCGCTGCCGTGAGGCGGCCGAGCACCTGGGTGGAACGCATCGTGGATCCTCTCGCCGTCCGGAGAGCTGGGCTGCTCGCCCCAAGCTCGCCTGTCCGTCTCGTGTCTGGTCGTCACACATTCCGCTTCGTCGTGACACATTCCGTGCGAGTCACCTCGCCGGATGCGCCGTTCGGTGGACATGCCGGCGCCGGAGGCGGGCGGCGCGACGACACGCTCACGGCTGCATCCACCGGGGCGGTGCGGCGGGAAGACTGGTCGGATCAACGGGCCGGGGAAGGGAGCCGCCGTGGAGGTGGAGTCGGACGTCGCGGTGGTCGGCGCGGGCGCCGCCGGCCTGTCGCTCGCCCTGCTGCTGGCCCGGCCCGCGGCGGGGGCGCGCCCGGTGACGGCGGTGATGCTGGCGGCACCGCCGGGTCCGTTCCGGGCGCCGAGCCGCACCTGGTGCTACTGGGAGGCGGGCGAAGGACCGTACGACGGGGCGCTGACGGCCTCCTGGCAGCGGCTGCGGGTCCGGGCGGTCGACGGGCGGCCGGTGACCGCCGCCATCGAGCCCTGGCGGTACAAAATGCTGGGCTCCGACGCGTTCGAGGAGCTGGCCGGCCGGGCGCTGCGGGTGAGTCCGTGGGTGACGGCGGTCGAGGCGGTCGTCGAGAGCGTGGCGGCCGTGCCGGGTGGTGCCCTGGTGCGCGCCCGCAGGGCCGACGGCCGCGAGGTGCGGGTGCGGGCCCGCTGGGTGTTCGACTCGCGTCCGCCGGCCCGGCTGCCGCCGGCCCGCACGACACTGCTGCAGCACTTCCGCGGCTGGTTCGTGCGCACCCGGCGGCCGGTGTTCGACCCCGCGACCGTGGAGTTGATGGACTTCCGTACCCCGCAGCCCACGCACGGGCTGTCGTTCGGCTACGTCCTGCCGACCGGCCCGCACGAGGCGCTGGTGGAGTACACGGAGTTCTCCCGGCGCGTGCTGGACGCGGACGCGTACGACCGTGCGCTGCGGGACTACACGGGCCGGGTCCTGCGGATCGGCGCGCACGAGGTCACCGCGTGCGAGCAGGGCGTGATCCCGATGACGGACGCGCGTTTCCCCCGGCAGGCCGGGGCGTCCGTGTTCCGGATCGGGGCCGCGGCCGGGGCCACCCGGCCCGCGACGGGCTACACGTTCAGCGCGGTGCAGCGCCAGGCGGGCGCCGTCGCGGCCGCGCTGCACGCCGGGCGCCACCCGCTTCCGCCGCGCCCGCACTCGGGGCGCTCCCGGCTGATGGACGCCGCGTTGCTGTACGCCCTCGACCGCGGCCGGATCGACGGGCCTGCCTTCTTCACCCGCCTGTTCACCCGGGTCTCCGCGCCTCGACTGCTGCGTTTCCTGGACGGTCGCACCAGCCTGCCGGAGGACCTGTCCATCGGCCTGCACGTGCCCGTCACAGCGATGCTCGGCTCGGTCCTCGCCCTGCCCTTCGCCCCGCGCCGAAGTGCCCCGGCCGCGTGAACTCCGCCCCGACGCGGCCCGGCATGGCCCGACCGTACGACCCCCGCCCGACGACCCCTTACGGAGATGGCATGCCCGTGCTGCGTGACGCCGACCTGGCCAGCGCGTTCAACCACGCCGCCCGCAGTTACGACACCCTGGTGGCGGCCAACCCCGGCTACCACGCCCATCTGCGCCGCTCCGCCCGGCGGCTCGGCCTGCCCCGTAGCGGTCCGGCCCCGCGCGTCCTGGACCTCGGGTGCGGTACGGGTGCCTCGACGGCGGCGCTGGCCGCCGTGCTGCCGGGCGCGGACATCACCGCCGTCGACGCGTCGGCAGGCATGTTGCGGCGTGCGGCCAGGCGGCCGTGGCCGCGGCCGGTGCGGTTCGTGCACGCGCCGGTGGAAGAACTGGCCGAGGCGGGGGTTCGAGGCCCCTTCGACGCGGTCTTCGCCGCCTACCTGCTGCGCAACACCGCAGACCCGGACGGGGTTCTGGCCGGCGCGTACCGGATGCTCGCCCCGGGCGGCAGGCTGGCGGTGCACGAGTACGCGCTGAGCGGGCGGGCGGCTCACCGCGCGGTGTGGAACACGGTGTGCGGCGGACTGTTGCTGCCGGTCGCCACGCTGCTCGGCGACGGGCCGCTCTACCGGCATCTGTGGCGCAGCGTCGTCACCTTCGACACGGCGGGGCAGCTCGCGCACCGGGTGCGGCGGGCCGGTTTCGAGCGGGTGCGGGTACTGCCGCTGCCGGGCTGGCAGACCGGCATCGCCCACACCGTGATCGCCCGCCGTCCGTCGGCCGGCCCGGACGGGGCGGGACGATGACCGCACCGAGCCGCAGGACCGGGCGTGCCGCCCGCACGCCTCTCGTCGGCCGGGACCGGCTGGCGAGGCTGCTGCCCGCACCACCCGGCGCCGCACGGGCGGAGGGGTCCGACGCGCCGCGCGCGGCGGTCGTCGGCGGCGGCATCGCCGGCCTGACGGCGGCCACCGCCCTGGCCGAACGCGGCGTCCGGGTCACCCTGTACGAACGGGACGCCCAGCTCGGCGGGCGGCTGGCCGGGTGGCGGACACGGCTTACGGACGGGTCCCCGGCCACGATGAGCCGTGGCTTCCACGCCTTCTTCCGGCAGTACTACAACCTCCGGTCCCTGCTGCGGCGCACCGACCCCGCCCTGGCCGGTCTGACCCCGCTGCCCGACTACCCGCTGCGGCACGGCAGCGGCCGCCGTGACAGCTTCCGCCACGTGCCGCGCACACCCCCGTGGAGCGCGCTCGGGTTTGTGGCGCTGAGCGAGTCGTTCTCCGTGCGCGACCTGCCCCGGATCCGGCCGCGAGCCGCCCTGCCGCTGCTGGACGTGCGGGTCCCGGACGTGTACGAGCAGCTCGACCACGTCAGCGCCTACGACCTGCTGGACGCGATCCGCTTCCCCGCGGCCGCCCGGCACCTGGCGTTCGAGGTCTTCTCGCGCAGTTTCTTCGCCGATCCGCGCGGGCTGTCGGCCGCGGAGATGGCGCTGATGTTCCACGTCTACTTCCTGGGTTCGTCCGAGGGCCTGCTGTTCGACGTCCCCCGAGAGCCGTTCCCGCAGGCTCTGTGGGACCCGGTCGCCGCACGGCTCGACCTGCTCGGTGCCGGGGTCCGCACGGACATGGCCGTGGACGAGGTCTCCGTGACGCCGGCGGGGGGTTTCACCGTGACCGCCGCGAGCGGTGCCGAGCCCTACGACGCGGTGGTCCTCGCCTTGGACCCGGCGGGGCTGCGTTCGCTGGTGGCCCGTTCGACCGGGCTGGGCGACGCGCCCTGGCGTGAGCGGGTGGCGCGGCTGCGCAACGCGCCGCCGTTCCTGGTCTCCCGCCTCTGGCTGGACCGGCCGGTACGCGCGGACCGGCCCGGGTTCCTGGGCACCAGCGGGTTGGGCGCCCTGGACAACGTGAGCGTGCTCAGCGGTTGGGAGGGCGAGGCCGCCCGGTGGGCCGCCCGCTCGGGCGGTTCGGTGCTCGAACTGCACGCGTACGCCCTGCCCGAGGACGCGGACCGGGAGACCGTAGCCAAGGAACTGCTCGGCGAGCTGCATCGTCTGTACCCGGAGACCCGGCAGGCCGGGGTGGTCGACGCCCGCCACGAGTGGCGGGCCGACTGCCCGCTGTTCCCGGTCGGCGGTCATGGCGACCGGCCGACGGTGGACACGTCCGTGCCAGGCCTGGTCGTCGCCGGCGACACGGTCCGTACCGGTCTGCCGGTGGCACTGATGGAACGGGCGGCCACCAGCGGCTTCCTCGCTGCCAACACACTGCTTGGCCGGTGGGGGCTGCGCGGCCACGACCTGTGGACGGTGCCCGGACAGGGACGCTCCGCAGGACTGCGGTGGGCGGCGCGGCGGTTCGGCGCCGCGCACGGGCAAGACGGGCGGCGGAACTCAGGCCGCGGAGGGACAGAGGCGACAGAGCCGTAGGCGGTACGGACGGGCCCGTCCCGCCGGGCAAGGACCCTCAGAGGCCGCCGGTGCCCGCACCCCGGCGAGTCAGGCGAGGTCGTTACCCGACTCGGTGTCAGGCCGGCAGGCACTGCAGGCGGTGAAGCCCTCCGGGACCCGCGGTCCCCCTCGGCCAAGCTTCGGACCCGGCTCGGGCAGCAACGGCTCGACCAGCGGCAACAGTTCATCCGACAGTCCGGCACGGCCTACGCCCGCGACTTTCTCTTCCCCACGACCGGACCGACGAGCAACCGAGCCGCCAGTCGCATGATCAGCAGCTTCTGTCGCAGTACTAGATGTATCCACGGCAGGTGTGCTGTGATGCCCCCTGCACTTTTTTGCATCGTTGCAACCAGGGTGGGACGTACCCGCACGGGTTCTGTAGGGGTCCTTCACTGGTCACACTGAGAACGGAGTCGCTCATGAGGCCCCTTCGTACGAGACAGTGGTGGAGATCCTCACGCCGATGGACGTCGACCGCTGCCGCTCTGGGCACGGCCGCCGTTGTCACTCTCTCTGGTACGTCGGCCGCGTCGGCCCAAGGCGCAACGGGCACGGCCGGCAACCCCCGGCTGCGGATCCCGTCCGTCACCGCCGGGGAGGCTCGTTTCGAGATACTCTCGCCGACGCTGATCCGCACCGAGTACGCGGGTGACGGCAAGTTCACCGACGCTCCGACCTTCAACGCCATCGGTCGCGGCGCATTCGCCCCCGCCGCCTTCACGGCCGACAGGTCCGACGGCTGGCTGACCATCCGGACCAGCGCCATGACCCTGCGCTATCGGATCGACTCGGGCCAGTTCGACACCGGTAACCTCTCGGTCGCGGCGACTGCGGGCGGATCCCCGGTGACCGCCACCCCCTGGCAGCATCTCACCTGCGGCACCGGCCAGTTGTGCGAGGCGGAGAACCTCCGGCTCGACGGGGTTTCGGTGGCCGCCGACCACACCGGCTACACGGGTACGGGCTTCGCCGCGGGATTCCAGAGCACCGGCGGCTCCATCACTTCTGACATCGATGTCAATACCGCGGGGGACTACCAGTTCGGCCTGCGGTACGCCAACTCCCGCGGCGGCGACGGGCAGACGCAGACCCGCACGCTGTCTGTCACCGTGGACGGCGGCAGCCCCCAGACGGTCAGCCTGCCGGCCACGGCGGACTGGGACACCTGGAAGCTCGCGACCGCGCCCCTGCATCTCGCGGCCGGACATCACACCCTCGCGCTCACCCGGACCGCCGCGGACTCCGGGAACGTCAACGTCGACAGCGTCGCCGTCGTACGCCCCGGCGACCCGTACCCGCCCGTCTCCAGCACGGCCGTGGCCGACTGCCGGTTCGCCGTGAGCTGCGAGGCGGAGGGCGCCCGCACCGGGGGCACCGCCGTCAGGGCCACCGACCACAAGGGATACGCCGGCGGCGGCTTCGTCGCCGAACTGAACCAGGGATCGTCCCTGACCACCCATGTGGTGGGAGTCCCCGCCGACGGCGAGTACACCCTGCACGTGCGCTATGCCAACGGCACCGGCGGCGACGGCCTGCACCGGACACGCACCGCCACGGTCTCCGCGGGCGGCACGAGCGGCACGCTGTCACTTCCCGCCACCGCGGACTGGGACACGTGGGACACCGCCTCCGTCCCCGTCACCCTGAAGGCCGGGGCCGACGACATCACGCTCGGCTGCCCCGAGTCCACGAGCTGCCACGTGAACGCGGACACCCTCGCGGTCACCACGCCCACCGGCGCCGCACCGCCCCCGCACATCGCCCTCGGTGGCTACCGCCGCGGACTCGACGGCGTGACCGGCAACGGCGGACCCCTCGTCACCACGCCGGGACTGCTCAACCGCGACGGCTGGTACCTGCTCGACGACACGACCTCGGCGCTCTACGACAGCGGCACGGAGAAGGCGACGCCGCGCCCCGGTCACGGCGGCGCCCCGTACCAGGACGGTTACCTGTTCGCGTACGGGCACGACTACAAGCAGGGTCTCGCCGACCTGGCCACGCTCACCGGGCCACCCGCGTTGCTTCCCCAATGGGCCTACGGCGTCTGGTACTCGGAGTACATCGACCGCACCGCCGCGGACTACCGGAACACGATCCTGCCGGCGTTCCGCTCCGAGGGCGTCCCGCTCGACGTGCTGGTCACCGACACGGACTTCAAGGCCGTCAACAGCTGGAGCGGCTGGGAGATGGATCCGGCGAAGTTCCCCGACCCCAAGGGTTTCTTCGACTGGTCCGCCGCCGAGGGCCTGCACAACACCCTCAACGTGCACCCCAGCATCCTCGCGTCCGACCCGCAGTTCGCCCAGGCGCAGGCCACGGCCAAGGGCAAGCTGACGAAGGGCGGTTGCGCCTCCGGTGCCGGGGACGACTGCTACACCTTCGACTTCGGCGACCCCGACCAGCTCAAGGCGTACATGGACCTGCATCGCACGATGGACGAGCAGGGCAACGACTTCTGGTGGCTCGACTGGTGCTGCGACGCGGCCCGTTCGACTCTGCCCGGCGTCACCCCGGACGCCTGGATCAACCAGCAGTACGCGTCCGCCGCCGCGCAGCGTCTCGGGCGCGGATTCGTCCTCTCCCGGGCCTACGGATCGCTCCAGGCCGGAGGTTACAGCGGCCAGCAGGGGCTGCCCACAGGGCCGTGGGCGGACAAGCGCACGACAGTCCACTTCACCGGCGACACCTCGTCCACCTGGGGCACGCTGAAGCTCGAAGTCGGGTACACACCGGGAGAGTCGGCGGCGACCGGCATGGCGGCCATCACCCACGACATCGGCGGCCACAACGACACCACGGGCCTGACCGGCTCGGAGACCTACACCTCCGACGGGAAGACCTACACCACGCACAAGCTCCCCGACGACCTGTACGCCCGCTGGGTCCAGCTGGGCACCTTCCAGCCGATCGACCGGCTGCACAGCAACCACAGCGACCGGCTGCCCTGGCAGTACGGCACGGCGGCGCGGAAGTCGGCGGACAAGTTCCTCAACCTGCGTGAGGCGCTGGTCCCGTACACGTACACGCTCGCCGAGGAGGCGAACAGCACCGGCCTGCCGATCGTCCGCCCGACGTACCTGGAATACCCGGACGAGGAGAAGGCGTACACGACGGCCGACAGCGAGTACTTCTACGGCTCCGACGTCCTGGTCGCCCCCGTCACCACCAGCGGTACGTCGGCCACCACCTCGGTCTGGTTCCCGCCGGGCCAGTGGACGGACTACTTCACCGGCAAGACCTACACCGGCGGTACGACCCAGGACGTCACGACCGGTCTCGACTCGATGCCCGTCTTCGTCAAGGCAGGCGGCATCGTGCCCACCCGGACCCACGACGTTGCCGCGGACGATGCCAGCCCTCTGACCGACGTCACCCTGACCGTCGCCGCCGGGGCCTCCGGATCCACCAGCCTCTACGAAGACGACGGCAAGGCCGTCGGCAAAGCCCACAGCGCCACCACCTTCATCCGCTACAAGGAGTCCGGCGGAGTCCACAAGCTGTCCATCGGCGCGGCCAAGGGAACGTTCCACGGCCAGCCCCGACAGCGCACCTGGACCGTGTCGGTCCGCGGGACGAGGGCACCGGCCCACGTCACGGCCGCCGGCACCACCCTGTCCGCCCACGCCTACACCTGGGACGCCACCACCGACACACTGACGATCACCCTCCCTCGCCACTCCGTCCGCACCCCGCTGACAGTCACCTTCCGCTAGGAACCAGCCGGTTCGTCACTGGTCGGTGTGACACGGACCGCCGTTGGTGTCCGCGTGGTTCCAAAACCTGCGTCCATGACCCTCGAGGAGTACCTACCGACGAGTGATCAGCCCCTGTCTGGCCCGCCACCCAACTCCGCTGTGGTGACGGGCCAGACGACGGATCACCGAGGAAGAGCGGTCGAGGATCATCTCGCGGACGAACCGCTTGTAGCAGCGCAGTGCTGCGGCGGGTCCGAGAAATGCCAGGCAGTCGCGGGGATTTCGTTCGTCACATTTCCCTACTGCGCGACCGGACGGCTGGCGGATCACGCCAAATGAAATGACGTTCTACGGAAGCGGAGTAAGGCACAGAGTGAAGCTGTTCCGGCCTCCGTACTCGTCGTACTCGGAATAGACCGTGCGGTCGCAGTAAGCATCACTGCCCTCGTGCCGCTCAGCAACCTTGAACTGGGCATCGGCCGAACCGCAGTCGACAACAGTGGCTTCAGGATCACCTGCTGTGCCGCTGACGTGCATGCACGATCCGACTTCCGCGGTGTTCGCACTGTCGTCCAGTTCCGCGCCTATCGCGAGAGCACCGACGATGAGGAACGGCGCGAGGACACCAATCGCCCCGACGCGCCGTATGACCGGTTTGCCAGGGTCGAGCGGAGGTCGTATTCCGTCGGCCGGAGGCGTCATTCGGCCGAAGCGGACGCGAGCGACAAGGTTGATGACCAGGGTGACTGGAGCGATGACGAGAGAGAAGATGCTCCACCAACCCTGCCACAGCGTCCTGGTGGTCATCTCACGGTGCACGGCAATGCCGCAGGTGCGACAGAAGAGCCCTCGCACCTTGAGGAGCCGCATGACGACCAGTATGCCCTGATGTCCTCGGACCGTGGTCTTCAGCGCCGGCATTCCCCCGCAGAATTGGCAGCGTGGCGGGCCCGAAAGCGGCACAGGTGCGGTTTGAGTTGACGGAACTGGATACGACTCAATGTTCTGCTGTGGCGTCGCCACGATTCCCCCCCGGGAAATAAAATTGAACGCATGAGAAAGGTGAAGTGTACAGCAGGGAAACGATTCACATGTCTCCAGGCCGGCAGCTGCCGGTGCCAAGCTCATCCAGCGCATCCCCTGCTGCTCGAACCGCGACTATACCGGTCTGACCAACCCGGCGAACCTACGCGATCACAGCGCTGAAGCGTTTTTCAGAAATGCCGCGAGCTGGGCATTTCTCTCGAATGTGTCGAGTGTTGAGAGCTGAGCCGTTGTGGGTGGAGGCGTTCACGGGACTGCGGATGAAGCAGTTCGAGCAGTTCCTTGCAGCGTGACGGGTAGTTGGGTCCTACGGGGTCCTACGCGGATGGATGACCCTGCGGGGTCGAGTGGGGTTTCGTCGTCTCCGCGGCGTGGAGCGGGCGTTGTTCGCCTCTGTGGGTCGCGGCCTGTTGTGCCCAGGCCGGTCCACGCGACGGGCCAACAGGCTTTGCCGCCTGCACTCCGGGACTTGCGGCCGTTGTGGCCTGGTCCCTGCAGGCACCTGGCTTGATGTCCGCGCCCTCGGAAGGGCTTGACCTCATGACTCTGAAGTGAGGTAGGTCCACGTCTCGGCGAGGCGGAACCCAAGCGACTCGTAGAGCGGTCGTGACATCGGAGTGTTCTGGGTGAAGGCGAAACGGGCTCCGGAGCGTACCGCGTGCCTCAATCTCGCAGTGACGAGGGCGCGGTAGTACCCGTTGCGCCGATGCTGCGGCGGAACCGAACCGTTGTACATCCCTACCTGGTCGCCGGCCACGATGTTGAAGCCGGTGGCGACCGCCTCGCCGTCGACCTCCAGTACGAACGCTGTCATGTCGGGGGCGTCCAGCAGAGCGGGCAGGGCGAAAACGTCCGCTACGTCCTTCGGCATGTCGAACCCGTTCGCCAGAGCTGAGGCGAACACCTCGTACTCGTTTCCTGAGACTTCACGCACCGCGGCGCCGTGCGGGACGGATGTGGGAAGCGAAGGCAGCAGGTCTGCGTCCCACACGAGAAGGGGATGTGTGCTGGATGAGGTCCTGCCGTAGCGGGCAGCCAGGTCGAGCAGTGCGGGATCGGCATCTGTGCGCAGCTGGATACTCCACGGGACATCCGTTGTGGAGAGCTCCTTGGCGAAAGCATCCACTTCGTCCAGATCTGGTTCCGTTCCCACACAGACCAGATTGAGGCTGGGGATGGGCAGACCGGTGAACACCACTCTCGTGCCGGCGGCCCCCTGCCGCTGATGCATGCCGGGAGAGAGCTCCACGAGCCGGGATATCGTCTGGTAAAACGCGTTCACTGCGGCGTCAGTCGCAGCGGGGTCGATCAACTGTGTCATAAGCCTCAGGGTACGCATGGCGACCACGAGACTCGAGCAGCCGCACGGCTCCAACAAACAACCCTTTCCCGGAGCAAGATCAACAACGGTCGGCGAAAGCAGGCCGGAACTCGGATTCACCGTCACAACTCGTTCTCACTCAGAAGTGGGTTGCGGCCCGTTCTGGGAAATGTTCGGGACAGCCTCCGGAGTCATGATGGAGCCCTCGAACCGCACACGTGTCCGATGCTGACGAGGTCGAGCGGCATCCCTGCCCGCGCTGTCACACATCGCCGGGTTCACCCTGCCGCTCGCGCTCCGGCGCAGTCGCCGGCACCTACCACACCGGCCGCTTTACGAAGGTGCCCCGACTCGCCAAGCTGTACGCGCCCGACCGTCCGGGAAAACGGATGGCCGGGGGCGAGCGTTGCGCTGCAGGATGCTCCGCATGGCATTGCCCACCCCCGAGCTGCACACTGCCCGCCTGCGACTGCGGCCTTTCACCGACGCAGACGCGGCGCCGCTCTACGCGCTGCACAGCAGCGCCCACGTGCTGCGTTACTGGGACTCCCCGCCGTGGACCGAACCGGGCCGCGCCCAGCGCTTCATCGTGACCTGCCGGACGATCGAGGAGGAAGGCACGGGAGCACGGGTGGCCGTCGACCGCGTCTCCGACGGTGCGTTCGTCGGCTGGTGCGGCCTGACCGACTGGAACCCTGACTTCCGCAGCGCGTCCCTGGGCTACGTCTTCGATGCAGCCGCGTGGGGCCACGGCTACGCCACGGAGACCGCGTACGCCGTCCTGCGGTGGGCGTTCGACACCCTGGATCTGAACCGCGTCCAGGCCGAGACCGACACCCGCAACGTGGCGTCCGCCCGGGTCCTGGAGAAGCTCGGCTTTGTCCGTGAAGGCACCCTCCGCGAGGACTGCGTCGTCAACGGCGACGTCTCCGACTCCTGGGTTTTTGGCCTTCTCCGCCGCGAGTGGCGCCCAACGGCCACGCCGATGGCCGGCCACTAAGGGCTGTCCCGTAATCCCTGGTGGATCTGCGCGCGGCGTCGGATGCGGTGCATCGCAAGGCGGAGGGTCGTCCTCATAGTGGGCGTATTCGGGCGAGCCCGACAACGCTGCGAGGTGCCGTAGCTGTCGTCGTGCGCCCGCCGGGGATTACGGGACAGCCCTTCGGAAGGAGACCCGCCGGCCTTTCGGCCCCCAGCCCCACCGATCCCGACCATCCGCTTGGCTGGAGCGGTGGAGTGGACCGTGTCGACTCCACGGTCAACCGTGCTCACCAGCATGCTGCCGGCGCTCGTAAAAAGGGGCACCGGCGGGGGACGAACTGGACGATCCGGCAGGTGCGGCAGCTGACCGGGCGCTCGGCCGGTCCCGCGGCGGGCTGACCACGAAGATTCACGTGGCCTGTGACGGCCGGGGCCTGCCTCAGGCCATCCTCGTCACGCCGGACAGCGTGTCGGCTCCACCGCCTTCGATGCGATCCTGGACGCACAGCGAGTACCCAGGACCGGCGTCGGGCGGCCGCGCCGCAGGCCCGACGCGGCCGCCCGCCGGCAGGGCGTACTCGTCACGGGCGATCCGCGGGACCCTGCGGCGCCGGGGCATCCGGGCGGTGATGCCGGAGAGGGCCGACCAGAAGGCCCACCGTGTGCGGCGCGGCCGGGGCGACGGCAGGCCGCCAGCCTTCGACCGTGATCTCTGCCAAGCCCGCGACGTCGGCGAACGCTGTTTCAGCCCGCTCAAGCAGTTCCGCGCCCTCGCGACACGGTTCGGCAGATTCGCTGCCCGGTACCGGTCCGGACTCCACATCACAACCCTCGTCCTCCGGCTCCGTGAACCAGCCAGATGATCACGGCCACCGGACTGCACTCAGCCCGTTGCCGAGATCCGTCACCTCTGCTCCAGCAAGAACAGCCGGGACGGTACTGAGCCGGTCCGTCCGGAACTGCACCCGGTCCGGGCGCGGGCCCCTCGGCAGTCGGCCGTACAGGACAAGCGCGTCGTCGTCCTCGTCAGCTGTTTCGCCGCCCGGATCGACGAGCAGCGCGAGAGTGCTGTCCAACTCCCGTTGGATCAGCCGCTGAACCGCTTCGGTGGCCTGCTCACGCTCGTTCTCGGTCAGCCCGCCGAGCACGAAGGTAAGGACCTGGGTGTCCGGCGCCACGTACCGGACATCGCACACCACGTCCGTGTCAGCCGACAGCCAGAACTGCATGCAGAGCGGCCCGACCGACAGACCGACAAGTTCCAGGATGCGCCCGGCAGGCAGCTTCACCTGTTCTCCCACGACGTCCAACAGCATTCCGCAGCCCAGCGTCGGGTGCTCGAGGGTCAGCCCGGACTGGGCCAAGTGGTCGGTGACCGCGCGGAACCCGGACTCGTCCATCCGTATCTCCCGGTACCAGGACAGGTAGGTCTCCAACACCGCCGACACTCCTCGTTGTCATCTGGGCCGCTGAGGCTTGAGTACCGAAGAAGCCCGGAGAAGGCTGTGCCTCTCCCGACGCGGCCCTTTCGGATGTCTGGATCCCCTGAAGTACGTCGGCCGCTGCACCTACCCTGCAGATGTCGGAGGTCCAGCGACAGGGGATTGGGGCACGGAGGACCGCGTCTCCGCCCATTCGCCTGCCTCTGAGCGCACCAGCTCCTCGGTCCTCGACGCCAGCACGGCCAGGGAGTCCGCGCCGTTGTACGGGGGCGACCCGCAGCTCCAGTTGACGAGCTCGCCCTGGAGAGCTATCAGCACGGAACTCACCCGAACCCAGTTCTCGCCCCACCGAAACAGCTGCCGGAGTCCGGCCGAGACCACCACCAGCGCACCGAGAATTCCTGTCACTGTGACGGAGGCACCCGCTGCCGCACACGCTGGTATGGACGCGGACAACAGCAGCAGCACGGCCTCCGAAAGATAGTGGCCGAACCGCTGTCGCCGCTTATGCCACTCGTACCACGCTATTCGTTCCCGCACGTTCGGCGGGAGTTCGGCCCCGTCCGGCCCGCGCAACTCCGCCCACCAAAAACGCACTTCACCTTTTCCGCCTGTCACGCGCGCGACCCTACGGCATGGTGTCCTGCACAGTCCGGGGCGGCCGCACAACCTGCCGGCCCGCCTGAAGCGAAGGAGAGTGCAGCCGGACCCGTTGGTCGCGGTGTACTGCCGCACCAACCTGACCATGCGGCAGCTGGGCGCGTCGTTCGGTGTCTCCTCTTCCACGGTCTGCCGGGTCATCCAGCGGCTTGGTCCGTTGCTGGAGCTTGAGCCTGTCTCTCGTACCGCTGATGCGGCGGACCGGTTGTGGATCGTGGATGGCACCCTGGTCCCGGTGCGTGACCGGAACATCGGCTCATCGCCACGCAACTACCGGTTCTCGGCGAACATACAGATCGTCGTAGACGCGGACCCCCGTCTTGTGATCGGCGCCGCCGCCCGACCGGTGCCGGGCACGGCCGCGGACGCGCACGCCTGGCGGGCCTCGGGGCTGGGTGAACACTGCCGGGGGCGTGACCGTCCTGGGCGACGGCGCCTACCTCGACTGCGGGATGGCCGTACCGCTCCGAAAACGCCCTCACCGGCCCCTGCTGCCGGGGGAGGAGGACGACAACGCTGCTCACCGCAAGGTGCGTGCGCGGGTGGAGCACGTGATCGGCCGCATGAAGAACTACAAGGTCCTCCGCGACCGCCGGCAGCGCGGCGACGGCCTCCATCACGCGGTCCAGGCCGTCGCCCACATGCACAACCTGGCCCTCGCATCGTGACCAGAAGACCGCGATCACAGCTCTGACCCGCCCGAAAGCGGTCTTGTGCAACACCCTGCAAGGGCGGTCCCGTAACTGCTGGTCATGGTGCGGAAACTGCGTGGCTGATGAGTTCGCGGCGCCGGTATCGTTCGCTCTCCCTGCCTGCCGCACCAGCGGCCTACGTCCAGAGAGCGATGCAGATGACCAGCCGGCAAGCAACGACGACCCTGTGGCGCCCCACCGGCCCCAGGGAGCTGGATCTGGTTCGGGAGCTGAACTGGCGTGCCTGGCCGCCCCGGCTGCCCGAGCAGCCGATCTTCTACCCGGTCCTCAACGAGGACTACGCGGTCAGGATCGCGCGGGACTGGAACGTGAAGCACGATGGCGCCGGCTTCGTCACTCGTTTTGAGGTCGAGTCGCAGTTCTTGAGCCGGTATCCCATCCAGCAGGCCGGTGGGCAGACGATCCTCGAGCTCTGGGTTCCGGCCGAGGAGCTGGACGACTTCAACGCCCACATCGTCGGCGAGATCGAGGTGGTCCACGAGTTCCGTTGAGGCGAGGAGGCCTGCCGGCGGGGCAGGCTGCGGTGCGATGATCCCGGCGTGGCTGGTGTGATCACGGTGTCGGAGCCGTCCTGGAAAGCCCCGTTCACCGGGCTGAGCGCGCGTGCCTTCGGGAAGCTGGTGACCATGCTGCGGCGTGAGGGTGCGGACGCCGTCCGCAAAGGTCGGCCGTTGGTCCTGCTCCTGGTGGACCGGAAGCTGCTGGGCGTGGCGTACTGACGCACCAACCTGACGATGCGTCGGCTCGCCCCAGTGTTCGGGGTGGCCAAGCCGGCGGCGGACCGGATCATCGACCACCTCGGGCCGCCGCTCGCGCTCCAGCCCCGCAAGCGGTTCGCCAAGGAGACCGTGCTCATCGTGACCGGCACGTTGGTGCCCACTCCCGATCACACCGTTGCCGAGCAGTCGAAGAACAGGTCGTCATCAACGCCGACACCCGACTCGTCGTCGAGGCCGGCCAACCGCTGCCGGGGAACCGCAACGGCTACAAGACGTGGGAGGAATCCGGCGCCAAAGCCGCCGTCGGCAGGACACTCACGATCGCCGACGGCGGCTATCCGGGCACGGGACTCGTCATGTCCCATCGCCGGCGCGAGGGCGAAGACCTGCCCGACTGGAAGAAGGGCACAATTCCACCAGTAGATCCGCGCCGGTGTCGAGCACGTCTTCGCCCGGATGAAGACCTGGAAGATCCTCCGAGACTGCCGCCTCAAAGACTGGTGTTGCCGCGCTTGCGGGCGGACTCGTGGCCTTCACGGGTGCGGTCGCGGATGTACTCGCGTTCCATGCCGGACATCGCAGCCAGCACGGTGAACACGATCCCGGAGGGGTCGTGCGAACCCCTTCAGCTCGGTCTGCCGAGTGCCGCATCCGTCCGCCTCCTTGCCGTCAGTGCTGTCGCCGGCAAGCTGTCGGCACGTCGAAGTCGTAGTGGCTGGCGAAGCCCACCGCTTCCGGATGCAGAGGGACCGCCTCGCCTGAGAAGAGGGCCTCATTTCGCGCGTGCTCAGGGGCAGGTGTGGTTGTCCGAGTAATCGTCATCGAAGGGAATGAAAGTGGCGTCGGCGAGGTCCATATTCAGCGCATTCCGCGTGTGGGGGTCCCAGAGCCAGATGCGGTCGCCGTCGGGGCCGAAAGTCAGCACCGGCCAGGTGAGCGGGACAGTTCCGCCGTAGGCGGCACCCTGAAGACCGAGTTCGGGGTGGGCAACGGCCTTCATCGGCTTGACGCAGACGAGGGTGGGGCGAAGACCGTAGTAGGAGGAGGGCTGCTGGTAGCGGCCGACGCTGCCCTCGGCGTCCAGGGCCGCTGTGGGGTGGGCGGTGGCGAAGAACGGCAGGAACACTACGAATACGCCTATCAGCAGCCCGATGCCGGCAGCCGAGGCGATTCTGCTCACGTCCGGGCCGGTCGGATGTGCGTGAACCCGCCGGTTCCAGCCTGCCGCCGCGACGCCGAAGGCGCTGCAGCCCACGATGCCCAGCATCGGCAGCGCTCCTGCCCACAGGCGGTCGGTCGCCCCGGTGTGCACCGAGTCCGAAGGGATTCCGAACGTAGCGATGTACCGTTCCTGGACAAGGGTGCCGATCCAGGTGACGAGCGGTAACAGAATCGGGGACGCGAGCGGCAGAGCCCAGATGACGGTCCTTCGGGTGGGAGAGCCGCGCATGGCGGCCCAGATGCCCGCCACCATCCACGCCACGCCGAACAGGACGGTGACGAACCACCCGGAGAACCGCCAGCTGCCGTGGGCCTCCACGGCCAGCGCGGCAGCCAAGAAAGCCACACCGTTGCCGATGTTCACGAGAATCACGTTGGCCCGGACGTCGACGGAGGCAAGGGCGGGGTCGAGCGTGACGCGCGACGAGTCGTCGGAGTGACGGGCCAGAACCCTGGCTCGCAGATCGGCCAGCGCACCCGCGCGACCACGAGGTTCGGCGGCCCGGATGACCCTGCCGGGATGCACGGCCCCGGAGGTAGCACGCACGCGCCACGCGGTGTACGGCTCGGGTTCGTGCTCCAGGAGGACCGCGTCGCGCGCCCACATCTTCAGTGACGCGACCACCGCCAGCCGGTCGACGTGGCCCAGCGCCCGTTCGATCGCGCCGTCACGCGCCCCGGGCAGCCGCACCTCCACCACCCGAGCCGTACGCTCGGGTGGGCAGCCGACCCGCTCGGCTTCCTCCGCGGGACGCACCGGCCACCCGTTGGCGGTGAACAACTCCTCGGCCAGGGCGATCTCGTTGGGATCGTCGGCGATCTCTACCAGGACCACGACACGGCGGTCGAACGGCAAGCCGGCGCCGACACGTACGCCCTCCATCCCTGTGAAAGTCGAACCGGCGGAAACATCGGAACTGCTGGGCGTCCGAGGCGTGGTGTGATGGTCGGAACCATTAGGCCGCTGCACAGCGTCTTACCCTGGACGAGTTGCGGGAACGGGGCAAGAGCACTGCCGGGCAACGGCACGGGCCCCCTTCCCCGTCGGCTCGGTCACCGGCCCGCACCGCGCCCCCGGCTCCTTCGGCGGCCCAGCCGAGTTGCCCGGCCAGTCCGGCGACGATGCCCTCGACGCCGCGGACGTGGCAGAGCCGGTGACGTCCTCGTGATGAGCGTTCTCGGATTCCGCGCTCTACCAGCCGCTTCAGCTTCGGGCGCATCCCCTCGACATGCCGCGGCTCGATGCCCAGACCCAACTGCTGGCATGCCGTCCTTGACGGCACCGCGCACCCACTCTCGCACCGACACCGCCGACGCGCCCGCTTCTGGTGGCAGTACGCCGCCGGGCCGGCCAAAGGGCCGCCTACTGCCTGCACCTCCACCACCTCTCCAACGGCGAGGACGACCACACAGACTGGTGGCAGCACCAGACCGATGCCGCCGCCCCCGTGCCCACCGACGACACTCTCAAGGCGCGGTCCGTCGTTGCTACCGTGCTCGCGGAGGGGCTGACCTACGATCGCCGCCATCGCTGCGGCTGCTCGCGGCCCCCCTCCTTCCGGCCCCGGACCCGAGTTCAGCTGGGTGTCCGGCGTCGCGCAGCCGAGCGGCTGGGCCTGCCTCTGCCCGTGACCCTCGCTTCGCCGCGACGCCTTCACCTCGGAGAGCCGCGATGAGCAACCGCCCTCACCGCCGGCCGCAAAGCGCGATACGACGGGAGCGCCGCGACGACGCGGCAAGCCACCCTCGCCCACGATCGACACCCAGGCCGTTCACTTCGTGCGGCGCTCGCGAACACCAGCCGCCCAACCTGGGGGGCGTACACGGATAACCGTCACCTGGGCGCCGTCCACACTCAGTGCGTCGCCGACTGGCCGCGGCACACCCAGTCGCGCGGCGAGCAGCAGTCCCATTTTGGCGATGCAGTTCGAGCTCGCCGTCGACCGCCGTGCTGGCCGTCCGACCAGGGGCGGGCGTGGCGGTTGGCCCACCAAGTCCTTTCCGACCGAGGCTTGGTCGTCCCCGACACGAAGGCTCCGCCGCACCCGGCGCCTGGGGAGTGAGATACGCGCAGGGTGGTGGGCTGACCGACACCGAGAGGGCCGCGCGGGAGCGGATCCGGTTGCAGGCTGTCGTCCGCTTCGAGGCCGGGGGAGAAGGACCGAGAGGTCGCCGCCGCGCTGCGGGTGAGTGAGCGGTCGGCGGAGCGGTGGCGCCGGGCCTGGCGCGAGCGCGGCCAGGCCGGGGTCCTGTCGCAGGGCTCCTCTCCGGGACGGTCCCTGCTCAGCGAAACGCTGGTCACCAGGCTGGAGCGGGAGTTGGAGCGTGGCCCGTTGGTCCACGGCTGGGCGGACCAGCGATGGACGCTGGCGTGGGTCAAGACGTTGATCGGCCGGCTGTTCCACGTCTGCTACACCGACGAGGGCGCGTGGCGGTTGCTGAAGCAGCATGGCTGGAGTTGGCAGCAGCCGGCCCGGCGCGCCATCGAGCGGGACGACGATGCGGTCCAGGTGTGGAAGAAGGAGACCTGGCCGAGGGTAAGAGGTCCTAACAAAGGCGTCGGACGTGTCTGAGGGTGATCAGGCAGGTGGCGAGGCCGAGGAATGTCTCATGGATGTCGTCGCGTCGTTCCCATCGGATGCGCAGGCGGCGAAAGCCGTGCAACCAGGCGATGGTGCGCTCGACCACCCACCGGAAGACGCCCAGGCCGGAGCCGTGTTCGACGCCTCGCTCGGCGATGACCGGGCGGATGCCGCGCTGTCACAGGAGCCGCCGGTACTTGTCGTGGTCGTAGCCGCGGTCGGCGAGGAGCGCGTCGGGCCGGTGTCTGGGCCGGCCGACGACACCTGCGACGGCCGGGATCTTGTCGGGCAGGGGCAGGAGTTGGGTGACGTCGTTGCGGTTTCCGCCGGTCAGTGACACCGGGAGCGGGATGCCCTGGGCGTCGGTGACGACGTGGTGCTTGTTGCCCGGCCGTGCGCGGTCGACGGGGCTGGGTCCGCTTTTGGGCCACGTCGCGCGGCCCGCACGTGGGAGGAGTCGATCACCGCCCGCGACCAGTCCAGCTTCCTCGCGGCCCGCAGCTTCTTCAGCAGCACCAGGTGCAGTGCGTCCCCCACGCCGGCCTCGTTCCAGGCGGCCAGACGCCGCCAGCACGTCATCCCCGAACCGAAGCCCAACTCCCGTGGCAGGTACTTCCCACTGGATGCCGATGTGCAGCACGAACAGAATCCCGCACAACGCCTGCCGGTCCGGCACCCGCGGCCGACCCTCGACCACCTTCGGCCCCGGCATGGGCAGCAACGGCTCGACAAGCGACCACAGTTCATCCGACACGACCCACGGCCGCGACTCCCTCTTCCCCACGACCAGACCAACGACCACCCAAGCCGAAAGTCACATGATCAAAAACTTTTCTTAGGACCTCTTAGGAGGCTTCCGGGTGGAGTCCGTATTCGGCTAGCCACCCGAGCAACTCGTGGCGGGATGCCTGGACGAGGCGTCCTCCGGTGAAGCGGGTGTCGTCGGTGACCTCTGCGACGCTTTCGACCGGGGGAACAAAGGACTGGGCCTCGTAGTCTCCGGCGAACTCGGCTTCTGCGACTACCAGGCCATGCAAGTGGCCCTGGAAGACGTCTACACCCAAGGGAGGAACGCTGAAACGGGTCTTCGACAGCGGGGCGGCCGGGAGTGATGCGATCACGTCGTACTCGGCTGGCGACAAGTACGTATTCGTGATCAGACCCTGGACGGCCCCGGGCTGAGGGATCGGGACTTTCTGGGTGAGCTTGAGCTCGCAGCGGCCATCCGAGAAGTCAGCCCGACGCAGCCGTAAGCGCGTCCCTGTCACATACCTGTCGTTGATCACGCTGCTGACGGTCACCGCCGACGGTGCTGGGGGCTCGACCAGCAGGAACCGCCTCTCTCGTTCGACGCGTGCGTACTTGCCTGGGTGCACCGCCTGGTCTTCAATCCCACCTCGTTTGTCCATCATGAGGGACAGCCTCTCAGCCGTGAGGGTGAGGAAACTGAAGGTCAACAATGAGCTTCTTCAGCGTTGCCGCTCCATGGTGAGGACCGCATTGGCGATTGACGTCATGCGTTTCGGGCTGCACCGGGACTGTCCCCAGCCCGAAACCGACGCATACGGTGCTGCCGTGAGCAGCGAGAATGTGTATGCAGACCGATTCCTCGGGGAGTTCCGGAAGCTTGGCCATGGTCGCACGGACGGACCCTCGCTGAGGGATTCGTTCCCCTGGGCGCCCGATCAGTCGATCACGCGCGTGGCCGCGACTGGAGACCGCCTCAGTTGAGCGACGCCGAACTCGCCCGGATCGCGGACGCTTTCTTCCCCGATGAGGGCCCTGCACCCGTCGTTGCTGACGGTGGGCAGTAGAGAGTCTTGTCAGACGCCCACAACCTGGGCGGATCGACTCCTTGGCTGCAAGGGGTGTCTTTCCGGTCGAACGGTTCTTGGGCGACCTCAACTGTCGTCACATGAAGATCGACGGTGGCGCTGCGTACGCGACCACAAGAAGTGGACCAGAGCCCGAGACAGGGGGGCCGGTGGTCCGTACCCACGCGTCGACTGCCTGTCGCCAGACGACGGCATCGTTTGGCGACAGGCAGTCGCGGTTCTTGCGGGGTTGTCAGGCTTGCACGGTCGGCCGGACGACGATCTCGCTGACATCCACGCCGTCGGGTTGCTCGATCGCGTAGCCGATGGCCGAGGCGATCGCGGAGGGCGGCATGGCGATCTCGTCGCGCTGCCGGATCATCGCGGCGGCGGCCTCAGGGCTGGCCCCCTTCCCGACGCCCTCGGTGTGAGTGAAGCCGGGTGATATGAGTGTCACGCGGAGGTCGGGCCCCGATTCCTGGCGCAGGCCCTCGGTGAGCACCTTCACTGCCGTCTTGGTGGCCGCGTAGACGGCCTGGGGGGTCTTGACGACGTAGGCGGCAGTGGAGCCGACGTTGACGAACTGGCCGGAGCGCTGCCGGCGGAAGATGGGAAGGGCTGCCCCGATGCCGTTGAGCAGGCCGGTGATGTGAGTGGAGACCATCGCATCCCAGTCGTCCTGGCGCAGGTCGTCGAACGGGGAGACGGCCATCGTGCCTGCGTTGGAGATGAGGACGTCGAGCCGACCGTACTGCTCGATCGCCATGTCGGTGAGGCGATGGAGGTCGTCGCGGCGTGTGACGTCGACGATGACGCCGGTGGCGGCTCCGCCCTTGCCTGTGATGCCGTCCACGACTGCGTTCAGCCGCCCCTCGCGCCGGGCCCCGAGCACGAGACGGGCCCCCTTTTCGGCGAGGAAGTGTGCGGTCGCCTCCCCTATGCCGCTGCTGGCGCCCGTGATCGCTATGACCTTGCCCTGGATGGTCGACATGATCAAGTTCCTTCCGGGAAGGGTACGCAGGTCAGCGTGTGACCTACAGTGAAACTGGGGATGCCCCCACTTGTTCAGAAGCTAAGCGGGGACGTCCCCAGTTAGCAAGTCGGAACACCCGACCCGGGAAGGAATGCCAAGACCGATGGCCGACCAGGGGCACCGCCCGTTGCGCGCCGACGCACAGCGCAACAGGGACAAGATCCTCACCACCGCGGCGCGGGTGTTCACCGTGGAGGGGCTGGACGCGCAGATGGACCGCATCGCCAAGGAATCGGGCGTGGGCAGTGCGACCCTCTACCGCAATTTCCCCACCCGGGAAGCCCTGGTGGAGGCGGTCTACCGCAACGAAGTGGCCCAGCTGTGCGAAGCCGTCACCCCTCTGCTCGCGCAGAAGTCGCCCGACGAGGCCCTGCGTGCATGGACACGTCTCTTCCTGGACTACGTCACCACGAAGTACGGCATGATCGACGCCTTGCGCGCCATCGCCGCTACGGGAAGCAACCCCTATGGCCGCAGCAGGGAGATGATCCAGGCCGCCGTCGCCGCCCTCATGGACGCATGCGCGGCGGCCGGGATGATCCGAACCGATATCCTCCCGACTGACATCAGCGCCGCCCTTGAAGGCATCGCCCTCACCTCGGCGGGCGAGGAACACCGACAGCAGGCAGAGCGCCTGCTCGACCTCATCCTGGACGGCCTCAAGACCCGTCCGTGAAGACCCATGGGTTCTCCCGTGGCGCCCTGGCAGGGCCCCTCACGAACACTCCTCGCCCGGCGTCGCCCTCCGTCCCGTCCCGGCGCGTCCGGATTGCGCAACAGGCACACGGTGGCGGCCGTCCAACACCGCATAGCGGGGGCAGGACGTCTCTACCTCGATGACGCCTGGTGGGCATGACCTGCTACAGGCCTGGTGAGCGGTCCCGGCTGTTCTATGCGGTCCGGGAGTACACCGGGCGCAAGGACCAGCCGAAGGGCTTCGGCTGGCGCGATTTCCGTGACATGCACGGGCTGTCACGCACTTTTGCGGATTGGACAGCCGGCCCCTGGCTGAGCGGCTCGGCGGGGTGGAGCGTCGTGCAGGTCCCAGGGGCCGGGACCCGGTCAGGAAGACGGCGCCTGGGGGCGGGCAGCGATACGCCCGTTGTCGTGCCCGCCTCGGGCTCGTATGTCGCCGTCTATGCGGCGGGGGTGAGTTCGGCGCGGCCGAACAGCAGGGCGTAGCCGGTGGGAAGGCGGTGGAGGATGCGGGTGATCAGCTCGGGGCCGGCGTAGGCGGCGACGGCGGAGAAGACGGAGCCGGTGTCCCAGCGGGTCGTGGCCTGGGAGGCGCCGGTGCGGGCGGCGAGGTCCTTGACGAAGGCCGAGCCGGTGAGCGGTTGTATGTCGGGGATCTGCCCGGTCAGCGTGCGTGCGGCTTCCAGGGGGAGGCAGGCGGCCAGGTCGACGCGTTCCTCGCCGGTCACCTGGCGTCCCAGTCCGGCAAGGACCAGACGGACGGCTTCGTCGGCTCTCTCGCGGGTGGGGTAGGCGCCCTCGTAGCGGACCTTCTCCAGCATCTGCTCGTACGCCGTCCCGTACGGCTGCTGGGTCGGCGCGATCCGGTCGGAGATCACTGGGGTGGTTGCCTTTCTTGCTGGGGCCGGCGTGCGGGTACCGGTGTCGGGGATGGTCAGGTGGCCTGGGGGCGGCCGAAGAGAAGGTCGTAGCCGGCGGGGAGCTGGAGCAGGATCTGGCCCAGCAGGTCCTCGTCGGCGGCGTCGGCGACGGTGGACAGTACGGCGCTGACGTCCCAGGCGGCGGTCTGCTCGGTGGCGCCTTCGATCCAGGCTGCGGTTGCTCGGACGAACCGCTCAGGGGACAGCGGCTCGGCGCTCTGCAGCGGGTTGAGCAGGACCAGGGCGAACTCCTCCGGCAGGCGCGCCGCCAACTGGGCGCGGACTTCGCCGACCAGGTGCGCGCCGAGCAGGGCGAGCACCACGCGGGCCGCACGCTCGGCCTCCTGCAGGGTGGCGTACTCGCCGCGTTCCTTCACGTGGCCGAGGAACGCTTCATGTCGCAGAGTCATGACGGCGACCCCCTTCTTCGGACTGCCTAGGGGGTGCGGAGAGCGAGGTGAGGGGGGAGATCAGGTACCCGTCCTCCGCACCCGTCCGTCCGGCTCAGCCGGAGATCTCCTTGGGGCCGGTTCCGACGCCGATGGCGATCTTCCGCGGCTTGGCGCGCTCGGCGATCGGGATGCGCAC
>NZ_JBHZAN010000063.1:0-38253 GCF_042754285.1 Streptomyces sp. NPDC059224
GGGATCTCTGGGGCCGCCTTCTCCCGCTGATCCCTCGACCGCAGGCATGCGGATTAAGCTGATGTCGCGGGGCCGCCCAGCTCTGGGGCAGGTGCGGCGGCGCGGTTGCGGTCATCCCGCCCGGCCCCACGCCGGAACACCACCCGACCCCAGAACTGCACCGGCGCCGCCCTACGACGTGGATCGAGGGGTCGCCACGAGAAGGTGCTGCGCATGCTTCAAAAATCAATCACATGCTTACGGACTTGCCTTCACATTGATGTGAAGGTGTAAGGGTGGGCTGAGCATCACTGCCCCGTCGCGTGACGGGCCGGCGGTACCCATCCGCTGGTTGACCACTACCGAACTGGAGATCTCCGTGACTGTTGCAGACCTCTTCGAGCCGCTCCCGCTTTTGCATGGTCCCGCGATGCGAAACCGGTTCATGATGGCGCCGCTGACAAGTCAGCAGAGCGAGCCCTCTGGGTTTTTGTCAAAGTTCGACAAAGACTGGATGCGACAGCTTGGCCAGGGCGGCTACGGGCTGGTCCAGACGGGCGCGACGATTGTCGAGGCCAGTGGAATTGCGTGCGCTCGACAGCCGGGAATCTTCAGTGACAAGCACCTGCCAGGACTGACGGAGGTAGCTGACTCAATTCGCGAGGGCGGCGGCTTGTCGGCGGTTCAGCTTCACCACGCGGGGCATCGCGCGAATCCGTACTTCGGAGGGGTGCCCTCGCCCGCCTCCAACCGCACGTTGCCCGGCATCGCCGCGTTGTCGACAGCAGAGGTGGAGCGCATCCGTGACAGCTTCATCGCGGGTGCGAAGAGGGCCGAGAGGGCCGGATTCGACGGCGTCGCGGTCCACGGCGCCTTCGGATGGATCCTGTCGGAGTTCATGTCCCCGATGCTGAACGACCGGACGGACAAGTACGGGGGCAGTCTGGAGAACCGCGCACGTTTCACCATCGAGGTGATCGAGGGAATCCGTCGGGAGTGCGGACCTGATTTCCAGATCGGATGGCGCCTGTCGATCGAGCGGTATGGCCTGCGCATCGAGGAGCTTCGGGAGATGACCGCGGAGATCCTCGATCGGGAGTTGATCGACTACCTGGATCTCGCCCTGTGGGACTACAACCAGATCGTCCACGAGGGTGCGTTCCGAGGCCGGACGATGCTGAGCGTCTTCACCGATCTGCCACGGAAGGGAGTGCGCCTGGGCGCAGCAGGCCGCATCAGGAGTGCCGAGCGCGCCGGTCGGCTGCTGGACGAAGGATGCGACTTCGTGCTGATCGGACGGGCCGGCATCCTGGAGCGGAACTGCCCCGTCCTGGTGGAGTCGGACTTCGAGCACGAAAGTCCGGCCCTCCCCGTCCCCGCGGACTTCCTGCGGAGCGGCGGACTGAGCGAGCGTTTCATCAGCCATCTTCGCGGCTGGGGCGACTTCGTCCGACCTGGTAGCCGCTGAGCAGCGGACTGACCGTACGCGGAGGGAAGGGAGCGCGGCAATGGAACTGAGCTGGCTCGGGGAGACCCTGCACTACACCGACGAAGGCTCCACCGGCGACGCGATCCTGTTCCTCCACGGTCTGGGCGGCAGCGCGAACAATTGGCTGCACCAGCGCCGAGCCTTTGCGGAGCATCACCGCGTGATCACCCTGGACCTCCCCGGCCACGGGCGATCCACGGGCACGAAAGTCCCGTTCAGGCAGTACGCGGATGCCGCTCAGGCCGTACTCGACCACCTTCGGGTGAACGAAGTGTCGGTCGTAGGGTTGGCGATGGGTGCCAGAGTGGGGATCACGCTCGCGGCACGATCGCCACGCCGTGTCAAGCGCCTGACCATCGTAAACGGGTACTTGGAACTTCCGCCGCGCGAGCACGAACGACGCGTCGAGCTCTATGATCTGCTCCTGCGTCAGGGTGGCGTTCGCGAATGGGCCCAGCTGCTGCTCAAGGGGATGGGAGTCTCCGGACACGCCGGGATAGCGCGTGGCTTTCTGGCATCGGCAGATCGCATCGATCCCGCACACGTGAATGCCATCTTCCACCAGGTTGACGAAGCCGATCAGGTGGAGGAGTTCCGTGGACTGGTCGTCCCCGTGCAGCTGATCGTCGGAGAGCGAGATCGCCTCGTCCCCTCCTCGTCCACCGAGCAGTTGGCCGCGCTCGCCGGGAACGCAACGATCACCCGCCTCCCCGAGAGCGGACATCTTCCCTACCTGGAGGATCCGGCAACGTTCAATCGCACGCTCGAGGACTTCATGCACCGCCAGACGGCGCCATCGGGCGGCACGTCCTGGGACACCCGGGCGAGCCAGTAGTCCAGAGCACGGGGTTTCCGCGTCAACACGCGGACACGCCACCGCGGTCGGTCTCCTTCTACCGCGACCCACGAACGAAGCGAGATGGCTTTGCTGGCGGCGGCAGCCGGTGGAGCCACAGCAGACGCACTCACCCAAGGCGCTCGGCGCAGATCAATGCCCCTCACTCATCCGATAAGTGCGTCAGAATAATTCCAAATGTGGCATTTGTGAGAAGATTTTACGATCGATAGATCGGATCTTTTGCATGCACGGCCATTGCCTCTCCCTCGCAGCCTCATTAATTTATGAATTAATCCGTGCGCCTCGCCTGAGGAGATCCACCCGTGCTTCCTGCCTCCCGCCGTGACTTCCTCCGTCTCACCGGTGCCGCCGGGAGCGGCATTGCCCTCGGCAGCACCGCTCCGCCCGGCTCGGCATCGGCGGCCGTCACCGCCCCAAACACGGGAACCGCCCCACGTACGGGAGTCGCGCACGTCGACCCGCTGACGGGTGCGCTCACTACCTCGGCCGACACGGCGTGCGGCAAGACCTTCCCCGGTGCGGTGAGGCCCTTTGGACTTGTCCAGCTCAGCCCCGATACCGTCAGCGGCGGCGACAACGGCAGCGGGTACTCCGCCGACATGACGACCATCGAGGGCTTCAGCTTCCTCCACCTGAGCGGCATCGGCTGCTACGGCGACCTGGGACAGGTCCAGGTCATGCCGCAGACCGGCGCCCTAGTCACCGGCCGTGACGCGGCGAAGAGCCCCTTCGTCAAGGAAGAAGAGGTTGCCGAAGCCGGCTACTACGCCGCTGAGTTGAGCCGCTACGCGGTCCGAGCGGAGTTGACCTCCGCGGAGCGTGCTGGTTTCCTCCGCTTCACCTTCCACGAGGCCGGCACCGGCAGGATCAAGGTCGACCTCTCCCGGCGGATCGGCTTCGACGGCACCCACACCGTCACCCAGGATCTGCGGCTGATTGACGATCACACCGTGGAGGGCACGCTCACCAACGACCGTTCCGGGGGCGGCTGGATCTGCGGCAACGGCCCTGAGTACAGCGTGCACTTCTCGATGCGCTTCCGGGAACCGGTGCGCACCTTCGGCGTATGGAACGGTGACCGGGTCGACCGTGAGGCCCGCGCGCAGCAGAGCACCGGAGACAGTGCGGGATTCTTCGTAGAGTTCCCCGTCACCGCCGGACAGCAGGTCCTCCTCAAGGCCGGCGTCTCCTTCAACGGAGTGGCGGGCGCTCGCGCCAACCTGGCGGCGGACTTGCCCGGCTGGGACTTCGACGCGGTACGTGCCGCGGCGCGGCGGACCTGGGCGACGGCGCTCGGACGCGTGGAAGCCACCGGCGGAACGGCTGAGCAGCGCGAGATTTTCTCCTCCGCTCTCTACCACACCATGATCGACCCTCGCGTCTTCGACGACACAGACAACGACGGCTCGGGCGGCGGGACCATCCCCAGCGGCGCCACCGGAGACGGCAGGTCGGCGCCCCTACCCGGCCGTGCCACCTTCCGCCGGCGTACGGTCTTCAGCGGCTGGGACGTCTTTCGCGCCCAGTTCCCGCTGCTGACCATCATCGACGAGTCCGTCGTCAGCGATACCGTCAACTCTCTTCTGGAGCTGACCGCCTCGGGCATGGTCAAGGGGCTCGCGCGCTGGGAACTGCTCGGGACCGACACGGACACCATGGTCGGCGACCCGGCCGTCAACGTGATCGCCGAGGCGTACGTCAAGGGGGTCCGGGGCTTCGACCACGACCAGGCCTACCGGTTGTGCCGGGAGGTGGCGCTCGGTCCCCCCGAACGCTCCAACCGCAACGACTTCGACAACTGGACCCGACTGGGCTGGTGTGTGGACACCAGCTTGTCGAAGACTCTGGAGAACAGCTACTCCGACTACGCCCTCGCCCGGTTCGCGCTGGCCAAGGGTCACCACGAGGACTCCCGGCTCCTTCGGCGGACGTCGCGCAACTACCGCAACCTCTTCAACGACGAGGTCGGCTGGTTCCGGGGCCGCAGGGCGGACGGCACGTGGATGGGCGACAACGAGGGCTGCGTGGAATCCAATCCCGCACAGCAGGGCTGGTTCGTTCCGCACGACGTGCCGGGTCTGATCGACCTGATGGGGGGCCGGCAGAACTTCGTCGAACGGCTCGATGCGCTGTTCCAGCAGACACCGCCCGAGGACATGATGCGGTGGAACAACGCCTACAACCACTCCAACGAACCGGTCCACCACCTGCCGTTCCTGTTCGTGTACGCCGGCGCGCCCTGGCTCACCCAGAAGTGGTCCCGGTTCGTGTGTCAACACGCCTACGCCACCGGTCCGGCCGGCCTGGCCGGCAACGACGACTGCGGGCAGATGTCCGCGTGGTACGTGATGGCCGCCTCCGGCTTCTATCCGGTCGCGCCTGCGAGCGGCGTCTACGCGCTCGGCAGCCCGCTGTTCGACGAGGTCGTCTACCGCACCAGCCGAGGCACCCGCTTCACGATCCACGCGCGGCACAACTCCGCGGACAACCTGTACGTGCAGTCGGCCGAGCTCAACGGCAGGCCGCTGCGGCGTGCGTGGCTGCGCCACGAGGAGATCACCGCCGGCGGCCGCCTGGCCCTCACCATGGGACCGCAGCCGAACAAGCGGTGGGGCGCCGCGCCCGAGCTTGCACCCCCCAGCGGACTGTGAGACCGGCCGCCCGGCTCCCGTCGGTCGTCCGACCGGACCTCACAACTCACAACTCACAACTGTCCCCGAAATGCCTGCCCGCCGAAAGGGATCGGTTCCATGCCTGCTTCCACACGCCGTGACTTCCTTCGCTTGACCGGTGCCGCCGGTGGCGGTCTCGCCGCCTTCGGCGCGCTGCCCGCGTTCACGGCGCACGCCGATCCAGCGCGCCCTTCCCACGTGGACACTGTTCCGGAGACCGAGGCCACCACCCTCTGGTACCGACAACCGGCACACGAGTCGCACATAATCCAGGAAGGGCTTCCCGTGGGGAACGGCAGACTGGGTGCCCTCGTCGGCTGTGACCCGGAGGACGACTTCCTCTACATCACCGACGGCTCCTTCTGGACGGGCGGACGCAACGACACCCTCACCGATGACGGACAACTTCCCTACGGCCCCGACGACTTCGGCAGCTTCGGACTGCTGGCCAAACTCCGCATCGCACTGACAGGCCACACCGCACAGGAGACGAGCGAGTACCGACGCACACTCGACCTGAGCAACGGTGTGCTCACCGCGACCTACCAGCACCGTGGATCGCGGTTCCGCCGGGAGATCTACGCCAGCCACCCCGACGACGTCATCGTGATCCACCTCTCGGGAGGCGGCACCCACACTGGCGTGATCTCGCTGGAAGGCACTCACGGCGAGGACACGTGGGCAAACGGCAAACAGCTGTCCTTCGCGGCGAAACTGAAGAACGGCCTGCGGTACGCGGCAGCGGTGACGGCGGTAAGCCAGACCGGAACCATCCGGACGGAAGGCGGAAAGCTGTCGTTCTCCGGGTGCCGCGAGCTGCTTATCACCGTCTGCGCGGGCACCGACTACTCCCCCGACGCAGGCGAGGACTTCCGGGACCCCGCCGTAGACCCGCTCGCAGTAGCCCGTACGAAGGTCTCCGCAGCGGCGAAGGTGCCAGGCGCCGCCCTCCTCGCCACCCATGTGGCCGACTACCGGCGCCTCTACGACCGCTTCTCGATCAATCTGGGCAGGTCTTCCCAGGTGCAGCGGTCGCTGGACTCGTGGTCGCGGATAGCCGTCCGACACACCGACGCCTCCACCCCGGATCCTGAACTGGAAGCCGCGTACGTGCAGTACGGCCGATACCTGACCATCACCGGGTCCAGGGACTGGCTGCCCATGAACCTGCAGGGACTGTGGATCCACAACAACAACCCCGACTGGTACGCCGATTACCATACCGACATCAACGTCCAGATGAACTACTGGCTCGCCGATCCCGCGGGGCTGGGCGACAACACGCAGGCGCTCGCCCGCTACTGCAGGTCACAGCTGCCCGTCTGGACCGATGTGACCCGGCGGCTCTACAACAACCCCGACAACCGCTTCCGCAACACCTCGGGCAAGATCGCCGGTTGGGCGATCGCCTTCTCCACCAACATCCACGGCGGCAGCGGCTGGGCCTGGCACCCCTCGGGTAATGCCTGGCTCTGTGCCACGCTGTGGCGACACTACGAATACACGCAGGACCGTGCGTACCTGGAGACGATCTATCCGGTGCTGAAGGGGGCGGCCGAGTTCTGGAAGTCACGGCTGATCACCACAGAGGTCACCGACTCGAACGGGTCATCCCGCGAAGTCCTCATCGACGACACCTCCTGGTCGCCGGAGCATGGACCGGACGGCAAGGGAAACACCTACGCACAGGAACTGGCGTGGGAGCTCTTCCGTGAATTCGCCGTCGCGGCCCGCGAACTGAAGCGCGACACGGACCTCGCGGCGGAGCTGGAAGCGATGCAGGCTCGCCTCTACCTTCCCCGGGTCAGCCCGAAAACCGGCTGGCTGGAGGAGTGGATGAGCCCGGAGAACCTCGGAGAAACCACGCATCGTCACCTCTCACCCCTGATCGGCTTCTACCCCGGCGACCGCATCTCCGTGGACACGAGTTCGCCCCAACTGGTCAAGGGCGTGGAAGAGTTGCTGAAAGCCAGAGGAATGGACAGCTTCGGCTGGGCCTGCGCCTGGCGGTCCCTGTGCTGGTCACGGCTGAAGGACGCGGAGAAGGCCTATCAGCTCTACCTCACCGTGCTGCGCCCCTCGATGAACAACGGCAACGGCACCTCGGCGAACTGGTTCGACATGTACAGCCAGGGCAGCTACACGATCTTCCAGATCGACGCCAACCTCGGTGGCCCGACCGCCGCGCTGGAGATGCTCCTGTATTCGCGGCCAGGTGTCATCGAACTGCTGCCGGCACTGCCGGAGGCATGGTCCTCCGAGGGCTCCATCACCGGGATGGGCGCGCGCGGCGGGTTCACGGTGGACTTCTCCTGGAAGAACGGCAAAGCGACCGCGGCGACGATCCGCAGTGTCGGTGGCACACAGACCGAACTGCGGGCGGGGACGGTCCGCAAGAAGATCTCGTTGAGGGCCGGAGAGTCCGTCAAGGTCGGGCTGCGCTGAGCAACCGGCCGCCGCGGAACCCTCCTTGTGCCGGTCCACCGCAGCGCGCGGCGGTGGACCGGCACCACCCGGCAGTGGGCCTCTGTCGCGCGGTCACGTCGCGGGCCGTCCCCGTCACGGTACGACACGCCCTCGCCTGCCTGGCTACCTGCGCAGGGCCGCCGCGTACGTGCGGGCCATGAAGTCGATGACCTTGGTCCGCCGGGCGTCGGCCGCGTCGTCCCCGTACAGCATGAGGGTCCCGTGGGCCTCGCCGTCCACCACGACGAACTGCTTCTCCTTGGCCGGGGAGGCGTCGTAGACCTCGCGGAGCTGCTTCTCGTGTCGGCCTTGCATGTCATCCTGCGCGACCATGAAGAGGGAGGGCTGCTCGATCTTCTTCACAGCGGAGACGGCGTCACCGTCACAGCGTGCGGGTGACGACAGGAGCAGCAACCCGACGACGGGAATGCCGCTCCTGACGCCCTCGACGACGGCGGTGGTGCCGCCGCACGATGCTCCGGCCAGGAACACGTGGCTGGCGTGCAGGGTCTTAAGCTCGTCGAAGGCCGCCCTCATGTCCAATGGGCTGGAGGTCTCCGCCGCCTCGGACGCCACGTAGCCGCGGAACTCTGGGAGGATCACGCGGTATCCGCGCGCAGCCATCTCCTCGGCGAGATCGAGGAAGTTGCATATCTGTCCGCCGTACTGGTGGCCGAAGTACACGACGTTGGTGCCCTTGCCGAGGATCAGGGTGGAGAGGTGTTTGCCGTCCTTCGTGGTGAGCGTCCTGACGCTGTTCCACAAACGCTTAGGTACACACTTGTTCACCAGCTGACCGGTGGCGGTTCGGGCGGTCAGCGGGGGGTCGGCCGGCTTGTAGGAGGCGGGGCTCTGTGGTGCCAACGGCTCGTCCGCAGGAGGTTCGACGGGCGTCGAAGCCGGCTTGGACGGGGACGGGGCCGCAGCGCCCTGAGTCTGTGAGGAGGCGCCCGCCGGTGTGGGGCTTGAGGCGCAGCCGCCCAGTGCCGCAACGGTGGCGGCCGCCAGTGCTAGGCCACCTGTGCGCCGCAGGAATGAGAAGGATGGGGTGGGCAAGGACGCTCCCGATCGTTTGCGGGCGGGTGGGGGTCTGTTCGCGCCGGCCGACGTGGACGTCCTAGGTCCTCGCGCTCGCGGGCGGTACGGGGCGAGGTCCTCGACACGGTTGTGGAACGTCAGCGGGATATGGGCTGCACCGGGCCGTCCCCGCCGACCGGGGCCGAGTACGCACCCGATTGCTCACGGAACGGTGGCGCACAAATGTGAGAAACATGTCATGCGGAAGTCAGCAGGAGGTCAGCGTCCCAGTCCCGGGGACTGACCCTGCGTGCCTCTGTCTATTCTCGGCAGGGTGTGCGCATACGTCATGGTCGCGGAGGACGACGCGAAACAGGCCCGTCTCGCCCGGATCTACCTGGAGAGCGAGGGGCATCGCGTGGTGGTCGCGCGCGATGGCCGTGAGGCGCTGGACCACATCCGCCGGGCGGCACCCGATCTCCTGGTCCTAGACCTGATGATGCCGAGGGTGGACGGTCTCGACGTCGTGCGCATCCTGCGCGCCGAGGACCACGAGCTGCCGGTGCTGATGCTCACCGCGCGGTCCACGGAGGACGACCTGCTTCTCGGGCTGGACCTCGGAGCCGACGACTACCTCACCAAGCCCTACAGCCCGCGCGAGCTGGCGGCCAGGGTCCGCACACTGCTGCGCCGTACCCACCGTCGGACCGCACCCGACGCCGACGCCGCGGTGCTCACCGTCGGCGCGGTGACCCTCGACCCGCTTCGGCACACGGCGACGATCGACGGACGCCAGGTGGACTTCACGTCCGCGGAGTTCCGGCTCCTGTGCGCGATGGCCGCCCAGCCGGAGCGCGTGTTCAGCCGCGGCCAGCTCCTCGAGGAACTGCACGGCATCGACCGCTTCGTCTCGAGCCGAACCGTCGACACGCACATAATGAACCTGCGCAAGAAGATCGAGACATCGCCGGGACGGCCTAGCCGGCTGATCACGGTGTACGGCGTGGGCTACAAACTCACTGCAGGGACCTGCCATGGATGACAGCCGTCCCACGCGGGGAAGGTGGCGACGTGCCGCCCGGCGCACGGGTCTCCGCGGACTTCTGGTACGGCTGCTGACAGTCTCCGCCCTCGTCGCCGTCTGTTCGGTCTCGGCCACCGCATGGATCGCCGTCCGGACGACCTCTGGAGCGATCAAGAAGCAGCAAGGGCAGCTCCTCGCCGACGACACCCTGCTGCTGGACACGCTGACCGGTTACGCGGCCACGCATGCGAACTGGGACGGCGTCGCACCCGTCGTACGCAACCTGGCGCACCGGACGGGCCGCCGGGTCGCCCTCACCACCCAGAACGGTGCCCTGATCGCAGACAGCTCACCGCAGTCGGGGGCCCTGCCTGAGCAGGCGTGGGCGATCGTAGACCCCCTCTCCGTCAACCGGGCCGATCCCATCGACCCCCGGGCCACCGGTCCGTTCCGGCTGACCGGGCGGGAGCGCAGGACCCTGGAGGGCTATGCCCTCCATCAGGTCGAGTGCCTACGCAGCCAGGGAGTGGAGACCTCCGTGACGCACACCCCGAGTGGCCGCCCCATCATCCGCACCTTCACTGCCTCGAACGACGATTCCGCAACGGTCTGCGACAGCGGCCGGCTGGAGCGCCCCACCCCTACGGAACGCATCGCATTGCGACGCCTCGACTCGCTGGTCAACGCCTGTCTCCAGCACACCGGGCTCACAGCCGTGGAGGTGCTTCCCGACTTTTCCTGGCGTCAGGCGCCGACCGAGCCGGGGCCGGCCCGTGAGGGCGGCGCCCGGCAGATCCAGCCTTGCATCACCGAAGGTCGCAAGAGCCTGCTGCGCTCGTCTGTGTCACCGTCGGCCCGGCTGTTCTTCGCCTCGCAGGCGACCACCTCGCAGCGGTTCCAGCCGTCGGGCACCAATCTCGCGCGCGTCGCCGGTGCCGCCGGCCTCGTGCTTGTCCTCACGTTCGGCGTCAGTGCCCTCGCCGCCACGCGCCTCGTCCGCCCTCTGCACGCGCTCACCGCCGCGGCACAACGGCTCAAGGACGGGGACGACACGGTACGTGTTCCCGTCACCACGAGCGATGAGATCGGGCGGCTGACCGAGACGTTCAACGACATGGCCGCCCACCGCAGCCGGCTGGAGCACGAGCGCCGGGCCATGGTCGGTGACGTCGCCCATGAGTTGCGTACCCCTCTGAGCAACATCCGCGGCTGGCTGGAGGCCGCCCAGGACGGACACACCCCGGCGGACGAGGAGTTCCTCAGCTCCCTGCACGAGGAGGCGATCCTGCTCCAGCACGTCATCGACGACCTGCAAGACCTCGCCGCAGCGGAGGCGGGGCGGCTGCGCCTGCATCCGGAGCAGTTTGAAGCGGGTGAGCTGATCACCCAGATCGCCACAGCCCACCGGGCTCAGGCCGACGCCGCGGGTGTCCGCCTCACCGCGACCGCACCAGCCGAGCGTTGGCTCCACGGCGATCCTGTCCGGCTACGGCAGGCCGTGGGCAACCTGGTCTCCAACGCGGTCCGCCATACCCCGCCGGGCGGCTCGGTTGACGTGCAGCTCATGATCACCGCCGACGCCGCGGTGATCGAGGTGGCGGACACGGGTACGGGGATATCGCCGCAGGACCTGCCCCGCGTGTTTGACCGCTTCTGGCGTGCCGACAAGTCACGCAGCCGCGACACCGGCGGCAGCGGGCTGGGGCTGGCGATCGTGCGGAAGCTGACGGAGGCGCACGGTGGCAACGTCGCCGTACGCAGCGAGGTCGGCGTCGGTACGACATTCACGTTGTGCCTGCCTGATGCAACCGTCGAGCAACGGACGGTCCAGGGATCCGGTGCCTAAGCGCCTACCCGCCGCCGACATCACTTCGGAACGAACGTGGAGACCTCTACCGGCACGGCCGGGCCCAGAGGGTGCGTCTCGCCGTTCAGGACGGGGTTCAATGAGGTGTCGCCGGTGAGGTACCGCTGGAAAAATGCCGTGGCGTACGTCGCGAGGGCATGGCGCTGGGTGGTCTCGGACAGTTGGGGGATGTCGGTGGTGTCATCGGCGTCACTGACACAGGTGCCGGCCGGGCCGTCGTGCCACGCGTCGTCCGCCGCGCCCGCCACTCCGCTGCTTGGGGACCAGCGTGTGTTGAAGAAGTTGTGGTTCCCGCCGCCCAGGTGGACGGTGCGGACGACGGCGCGCTGATCCGGCCGTGCGACCGCTTCCTTGTAGAAGTAGTCGCCCTCGGAGATGCTGCTGAACCCTCCTCGGTCACAGGTGCCGAAGGTGTCCATGAACGGGATGTCCGGGGCGGGGAGGTACTGATCAGGTGTCCCGTCACCGAGGATCGCCGAGGCGAGCGGCAGAACTGCCTTGATCCTGACCCCGTCCGGCCAGTCCTTGCGGTGCGTCGCGGAAGAGTGCCACTGGACGGCTGCGCCTCCCCGCGAGTGCCCGATCGTGCCGATGTCCTTCATGTCGAGCCGCCCGCGGAAGTCGACAGAGACGGGCTGCCGTGTCCCCGGGCGGGTGAACTTACCGGCGAGGGGACCGGTTCCCCGTTCGGCGAGCTGTGCCCACATCTCGAGGTGCCGGTTGACGAGAGCGGCGCGTGCACTCATGTCGTCGTTTCCGAACAGTCCGGCGGCGTTGATGCCGTCTGCGCTGACGGACACGGTGACGATGCCCTGCCTGGCCAGGCGCTCGCCGAGGTAGTCGTAGCCGCGGTAACTCGCCAGCGGGGCGACGCCGTCCCGGCACGGCCACTGGTTGAGGTAGCCGACCTGCCTGACGGTCTCGTCCTCGTCGCCGGCCTCCTGTGCCTTCTGTAGGGCGGCCCACGCCTGTCGGTCGTCGCAGGAGTTCGCCAGTCCGTGCAGAATGACCACAACCGGGTGCCTGCCGGTGCCCAGAGAGTTGGGATAGTGCACGATCCCGGTCAGTTCGGAGGAAGCTCCTTCGGAGCCCGGGATGGCGAAGGCCTGGTCGCCCAGGTGGTATTCGGCACTGCTGACAACGGCGGTCGGCGCTTCCACCGCGGTGGTGTGTGTGGGTACCCCGGCCGCCGATAGCTGGGTGGCGGAGGCGGCGCCGGCGGGTGCGAGAAGCGTCGCGCCCGCGAGCAGGGCGGCGGCCGACGACCAGAGGCTGGTGCGGGAGCCAGCTCGCGAGTGGTGTGCACGGTGGGCAGGCATACGGTCCCTTTTCGATGAGGCATGGAGTCTCGTACGGCGGGACCGGCTGGTCGGGAGCCCGGGCCGATCCGCGGCGGAGTGAGTATGCGGGAGGAATGTCAGCGACCTGTTTGCCTCCTGTCGGCTCTCCCTGACCTGGCGCGCGGGTAACCGTTGACATGCCGAGCGCGCGTTTTCATACTGGTCTGACCACTAGATGACCCGATAGATAACAGTCGGCGCACGCGAAAATTGGGACATATCCGCCCTGGTGTGTCCGGATGTGAGGCAGACGCGCAGTGCGGCGGAATTGGCCCGGAACCCGCCCTCCGCGGAGCCCGGCTCCGGGCTCGTCCGGTGGCCTCGGCCACGGCGCGCTCGGCGACGAGGGAACCGAGTGAACCGGAAGGCCACGTCACGAGATGCAGTCGCCCTTGACCGACGGGCGCATTCCAAGGGCATCAGCACGCCTCCAGCGAATCGACCGCAAGGCAGGACAGAGGTGGAGATGGGTTCTTCATTCATTCGGAGCCACGACTTGTGGTCAGAGGAGCAGCAGGAGGCCGCGGAGCGCCTTGTCACGCAGGTCGTCGAGCAGAAACTGCGCCAGGTGCGACTCAGCTGGAGTGATCAGCATGGCATTCTGCGAGGCAAGACCTTGGAGGTGAATCACTTCTTGTCGGTGCTCCGCCACGGCAAGGACTTCCAGACGGCGACACTGATCTTCGACACGACGAACCACCCCGTCGTACCCCCCTTCGGTGCCAACGCGCTCGGGGATCCTCGGATGACGGGTTTGCCCGACGGCGTCCTGGTCCCGGATCCGACGACCTTCACCCTGCTTCCGTGGCTCGACCGGACCGGTTGGATTCTCGCGAACATGCACTACCGGACCGGAGAACTCGTTCCGTTCGACACTCGAGGAATTCTGCAGACGCAGCTCGGTCAGCTCGCGGACGACGGATACTCCTACGTCGCCGGCATCGAGATGGAGTTCTACCTCACTCGAATCGAGGATCCTCGCCTGTCCTTCGAGGACTGCGGTCAGCCCCCAGCGCCGCCCACGGTCAGCGCGGTCTCGCACGGATACCAGTACCTCACCGAAATGCGAGGTGATGAGATCGGCGACATTCTCGACGTGTTGCGTGACAACATCGTCGCCCTCGGAATGCCCCTAGCGACCGTCGAGGATGAATGGGGGCCGGGCCAGTGCGAAGTCACCTTCGAACCGCTGCCGGGTCTCGAGGCGGCCGACACGGTCGTCCTGCTGCGCAGTGCGGTCAAGCAGCTGTGCCGGCGCAACGGCTACCACGCCACCTTCATGTCCCGACCGGCCTTCCCCAACGCATTCTCGAGCGGTTGGCACCTCCACCAGTCGCTGGCCACGGCAGACGCCAGCAACAGCTTCGCAGGCGACGAGGAAAACGCCCTGTCCCCGACCGGCACCCACTTCATGGCCGGCCTGCTCGCGCACGCCCGTGCTTGTTCCCTGCTTACCACCCCCACCATCAACGGCTATAAGCGCTACCGGCCCGACTCCTTCGCCCCGAACCGGGTGACCTGGGCCGAGGAGAACCGCGGCGCCCTGGTCAGAGTGGCCGGCGGACCCGGCGACGCCAGCACCCATCTGGAGAACCGGGTGGGCGAACCGGCCGCCAACCCCTACCTCTACCTGGCCTCGCAGATCATCAGTGGCCGCGACGGCCTGCACAACAAGCTCTCCCCAGGGCCGTCGGCCGACGAGCCCTATCTCGCCGACGCGCCCTCGCTGCCCGCCAGCCTGGAGCAGGCTATCCCGATGTTCCAGCAGAGCGAACTGCTGCGCCGCGAGCTCGGAGCCCCATTCGTGGACTACCTCGCATTGGTCAAGCAGCACGAGGTGAACCGCTTCAACGCAGCTGTGACTGATTGGGAGCAGCGTGAGTACTTCGAGGTCTACTGACACGCGCAACGGCGGCCTCGACGCCCCCGGGCTGTCGGTGCTGGCCAGTATCCGCATCCCCGATCCCGATCCCCGTACGACGCTGACCGTGGCGGGAGCGCAGCTCGGCGGTCCGTGGCTGGACACCGACGCCCGGATGAAGCGGCTCGTTCATGCCGCGGAACGCGCCGCAGCCGAAGGCGCGCAGTTGCTCGGGACCCCGGAGACGTACCTCTCCGGCTATCCGTTCTGGCTCACTCGCACCCACGGGGCCCGGTTCGACGATGCGGAACAGAAGGCTTGCTACGCCGCCTACCTCGACAACGCCATCGAGGTGGGCGGGCCCGAACACCGCGAACTCGAGCAACTGGCCGCCGACCTCTCCCTCACTCTCGTGGTCGGGGTGAGCGAGCGAGGACGGGGGACTGCCAGCGGCTCCGTCTTCTGCAGCATCCTCACCGTGCACCCCGAGGAAGGCCTGGTAGGACACCATCGCAAACTCGTACCCACCTATGACGAACGCCTGGTGTGGGCACAAGGTGACGGGGCCGGACTTCGCACCCACGCGGTAGGCCCGGCACGAGTAGGAGCGCTGAACTGCTGGGAGAACTGGATGCCGCAGGCCCGGCACGCCCTGTACTGCGACGGTGAACAGGTGCACGTCGGCTCGTGGCCCGGCGCAAGCAGGATCAGTGCCGACGTCACACGATTCACCGCACAGGAGGGCCGCGTATTCGCCATGGCGGTCTCCGGCGTTCTTCGGCCGGACGACGTACCCGACAGCTTCCCTCTCGCTGCCGACATTCGTGCCAACTCCGAGGCGATGCCCTTCGACGGAGGCTCGTGCGTCGCTGCACCGGACGGAACCTGGGTGGTGCCGCCGGTGGTCGGTGCCGAGGGCCTGATCGTGGCGGACCTGGACCTTGGCTGGATCTCCCGGGAGCGCCTCAACTTTGACCCGACAGGGCACTACAGCCGGCCTGACGTCTTCGGCGTCACCGTGGACCGCCGGCGCCATGAGGCCGGCCTCTTCATCGACGGGGGACCCACCGCGCCCAGGGGCACGGACGCGGGGACAGGAGGTGATCCGTGATGCGTACCGACGGAAGGGTCCTGGTCCTGCAGCACCAGGACGACGACCCGCCGGGCAACCTCGCTCTGTGGCTGGACGACGAGGGCATCGCGTGGCAGTTGGTCGACGTTGCCACCGATGAGCTGCCGCGGCCTGCACGATACCGGGCGCTCGTCGTCCTCGGGAGCCAGGAGTCCGTCCTCGATCCGGTCGCGCCCTGGGCATTGCCGGAGCGCGCGTTCGTTCGTGCGCAAACCGAGGTGGGCACCCCGGTGCTCGGTATCTGCTACGGGGCCCAGTTGCTGTCCCAAGTACTCGGTGGTGCGGTGCACCGTTCCTCCCAACCGGAACACGGCTGGACCGACATCACGCCCGTACACCCGGAGTCACCCTTCGCGGAGGCTGTTCGAGGGTGCTGGTTCGAGTGGCACGAGGACGAGATCTCGCTCCCACCGCGGGCGACCCTCATTGCCCAAAACCAGCACGCCCAGGCATTCGGCCATGGTCGTCATCTCGGGGTGCAGTTCCATCCCGAGATCACGTCCGAGCTGATTCATGCATGGATCACGTCAGAGCGATGGCAACGAAGGGTCGCAGAAGTCCGGGGCGGGACCGAACAGATTCTCGAGGCAACCCACAAACGGCACCGGAGCGCCGAACAGGCCGCTCGACGCCTCTACCGCGCATTTCTGGACTGCGCGGACGGCTAAGCAGGATCGCTGCCGTCCGGGGTGCCGCTGGAGCGAGCGTCACTCGGGACGGCGGTATCGTCAGACCAGCAGAACACCGTCTGCGCCAGACGATCGAAGCTCACCAAGGAGGGTCATGACCGCCGATCGGCGAGACCTCGCGCCCATGCGTCCAGTCGATCGCAAACCTCTCTACGAGCAGGTCAGTGATCGCCTCCGGGAATTCATCGACGTCCATCAACTGCAACCCGGCGACCGGTTGATGAGCGAGCGGGAACTTGCCCAGCAACTGAACGTGGGACGGTCCTCGGTCCGGGAGGCGATCACCGCACTGCGCGCCCGCGGCATGGTGGAAGTCCGGCACGGCGACGGGATCTACCTGCTGGAACGCTCCGACGACCTGCTCGACTCCCTGGCCGCCGAGCTGGTGCAGACCCACCTCGATCACCCTGCGATATGGGAGACACGTCAAGCCCTGGAGGCGCAGTGCGCGAGACTCGCGGCGATCCGGGCCACGGACGACGACATCGCGGAACTGCAGGGCGCGATGGTCCAGATGCAGGCCGAGATCGAGAACGGTGACGCAGGACTGGGGGGAGACCGGCGGTTCCATGCCGGCGTCGCCCGTGCCTCACACAACCCGATCCTGATCCGGCTGTTGGAGAGCATGCACAAGGCCCTGGACCGGACTTCGGAGACGTCGCTGACCCGTGCCGGTCAACCTGCCAAGTCACTGCGTGACCATCGGGCGATCATCGACGCCATCGAGGCCCGCAAGCCGGCGGAAGCCGCGGAAGAGATGTTGCGGCACTTGGTCACCACCACCGACGCCCTCATCGAGGACGGACAGCTTCAGCAAGCTGACTGAGCGCGCGCGTCCTTCTGGGCGGGGCCTGCGGCGCCCCCCACCCCCTCACTTCCCCAGCCGACCGATCCTCCTGGCCAGTTCCTCCAGTTCCGAGGGCGTCGCAGACCAGATGGTGCGCACGTGCTCGGTGACGACCTCGGCGGGCCAGTCCCACCAGGCGATGCGCAGCATGCGGTCGATGTCCTCGTCGGGCAGCCGCTTCTTGATCTGCTTCGCGGGATTCCCGCCGACCACGGTATAGGGGGCCACATCGCTCGTGACCAGGGAACGGGCTCCGATGACCGCACCGTCGCCGATGGTGACACCGGGCATGATGACGGCCTCCCGTCCGACCCAGACGTCGTTGCCTATAAGGATGTCGCCCTTGGTGGGCAGTGAGGGCAGCAGGTCCGCCGTCTTCTCGAGCCAAGATCCACCGAAGATGAAGAACGGGTACGAAGTGGTACCCCCGGGCATGTGGTAGTCCGTTCCCGGCGACATGATGAACTTCGTGCCCATCGCCAGGCAGCAGAACTTGCCTATGACCAGGCGTTCCGGGCCATACGCGTAGAGAACGTTGTTGTCCTCGAAGCCTGCGGCGTCCTCGGTGTCGTTGTAGTAGGTGAATTCACCGACCTCGATCCTGGGGGACTTGATGAGCGGCTTGAGGAAGACGGTGACGTCCTCGGCCGCCTCGACGAGTCCCGGACGTCGCTCGCTCTTGATCATGCCGGGAATGCGCGCGTTCGCGGGGTCAGGGTATGTGGTCATACTGCTCCGTCCTTGGAGAGTGTTGTGGTGCGCCGGTCGCCCGGATCACGCCGTGGCCATGGCCGTCAGGTCGGCGGCCAGCTGTTCTCTGTACTGGGCGATGCGTCCTGCGCGGTTCGCAGTGACTGCTCCCACGAGTCGTCCGCCGCGGTAATAAGCCACGTCCAAACGCCTTCGCTCCAGGTCGAGTTCAAGGGTCCGAGCCTGGTCGGCTTCCATGGGCAGTCCCACAGCCCGGAAGCGGACGCCGTACAAGCTGGACCAGAACGACGCGACGGGACGGTAGACGGCAGGGGCATGGGGGTTGAGGAGTGTGCGTGCCGCGGTTCTCGCCTGTTCCACTGCGTGACTCCAGTGGCCGAGACTGAGGAGTCGCGCCGTGTGAGGGTGGGGAAACCGTGTGACGTCTCCGGCGCCGACGATCCTGTGATGCGATCGTCCGTCCGCACCGACGGCCCGGGCGTGGGCGTCTGTGACCAGCCCCCGATCCAGTTGAAGGCCTGAGTGTGTGAGCCATTCGGTACGGGCTGTGGCCCCCAGCGCGAGCACCGCGGTATCGACGCCCACCTGGTGTGTGTCGTTCAGGGTGGCGTAGGCGACCCGCGTTCGTCCGTGCAGCGCGGTGAGGGTGGCGGAAGGCAGCAGGGACACACCTGCGGCGCGATGGAGCTCCGCGACGAAGGAGGCCGCGTCCTCACCCATCGGGCGGTACAGGGGCGCCAGCCCCTGGTGCGCGAGAAGCACGTCGTGCCCCAGCTCACGCGCCGTCGCTGCGGCTTCGCTGCCGATGAATCCGCCTCCGACGACGAGGATCCGGCGCCGCGCACTTCGGAGGTCGTACCGCAGCGCCGTCGCGTCGTCGAGCGTTCGGATGGTGTGCACACCTGCAGCCGGACACGGAGCGGGCCAGGAACGTGCTCCGGCACCGGTGGCGATGACGAGACCGTCATACGGGATGACCTGGCCGTCCTCCAAATGCACCGTCCGTTCACGGGGCTCGAGGTGGAGTGCTCGCCGGCCGTAGAGCTCCGTCAGTCCAAGAGCAGCGGTGTCCGCCAGGGCCAGCGACGCGTGACCCGCGTCGGAGGTGAGGAATTCCTTGGACAGGGGCGGTCTGTCGTAGGGGCCGTAGGGCTCCTCGCCGACCAGGGTGATGGGCCCTGTGTGTCCCTCGTCCCGCAGGGCTCGTGCCGCGTTGAGACCGGCGAGTGAGGCGCCGACGATGACGACGCGCATCGGCTGCGTGTTCATCGCGTGGACTCAGAACCGTCTGCGGGGGCGTCGCCCTCGATGGTGTGTTCGATTCGGATCGCCCGCACGGGACAGGCTGCCGCAGCGGCGACGACCTTTTTGTACTGGGAGACGTCGGGATTCGGCTCGTAAACGAGGATGTCGTCGTCGTCGAAGGCGAACACCTGGGGGGCGGCGAAGACGCACTGACCGTGGCTCTCGCACAGGTTCATGTCGACGGTCACTCTGAGGCTGGTGACGGGTCGCTCGGTCATGTACTTGCTCCTTCATGTGCGATGGGCGGGTTGAACCGGGAGAACTGGGGAGCGCTCCAGCGCAGCGGGGATGCGTTGTCGATGCGGACGAGGTGCTCGACGGCGAAGTCGACGACGCGCTGTGCCCCCGGATGAGCGGCTGCGTGGTCCGGGTCCCAGTCCACGGCTGCCGTGCCGGTGAGGTGCAGGAGAGTGCCCGTGGCCCAGTTGGGGATCATCAGTCCTGCGCGGGGATTGACTTCGAGGTTTCCGAAGGTGTTGAACATGGAGTTGCCGACATAGTCGGGCCAGCGCAGATGCCGGGGCCCGCGGACTTGGAGGAAGCCCGGGTTGCCTCCGCGATGGGAGGCGTCGGCGTTGCCGTCCAGGTCTGTCGTGGCGATGAAGAAGGTGTCCGTGCCTTCGACGAGCGCGATGTCCTGTTCGGTGAGCGCCTCTGCCTCCCGTGGCTCGTCGGGGGTGGCGGGCTGCCACTGCGGCACCCTCTTCTGGATGTACTTCGGGCAGTTCGCGTAGATCTGCTCCAGTGCGATCTCCAGCCCCTCGCGGGCGGGACGGGCGGTGCCGTTCATGCGTATGCGTCGCCGGGTGCCGGGTTCGATGGCGATCATGCCAAGGCGGGTCGGTTCGGCGAGGGTGCAGTACAGGGGGTCACTGGCGGACAGCGCGGCTGCGACGCTCAGGGTGGACGGTCCGGTGACGGTGATGAACCCGGGCACGCCCGCCAGCAGGGAGGACCAGACCTCGCCGCGGCTGTCGGCGGCGCCGATGACGAGCATCGGCTGCTCCTCGATGAAGTCCGCGGCCACGTCTGGAATCTCGGTCATGATCGCGGCGGAAACCGCCATGGCCGTCTCGGTCAGACCTGCTCTCTTCTGCACCGCTAGTTCGCCGTGGTGATACGGGCCCATGTCTGCTCCTCACGATGTCGACGTGTCCGTGCCGTTGGGTAAAGAGATGCCTCCCTCCCGTTGCCCGCACGGCCTCACAGGAACGTGATCCCTGTGAGTGTCGAGCTGGGAGCAGCAGCTCACCCATGTGTCAGCTGGTCCACTGGACCGGGAGGCCCAGCACCGGCTAGGCCGAGCCAGCGGTGAGACCTCCCGGCGTCGTGGCCTGTCCTAGAAGAAGCCGCAGGTCGGCTCCTGGCCGGCCGGAGCGGGCGCACCCTCAGCGCCGGTGGGCACGTAGAGCTCCAGACGGATGCCGTCGGGGTCCTCGAAGAAGATGCCGCCCGACGCGGCGCCCTCGGCGTGCGCCACCACACCGTCGTAGACGAACTCCGTGCCCAGCTCACGCAGGACGGCCTCGGTCGCGGCGATCTCATCCAGGGTGTCCACCTGGAAGGACAGGTGGTGAAGGCCCGCGGTTGCTGTGGCGAAACCTTCCGCGCTCTGCTGCCACAGGGCAACGACGATCTCACCGTCGCGGCCGAGGAAGGCCCAGCGGCGACTGTCGTCCTTGCCTTCGGCGAGGGTCTCGAAACCGAAGACCCGTCCGTAGAACGGGAGCGACCGGTCGAGATCGGTGACACTGAGGCCGACGTGACCCGTCTTGAGGGTGGCAGGGTGCAGAGAAGTGGTCATGACGTTCCTTCCAGAGGGTGGATACATGGGGCCGATGGGCGCTCACTGCCGAGCTCGCTCCAACCAGCTAAATGGAGGTTAGCGGTTGCCATCCTCACGCGCAACCGGCGATACTCATTTAGCCGGTTATGCTTCGAGGGTGTGATCGCATGGACCCCGACACGAAAGGGCGCACCGCATGCACACTCATCCAGCCCACACCGCCGACGCGGACCCCCGCCCCCTCCTCGGGGAGCCGTTGCCGATGGACCTGCTGAACACACGTTGGGTGGACGACGACGGCGCCCACGACCTGCTTGAGCGCCCAGGTGGACTGGCGATTTGGCTGTCGTCCGCCGGACTGGCCGACATCGCACCGGACACACAGGAGACCCTCGGCACCCTCCTGGCAACCCGGACCGCCCTGAGCTGGATGGTGACCAGCGAGGGACCCGAACTGGAACGGGCTCGCGAGATGCTCAACGACACACTCGCCCATGGCCACGTACGACGCCTGCTGGGACCTGCCGGTCCAGAGTCGGTCGTAGAGACGGACACGCCGGGCTGGAACGCAGCATGGCGCACAGCCGACCTCTATCTGCGCCTGCTGGAGGAGGGGCCCGACCGCATCCGCAAGTGCGCCAACCCCGTATGTCCCCTGCGCTTCTACGACACGACCAAGAACGGGGGGCGCCGGTGGTGCTCCATGGGATCCTGCGGCAACCGCGCCAAGACCCGCCGACACCACGAGCGTCACCAGGGCACGCCCAGACAGGGACGCTGACGGCGCACCACCCCAGGCCCCGCCCTGCCCCCAGAAAACCCCGGCACCACACACCCTCCGGCGAGAATCACCCAAACCAGCAAAACGACTTTTGACAGTTACGCGATCAGTGATCATCGCATGCCACGACGCCCCCTCGGACAAGGGACCCCGACGGCAGTCGGCGCGCGCCGAGACCGCCGCAAGCCCTGCGCCACGCTCCTCCTGAGTCTCGACCGCTAGTACCGCAACGGTGTTTGTTCTGATTACCGGGCAGTTGTCAGGGGCTGTGTCCGTGTCGTTTGTAGTGACTGAGGCGGGCTTGGTGTTGGCGTCTGCGGCGCCATGTCGACCAGTGGAGGGTGTGTTCGACAGGGGTGGGTCGGCGGTTGGTGAGCCGGGTGATAAGTCGTCGGATCTCGGCGAGGCTCAGGCGGATGAGCTGGGAGGATCCGTTTCTGCTTTGTCCGTGTCCAGTTCCCGGGCTCGCAGGACGGTGAGGCAGGCGTGGGCTGCCATGGCGAGGGTCATGTGGCGGTGCCAGTCGGGTAGCGGCGGACCTGGTAGTCGTCCAGGCCGCATTCCTGCTTCGCCGTCTGGAAGCATTCCTCGACCGCCCATCGGCCGCCCGCGATGCGGATCAGTTCGTCCAGGGTGGTGCCGGCGGGGCAGTAGGCGATGTAGGAGAATAGGAGATGTCCTCGGGCCGGCTGACGCTGCGGCGGGCGATCACCCAGTGACGGCGGTCCTCGCGCTGCCAGGGCCTCACCTCGACGCGGGCCCAGTCGAAGATCCGCCGGCCGTGCGCTCCCTCGCCGCAGGAAAGGCGTTTCCACTTCTGCCGGGACAGAGCGGGGAACAGGTCGTGGACGGGATGGTCGGTCGACCAGCGGGTGACGACGGTGTCGTGCCGGGTGGTGGCCATGACATGGAAGACATCGGCCTGCTCCAGTTCGAACCGCAAGCCCTTGCTGAAACCGTAGGCGGCGTCCGCCGTCACCCAGCCGAACGGGACCCGGTCGGCGATCGCCTTGCGGACAGTCGCCTTGGCCACCGCCACCTTCGTCTCGAAGGCGACCTCGTCGCCGATACCTGCCCGTCGGCATCGCTCGCGGTCGTCCGTCCAGGACGTGGGCAGATACAGTCGCCGGTCGATCAGTGTGCGTCCGCGGCCGGTGGCGTAGGCCAGGAAGACCCCGACCTGGCAGTTCTCGGTGCGTCCTGCGGTCCCGGAGTACTGGCGCTGAACGCCGGCCGAGCGGGTGCCCTTCTTCAGGAAACCGGTGTCGTCGACGATGAGCACCGCATCCCGGTCGAGATGGTCGACCACGTACCGGCGCACGTCATCGAGGACCTCGTCGGGTCCCACTCGATCCGGTTCAGCATCCGCCGGACACAGTCCGGACCGTCATGGCCGGCCTCCTCGGCCAGGGTCCAGCCGTTCTTGCGCTGCAGCGGAGCAATCAGCCCCCGCATATAGGCCAGCGGCGACTCCCGCGGCTCCGACCGGCTGAACCGGTGCACAAACCGCTCGTGCACCACATCCAATTCACTCGCCCACACACGCACATCACCAAGGTCCCCACCCATGACCACACCAACGAGCGGACTGGCCAGCAGCCACGGTAGACACCGTTGCAGTACCAGGGCGTGTGTCGGAAGTGCTCTAGGTTGGCTGACGTGAGTGAGCGGGGGCGGAGTTATCGATATGTTGGCCCAGTCGAACTGAAGGCCGCGGTCCGTCCTGGTGACGCCGGGCGTCGGATCGGCTCGGTGGCTGACTTCGGTGGCTGGATCGTGGAGCAATCGATGGCGGAGCTGGCCGAGCCGTTCACCTTCGTGGTCGGTATGGACGGTGTGCTTCGGCTGGCGCCGCGGCGAAGCGAGCACGTGGCCTGTGCCGGCGGAGACATGGTGCTGAGTGCCGGCGAGATCAGCTTCATGCGCGAGGCAAACCGGTGGGCCGTGAGCGAGGTCAGCAACCAGTCCACCGGGTACTGCCCGGACGTCACCTCTTGGGCGGAGGTCGCCCGTGCTCTGGACGCTGTAGGGCTCTGGCGGCCGTCCGGCTTTACTCACGAGGTGGTGTTCCGGCGGTGCCCCGACTGCCAGGAGCACAACATCGTGCGGGAGGACGACTTCGTCTGCATCTTCTGCGGCAATGATCTGCCCGCGGCGTGGAATGTGGATCCCATCGCGTGACGGCCGAGGGTCACAGCCACTCGCTGATGGCAGCGACGAGGACGGTCGCCTCGTAGCGGACGGCGAGCCTGTCGTAGCGCGTGGCGACAGCACGGTGTCTCTTGAGGCGGTTGATCCCGCACTCGACCGCGTGGCGTTCGCGGTAGTCGGCCGGGGCGAAGCGTGGCGGCCGGCCGCCACGGGAGCCGAGCTTTCGGCGGTTGCGGGCCTGGGCGGCCTTGTCCGGGATGGTGCAGCGGATTCCACGGCGGCGCAGGTAAGCGCGGTTCTTGCGGGAGGCGTACGCCTTGTCCGCCCGCAAGCACACGATCAGGGCGGACCCGCGGTCGGCCCGGCCCGAGGCGGGGCGCGCGAACCTTCTCCAGCACCAGTCCGAACTGCGGCGAGTCCCCACGCTGCCCTGCCGTCACCACGATCGACATGGGTTTCTGACCCTGCTCGACGGCCAGGTGCAGCTTGGTGGTGAACCCGCCGCGTGAGCGTCCCAGCCCGTGATCACGAGGCTCGGTGAACACCTCACCCGGCGGTTCCTCCTGCAGATCACCCTGCTTGCGGGCACCGGCCGCATGCTGGTGAGCGCGGCAGACCGCGGAGTCAACATTCAGGTCCCAAGTGATCGCACCTCTCGCGTCGGCCAGGGACTGGAGCCGGGTCAGGATGCGTTGCCAGGTGCCGTCCCGCCGCCACCGGCGGAACAGGTCGTAGACCCGCCCCCACGGCGCGTACTCGACGGGCACGTCCCGCCACGGAACACCGGTCCGCACCCGAAACCGTATGCCGTCGATTATCTGCCGCCGAGGCCAGACAGGTGGTCGCCCTGCCTTCGTCCCCTTCGGCACACGGCCTAGGGGCGGGGCAGCGCGCTGAGGATGTGCCGGGTGGATTCGTTGTGGTAGTACGCCGCAAGAGCGGCCCTTCCGGCGTCCCTGTCCCGCATTGCCGCGAGGATTCCGGCATGCTGCTCGTTAGACACTCTCAGCGCCTCGCCAGGGCGACGGATGAGCCGGACCAGCCGGGTGAGCTCCACCTGGGCACGGGCCACCTCGTCGATCAAGGGACCACTCCCGGTGATCTCTGCGATCTTGATGTGGAAGCGCACGTCAAGACGCCGGTACTCGTCCGCCCCCTCCGCCTTGTCCATCCGGGCGATGAGCGCGTCGAGTTCGTCGAGATCTGCTTCACCGGCTCGGGTGGCGGCCAGCATGGTGGCACCCATATCGAGAGATGCACGCAGATCCAGCTGCGATGTCCAGTCGTCCGGCAGGACGGGGCGCTCGCACCCAAGGCCCTCACTCACGAAGGTGCCGCCCCCTCTGCCCGGACGGGCATGGACTCGACCGGCCTCCTGCAGGGCAGCCAGCGCCCGCCGCAACGTGGCGCGGGACACCCCCAGCCGGGTGGCGAGTTCGCGCTCCGGTGGCAGTTGCGATCCCGGCGGCAGGATTCCCAGGATGATCGAGTTACTCAGCCGCTCTACCGTCTCCTCGAAGGCAGTGGCCGGCGTGATGGGTCTGAGCGCATGGTCCTCCGACCAGAGGTCCGTCGCGCGTGGCGTCCCCGCAGGCGTCATGGTTCCCGTCCTACCCAATCGAACCGATCATGCTGTCCGGAAAAGGTACATTTAGCACACCATTGACATATTACCTTCATATCTGGAGGATAAAGGTATAGCGACCAGTCCAAAACATGTGGAGGGGCGAACAATGCCCTTGCTAGCACGCCGATGTACGGCAGAAGCTAATCCGCGCGTCTCGCGCTCCGAGAGGGACGACGGGAGCGTCTGCACGGAACCACGCCGCGGACACACGCTACGGATGCTGTGGGCTCTCCTGTGCCACTCACGCCTCGACATCCAGATCCAACCGGACGACTTCGCCGCCGTGCACACTGCGCGCCGGGCAGTGGCCCGGCAAGCGTTGGCCTGGGGTCTGACGCCGGTCAGTGACGACGCGATCTTGCTCGTGTCCGAGCTGGTCACCAATGCTCTTGAACACTCGATGGGGCCCGCGTCGCTGGCCGTGATACCGCTGAAGTGCGGTGTAAGGGTGGAAGTCCGTGACACGTTGACGTCCCTACCGGTTCGCCGAAGCGAGAGCTCGGATGCCACCTCCGGACGGGGACTGCTGGTGGTCGAAGCCCTCGCCAATTCGTGGGGCGTCGAGACACACGGAACTGGCAAAAGGGTCTGGTGCGAGATCTACGCCCAGAGCAGCGAGCACGGAGACACGTCGCTCTCTCGCCGCACCTCCACCCACCGCCCCCCAGCGAAGCCGTGACCGCGCCCCCTGCTTCCTGCGCCGGCTGTCTGAATGGTGTGTCCGACGGACCAGAACGACCTGGCCGATGGTTGATGCTGCCGAAGGCACGCTCGACGATGCTTTTGGCAGTGGGAGCATGGGGCGGGGCGGGGCGGGCTGGACGCTGATGCCGCGGCTTTCGCGGCTGGCGGTGAACGCGCGGGAGACGAAGACCTCGCCGCGGTCGACGACACCGAGCGGCCGCGCCGGCCAGGCGCTCGTCCAGGGTGGTCAGCCGCTGGTGGCGCAGTCGAGGTGTGGTCCATGCGCAGGATGTCCGGCCGGGTGGGGTGGGCGAGGTACGGGACGGCCATCTCCGCGCTAGCAGCAGGACCGCGTCGACGGCTTGGGCGCGCTGGGGCACAGGACTGCGGCGTTCACCGGGGCGGGTGAGGATGGTGACGAGCCGGCGCGGCGAGGCCCGGGACGGAGCGGGCACCGTTGCGGGGCCGTGTCCGATTCCAGGTTCTGGTTGATCAGGGGGAACAGGCCGTTGATGGTGCCCTTTGGACCGGCCGCGCCGGCAGCGCAGGGCCTCGCGGACGGCAGCGACCTCCATCCGGTCGAGAGTGTGCTCCAAGCGGGCCAGGACGTCCTTGGACCCGTTTGTCGGCCAGCCCGGTGGGGCTTGGGAGTGCTGAGGTATCGAGGAACCCCGCGGACCTTGTTTACGGTAGCCGCGCCGCATGCGCTGCACCATGGTGCGTGAGGCGTGGCCGAAACCGAGCGCGGTCAGCTCCTTGGCCTCGGCCTGCTCCCGCTCGGCCAGCGTGTGCTGCTCGGGGTCGCCGCCGCGGGGCTTCTTCGCTGCCGGGCCTCTCGGCAAGGCCGGGTTCAACCTCTTTTACGTGCCGCTGCCCGGCAGTGCCTTTTGGCGGGCCACGGCGAGGGCGGTCCCGAACAGCCCTCACTTTGGGGCGGCTTGAGGCACGTCGGTCCGATGGCAGTGAAGCCGGGGTCGGAGAACAGATGCCCGGCGAGCACGGTCTGCCCTCCGCCGTCTGGTCCGAGGAGGTTGATGTCTTGGCCTGACAGCGCGACCACCCGCCACTTCACGCCGCGGAACCGGACGTGAACTCCGACGTTCACGGGTGTCCGGGCATTGCGGCGCACGCTCACGCGGCGCCGTCCGTTGTGTCAGGGCTGCTCCCGATGTGGGGGCTGACCAGGCAGACTTCCAGCAGTTGACCAGCGACGATGTCATATCCCACGGCCCGAACCACTCCGGCAGATCCCGCCACTGCACACCCGTCTGCACCCGGTACAGAACCCCGTTGATCACCCGCCGGTTATCGCTCAACCAACCCCTCCACGAGCACCACCAGGAAGCGCAACGACTCCATCCCCCAACCCGTGTTCTTGCTGGTATGCGTGACAACCAGCTCAAGCAGTCACTGCCCGAGCGCCGGGCCGAGGGTGTCACTGATCAGGTGGCGGTGTTTCCTCAGGCGAGCGGCGAGGAAGCGCGGGGCAGAGCAGGACACGTCGACGCCGGACGGGTAGACAAGCATGCGATGCCTCGCAGCTGGAACTCTGCCTTGGGCAGGCCTTCGAGGTAGGGGTATGCGCCGTCCGGCGGAAAGATGAAGTCATGCCGCCCCCAGACGATCAGGGTCGGCGGCTGGTAACTCCAAACGTACTCCTGGAACCATGGGTAGAGGGTGACATTGGTGCCGTAGTCGTGGGACGGGTCGAGCTGGATGCCCCAGTTTCCCGGGCGGGCAAGCTGGGTTCTGCCGTGAAGCCGGCTGAACGGGTCCAGGTGGCTCAGGTCCCGCACGCCGGTGGTGTACTGCGACTTGATCGCCTCGTCGGCGAAGACAGGCGTCAGCGCCCTGCGGTTCTCCTCGGTTTCCTCGTCCCGCTACTTCTTGATCGGGTCCCAGAACTCGCGCGGCCTCGCCGGTATCCGGCCCTCCTCGCGCCTCTGCCGCAGGAAGCCCTGATCCTCGCAGGAGCGCAGCAGCCGGGACGATACGCTCGTCCGCTCGGACAGCCGTTTGATCCTCATCACAACTCCTTGACGACGATTTGCCTTCTCACTGATGTCAAGGTTGGAGGGTAGTGGAGACACCGCGACCGCGGACCTCAACGTGAGCGACGGCCGCCACCCCCAGTTCTGACCTGTAGGAGATCTGCATGTCCGTCGCTGAATTGTTCGAACCTCTCACTCTCCGCCACGGGCCGGCAATGAGGAACCGATTCATGCTGGCGCCACTCACGAACCAACAGAGTGAGCGTGACGGTTCCGTCTCGAAATTCGATCTGGACTGGATGGAGCAGCTCGCCCGAAGCTGCTACGCCTTGATACAAACCGGTGCCGCTACAGTCGAGGCCAGCGGCATCGGATATGAGCGGCAGTTGGGCATCCACTCCGATGAACATCTGTACGGGCTGACGCAGATGGCCACCGTGATCCGCGACGGAGGCGGCCTTTCCGCAGTGCAGCTGCATCACGCCGGGCATCGGGCCAGTCCAGAATTGGGGGGAGTGCCGGCTCCGGCTTCTAGCCGCACGCTTCCGGGCGTCAGGGCGCTGACAACGGAGGAGGTAGAACGAATCCGTGACAGCTTCATCGCAGCAGCGAGAAGGGCAGAGCTAGCAGGCTTCGACGGCGTCGCGCTCCACGGTGCTTTCGGCTGGATCCTCTCAGAATTCATGTCCCCCCTCCTCAATAACCGCGTCGACAAGTACGGTGGCAGTACCGAGAACCGAGCTCGTCTCACGATCGAGGTGATCGAAGGCATTCGCAGGGAATGCGGCCCAAACTTTCAGATCGGTTGGCGCCTGTCAGTCGAGCGATACGGGCTGCTCCTGGAGGAGCTGCGTGAAATAACAGCTGAGATTCTCGACCGAGAACTGATCGACTACCTAGACCTGGCCCTGTGGGACTCGGCCCAGATCGCGCGAGAGGGAGTCTTCAGGGGGCGGACGATGCTCAGTGTCTTCACGAGCCTTCCCCGGAAGGGTGTACGGCTGGGAGCAGCGGGCAAAATCATGAGCGCCCAGCGCGCCGGGCAGCTACTGGATGAAGGTTGCGACTTTGTACTGATCGGTCGTGCCGGAATTCTCCAGCGAGACTTTCCTCTGCAAGTAAAGAAGAATGCAATGTATGACAGCCCAGAACTGCCGGTCAGGGCGCAGTACCTGCGTGACGGAGGCATGAGCGAGCTCTTCATTAACCACATGCGGGGATGGCCGAGCTTCGTTCAGCGCTTCAGTGTGTGAGCAGAACCTCATATCGGGAACTACACCTTCGACCCGGAATTCGCTCATCAGCCGGCCATGCGAACCTCCAGCCTTGATCTCGCCTGGAGAAGTGCGAGACGCTCATCATCGTCGACTAAGCCCAAGCATAGCCGGGTCAAAAATAGAACGAGCTGGGCCGCAATTTCATATGGACGGCAGAGACCAGCCAAATTATCGACTAAAAGACGTTTGGGAAATCCCTCCCCCGACGGTTTCCTGAGGTCATTCCATCCCAGAAGATGTGGAGGTACAGCGAACATGTATCGCCTTCAGCCGCTCGCTAACGGTCTGCACACAGATCATCCCATCCCTGGGATACCTTTCGTTGACGACAGCCACATCTCGATCGACGATCCCGCCGCCCTAGAGGCCTTCATTTCCCGAAAAGACGGCGTCGCAATGGGTCGATGGGAGAGAATGAACGAGGCTCACGGTGCGTGGATCGCCTACGCGACCGACCCGCTCCGGCCGGAACTTGCCTGGGCCGTCCGCCACCATCCCGGGCACGGCCGCACGGTTCTGCTGCTCCTCAACAAGGATGCGCGCCGGTGGCACAGCAGCTGGAGGGGGCCCAAACTCCTGTTCCGCCAGGGCGGATACTGGTGGGACGGCACCACCTGGTACCGACCCGACCAGGCATGGGACGCCACCTGCAAGAACTTCTCTCACCGGCCGGTCCCGGACGCGACCACCATCACCGCCGCCGACATCCTCGACGAAAACGCCCGCATCGATGACCGCCTGCTGTTGGACATCTACAGCTTCGATCCGGAAGCTAAGCCACCAGATTCGTGGAACGAGCACTTGGCTATGTGGGCCTCACAGCGAGGCGCCGACGCGCGCCCTCTCTCGCAGTGCGTGGTACGACTTTCTGCGCCTGAGCTTGCCGCCGATCAGCCCATTGGGGTGCCAAAGATCTCGAGAATCGGACACATCGTGGCTCCGACGCGTCGCAGGCTGAGCCTGCTGGACACACGGTGGATAGACGCTGGCGGCGCCCATGACCTGTTGGAACGCCCTGGTGGTCGCTCGATCTGGCTGTCGCCCACGGCTCTTGCCCGACACATTCGGGGGTCCAAGAGTCGGGAGCCGGAATCACGGTCAGCCGCAGAAGGATGAAGGTGAGCAGGGACGTGCTACGAGCGGTCTGCGCGTAAATCTCGCACAGACGCACTTGCCGACTCTGTGCGCATGGCACGACTGAAGTCATGGCAGATCTTCCACAGACCCCGCATCAGCCCCAACCGCATGACCCTCATCACCAAAGCCGTTCTCACCCTGGAGCGGCAACGCTGAAAACTCGTGCAGTGATCATCAGCAACCGGCGGATCACGGGCCTGACGGCCGATGTGATTGCTGAACTCGTAGCTGAGATCGGCCCGTTGTGGCACGAGCGCCAACAAGCCAGGCTCGCCTCCAGACAGCGGAACCGGGCAGTGGGCGCCGGTGCAAAGCACCGGCTGGTGTTCGTCGATCGGCTGCTCGCCACCCTGGTTCATCTCCGTCACTGCACGACCCACGATGTGCTGGCCTGCCGGTTCGGCGTGGACCGCTCGACCATCACCCGGGCCATCGTCGAGGTACGGGCCCCTGCTCGCCGAGCGGGGATGCACCGTCAGCCCCGACGTTCGGCTGCGAAGTCCGGCCGAAGTCGTCGATCTCTCGGTGTGACCGGGAAGGCCGGCATCATTGACGGCACCGAGATCCGAGTCCGCCGCCCGGCCGCCGAACGCAAGGACCGGGACAGATTCATCTCCGGCAAGAACAAGCAGAACGCCGTCAAATCTCCTGGCCGACGGACCCGCGGTCGAGATCCGCGCCGACGCCGCGGCTACCAGGGTCTGGGTGCTCAGCTCGGCGGACGCGTGGTGACACCACCGCACCGCAAGTTCAAGAAGAACGCCCCGGACTGGTACGAGGAGATCTACGAGCGCGAGCGCAAAGCGCACTCCTCGCGCCGCATCCGAGTCGAGCACGGCATCGCCCACCTGAAAAACTGGCGGGCCCCGGCCCGCCACCTCGACCGCCGCGAACATGAGCGACACCGTTCAAGCCATCGCCGGCCTGCTGTCCCACCAACAGATCGCGGACCTCAAATCCGCACGGCAGATGTGAACCCCGAGCCCCACCGAAGTCCTCGACGTCTCACTGCCTACCCTGCACGAGCTCGTTAGACCTGGCGTGACACCAGACGGCGAAGCAGCGGTGGCACGGTCGACTCCGATACTCCTAAGCGCGCCGCAAAGACTTGAAATATGTGTGCGGCCACGGATAGGGGACGCCCTTAGGAATCTTCGAAGCCGAAGTATGGTGAGCTAATCGAGCTGGCCATAAGCGTTAGAGATAATTCCATCCACTCCATTCGCCACCATGAACCCCCCCTGCTATATGCAGCTTCACAGTAATTGCCCCCGAGCGCATCATGACCACCTACGGCGCGCACCGATAAAACAGCCGGAGCGGTAATTTGGTGCGCTCAACTTGCTATCGATCTTCGCACGGCACGGCGTGCCGCACGGTATGGCCAGTGCCGCCGAAAAGGTATCTATCTGGCCATACTGCTTGACCTCGCAGCGTTGAAGGCTACACTTACTGAGAAAGGTTCACATCTATGTGATTGCCGGCGACAGGGAGTGACGATGAGAATCAAGGAGCTTTCGGAGCGGGTCGGTGTATCCACCCGCCTTTTGCGCTACTACGAAGAGCAGGGCCTTATCACCCCGCGTCGCGAAGAGAACGGCTATCGACGCTACGACGAAGCGGCTGTGGAGCGAGTTGAGCAGATTCGCGGCCTGCTCGGAGCCGGGCTTACTACGGAGATCATCCGGGAGGTTCTCCCATGCCTGGGTGCCGCGGCGTGCTCCCAGTATGACGACCCCGAGTTCGTTCGCCGGATCGCAGCAGAACGAGACCGGTTGCGGGAACGCGTCACCATACTGACGCAGAACATCAATGCTCTAGACAACTACCTGAGCGCCGTGTCCCAGGTTGCACCGTCCGCTGATGCCGCCTGACTTGTCGCCGTCCGCGACAGCACCAGCTTCCCCACCACCGCTTAGCTAGCCTCCTACACCGGCCTCGCCCCGACCACGAAGTCGTCAGGGACCTCGATCCACGACGAATAGGCCCCACGCGGCGGCAACCGGCAGCTCAAACGAGCGATGTTCCTGTCCCCTTCGCCACCCTCCACGACCCCGGTTCAGGTCGGCCAGAACCGGGAGGCCCAGTCGACGGCATGCGTTGACGATGCGGTATCTGCGGGCCGCCGTGAGATCGTGTGAGGTCGCGCAACCTCCTAGATCCACAGGGTCGTCTGTCGGGATCGGTGACGACCTGAACGTTCACTCCGCCTTCCAAGTAGTCACACGTATCTCACTGTCTCGGTCACGCACCGCGGACTCCCTCGGCCAGCACGTACCGCGCTCGCGCCCTTACCTCGCACGGACGGGGAGCCCCGGCGCTCTCCTGGTAAGCAGTGTCACGACAGAACGGAACCAACGGGGCAACAGAGGTGAGAGGTCGGATACCCCCTCAGCTGTCAGGGAACCCTGCCCGTTCCGCATCAAGGCCCACCATCGACCCCACCCGATCAGTGACCACGCTGACAAAGCTCAGTGATAGGCGTGGACCACGGCGTGACCCTTGCCGCGGCCGATCATCCACTTGTTCACCGGGGTCGTCAGCAGGAACGCGACCGCGAAGCCGCCCAGCAGGGACGTCCAGAACAGGGTTTCGTACAGGTGGGCGTCCATCGCGCCGGGGACCAGGGCGATGATCCCGTTGTCGACGAGTTCCATCACGATGATGGAAACGGTGTCGGCGGCAAGCGCCACCTTGAGGGCGGTCTTCAAGCCCAGGCCCGCCTTGCGGATCGCGAACAGCGTCAGCGAGTAGCCGAACACGAAGGCCAGCGCGATCGCCAGGACCATGGTCGTCACGTTGCCCCACAGCAGGGCAGTGCCGATCGCCATACCGAGGATCTCGCCGATGGCGCAGCCTGTCAGGCAGTGCAGCGTCGCCTTCGCGGCAGACCCCCACGTCACTCTGCCCGTGTGGTGCCCACCGTGGCCCTCGTGCGCCTGGTGCGCGGCGTGGTCGTGCGCGGTGCCATCGTGGTATGCGCTGTGGTCCATGTCATCCCCTCGTACGTCCGGTGTACGCCGTCCCCCTCCCCGGAAACGCGATACCCCAATGGGGTATTCCGCGATCAGAGCACGGCAGCACGCCGGTTGGCGTGCACGGCCGCCTGGTGCCGGGGGGAGTCCTCGCCGAGCGGGGTGTTCATCCGGGAGTTCGCGGCGGTCTGGGACCCGGTAGTAGCGTCCGCCATCTTGTTGGCGTCGGGGAAGGAGAAGTCGCCCTTCTCCGTCTCCCCATCGCCCGTTTGATGCTTGATCATCGCCTCCATCAAGGCGGTGTCGAACGCCTCCCGGATGCCTTCTCGAGGCTGTCCATGTCCTCGGCCGTCATCATGCCGCCCATATCGTCGATGAATTGGTCGATGGCTTTCTCGGCCGGGATGTCCCCGTCCCAGGAAGTCAGGCCCCGGCAAGGTCTTGATCTCCGGACGCCTTAAGCTCGCCGTACGGTTGCCCCCTGGCCGAGCCGCGCTCGGCGGGCTCCACGGCGGCTGCACGGAGAAAGTCGGCGACCTTGCCCGACACGATGCAGGGTGACCGCCGACTTCGGGCCGGAACGTCCTCCTCGATGGGGGTGTGGTCGGATATGAAGGCCGGCGACAGGCGTGCGGATCACCCCACGACTGACGCCGTGGTCGCGGGCGAGGGTCACGGTGGAGCGGCCTACCAGGTACACCGGACGGACGATGTCGGTCTTCGTGACCGTCATGGCGGGCAGCATCCGCCCTCCCCGCGACGGCGTCCCCCTCTCGGTTCCCCGCCGCGACGGGACACACCTACGCGCCGCCTGATCCGCACCGGCAGCTGCGACCAGCCCCCACCAGGAGCGCCGGTCCGAGAAACATCGTCGGCCGGTCGAACTTTCCGGCCCGCCACCGCATCGTGCAGGTATGACCGGCACCACCATTGAGGAACGACACATGAATCCGCTGTCCCCAGGCCACCACGTCATCGAGGTCGACGGGATCCCCCAGGAGTACGAGGTCCGCGGGCAGGGGCCCGCAGTGTGCCTAGCGCTGAGCGGGGGCCCCGGGATCGACGACGGCTACCTGCGGTTCCCGCTGCTGGAGGAGGACATCACGATGGTCTACCCGACGCAGGTCGGGACGACCGCTGAGAGCAGGCTTCCGAGCCACCCCGACGGGTACACCTTGGACGTCTACGCCCGCTTCACCCACGCCGTCGTGGAGCACCTCGGCCTATCCCGGGTACATCTGCTCGGTCACTCCGCGGGCGGCTTCTTCGCCCAGCGGTACGCCCTGACGTACCCCGAGCGGCTGGCTGGGCTGGTCCTCTACGACTCCCTGGCGCACAACACGGAGGAACTGGTCAAGGAGGCCACCGCCCGGCTGGCGGAGTTCGCGGATCGCTTCCCGGGCGACCCGCGGGTGGCACCCGTCCTCGCGGCCTGGACGGACGACACCATCGCGGACACCGACGAAGCCCGGACCGAGCACCTGCGTGCCCTGCTGCCTGCCTACTTCGCGGACTACTGGGGCCGGGAGGAGGAGTTCGCGCGGCTGGCCGGGCTGAGGGTCACCCACGTGACCGGCGGCGCCTTCGACCACCGCGGACACCTGGACACCATCATGACGCCCACACTGGTGGTGGTCGGAGCGTACGACTTCATCTGCGGCCCCCGGTGGGCGCGGGCAATGGACGACGAACTCCCGAACTCCACCGTGGTAACTCTGAAGACAAGTGGCCATTTCGGACATATCGAGCAGCCGGAGGAATTCGCCGCCGCCGTACTTGGCTTCGTGCGGAGCGTGAAGAACGGAGGACGACGATGACGATTGTGCCGTTCGGGCTGGCAGAGCGCACGGAAATCGAGGCGTACGGGGACTTCGCGGCGGGCGCGGCGGACGTGCCAGGCTCCGCGGCGGAACGGCTGGGGGCCGCCGCCCTGCGGACCGGGCCCGCGCTGGCCCTCTGCGTCCGGGAGGACCCCAGCGGTTTCTTCAACCGGGCCGGAGGATTCGCCGACGATGTGCCCGTCGGCGCCGACGTGCTCACCCATGTTCGGGACTTCTACCGCGAGCAGGGCCTGCGGCAGGGCTCGATGATGATCGCGCCCACGCTCCTGCCGGAGGACTGGCCCGTCGTCGCCAAGCGGCTGGGACTCACGGCGGGGAGTTCATTCGTCAAGCTCGGGTGGGACCTTGCCGCGGAGACGCCGGCACCCGACGGGCTCCCGCCCCTGGACGCGGGGCTCCGTGTCGGCCTGGTCGAGCCGCGCCAGGCGAAGGAGTGGGCCACTGTCATGATGACCACCTTCGGCTTCGGTGCGCCCGACATGATCGAGCTGGCCGCGTCCTGCGTCGGCCGACCGGACTGGCGGCAGTACGCGGTCTACGACGGCGAGCGGATCGTCGCGGTCGGAAGCGTCTACCTGAACGGAGACTGCGCCGACATGTTCGGCGGCGCCACGCTGCCCGAGGCCCGAGGCCGGGGTGCCCAGTCCGCGCTGCTCCTCGCCCGGGCTGCCGCGGCCCGCGAGGCTGGCTGCCGATGGCTAGTCGCCGAGACGGGTGCGGAGCGGGAAGGCAAACGCAACACCTCACTGCGCAACATGCTGCGGACCGGTTTCGAGCCCCTTTACGAACGGGTCACCTGGGTCTGGCGCGAAGAGGCTTGAGCGCGGGCCGGCGGCGGTCTGTGCGGGTGGCGCTCGCACGCGCCACCCGCACAGACCCGGGCTACCCCAGCCACCACTCTCTGTGCCCCCTCCGCACCGCTTCAGCGAACAGGTCGGCGGGGGTGGTGGAGGTGCAGCCTGACCGCCTGGCCGCCCTCAAGGAAGTACACCCATGTCACGCCGGGCGGGCAGTGGTACGGGTCTTCCGGCGGATTGCGCATCGCGTCCTCCCAGACCACCACGTCACCGCCGGCCACGACATTGACCAGGGAGTGCCGCACGCCGGCGGACAGATCGCGGCCGAGTGCGGCGACCAGCCGGTCCCGGCCGGTGCGCCTGCCGTCCGGCCAGACGACCTCCAGCTTCGGCGACCAGTGCTTCCTCAGGACTGAGGCGGACTCGCCGCGGTGGGCAGCAAGCATCGCCTCCTCCCCCAGCCCGCGGTGCCGCCCGGTCAGCGCCGCGATGTCGTCGTGCGCGCCGTCCGCCGCGGCCAGCAGGGCCTCCGCGAGTTTGGCCCGGCCCTGATGCAGCCGGCTGCGGACGGTGCCGACGGGGACCGCCGACACCGCGGCGATGTCCTCATAAGACGCGGTCTCGGTGAAGTAGCGCAGCAGCATGGCGAGCCGGAGCCCCGGGGAGAGCTGCGCCAGGGCGGTCCCGATCCAGTCCCGCAGCGCGTACTGCTCGATCAGCTCCGCCGGGTCAGGCGCGGTGGACCGCTCCAGCCGGACGAGCGCGTCGGTCTCCAAAGGAACGGCCGACGTGCGGCGCAGCATGGCCCGGCAGACGTTGCGCACCACTGTGCGCAGCCACGGCCCCACGGCGTCCGGGTCCCGTATGTCGCCGATCCGCCGGAGGGCGACGATCGACGCCTCCTGGACCGCGTCCTCGGCCTCCGGTCCGTACCCGAGCAGGCCAGCCGCCACTGCGTGCATGCCTGCCCGGTGCCTGGCCAGCAGCAGTCCGAGGGAACTGGCGTCGCCGGCCCGCGCGGCCCGCAGGAGCTGCGCGTCCGGCTCCTCGGCGCCTGCGGGCATGTCGGTCATCCCGCAAGGATACGGCCGCGTCGGCGGCAGGCGTAGCCGCTCCGGCTCCGAGGACCGCGAACCCTCCGGCGTCTTCAGCGTCGCCACCGGGTCACCCAGCGGCGCCGGGTCCACCCGCCGGGCGACACCCGCGACGGTGGCGTGCAGCCGCTTCTCTGCGACCTTCCGCACCTCCAACACCTGCCGGGCCAGCACCCTCACCCCGGTTGCGGCGCAGCAGCCCACCGCGTGACCAAACAGCGCCTTCGGGCTCTCGTCGTGCGTCCACGCCCCCCCGTGCAGGAATATGCGGAACCGCCGCGACCACTCCGCATCCTCGTACTCCTGGTAGTCGCAGGCGGCGTCCCGGATCTCTTGGGCGTGCTCGTACTCCTTCTTCCGCCGCTCGGTGTACCGCTCCACCGCCGACGGGTCCCCTCGTTGCCGGGCGGAGCGGCCAGATGCTCGACCACCGGCCACGCCGCGTCGAGCGGGTCGTCCGGGAGGAACCAACCGATGGAGCGCACCGTGCGCATCTGGGGGCGAAGCCCAGGCGGTGGCGCGTGGAGCGGCGCCGGGCGATCAGACCGCGGTCGGCGTCCTTCCAGGAAGAAGAACCGCTTCCGTTCGGGGCGGGTCGGCTACGGCGGACTTCCCGTACGCCTCAGCCTGCTCATAGGTCAGAACCTCAGCATCCACGGCTGTACCGACGTTCCCGATGCCGTATGAGGGCACAGACCTTCCCGCCCCCGGGGCAGTTGGAACATGAGCCATCCGGGGTCGGTGGCACAGCGTGGCGCCTGCTCGACCGGACGTGACGGTTTCCTGGTCCCCTGTCTCTCCAACTTCGTTCTCAACCAACTCAGAAGCCATGGTCCAGCTAGCGATGTCCCTCT
>NZ_JBHZAN010000064.1:0-37128 GCF_042754285.1 Streptomyces sp. NPDC059224
TTGTTTATAACACCCCGGGGCGGCGCCGGGGGGGGCGCCGGCCCGGCCGGCCACCAAGAGCTGCCCCCGGGCGTCCGCGGGGGGGGCGGTGCGACCGGGTGGCCGGCCGCACCGCCCCCGCGGCACGTTGCGAACGGCAGGTCCTAGTCGAGCCAGTGCTGCCGGCCGAGGCTGATCAGCCGCATCTGGCGGGCGGCGATCTGGGTGACCCGCTCCCGCTCCGCCTCCGAGGGTTCCGGCGACTCCAGGGTCTCCAGGAACAGGGACGCGGTGATCAGCATCTGGTCCACGTAGAGGTGGGCGAGCATCAGCAGATCCTCGTCGTTCCACCCGGCCGCCTCGGGGTCCTTGGCCAGCTCGGACTTGACCTCCTCGGCGAACCGGGCCAGTTGGTCCCGGATGGCCTCACGCACCGGCTGTACGCCGCCGTGCCGCTCCCGGGCGATGAACCTGACGTGCGCCGGGTGCGCGGCCACATGGTCGGCGATCAGCCGCACGGCACGGGTGATCCGCTCCGGGCCGGGGGTGGAGACGGTCGTACGGACCATCGGGTGCAGGCTGCCGAGCGCCTCGTCGACGAGGGCGACACCCAGGTCGGCGGTGGAGCGGAAGTGCCGGTAGAAGGCGGTGGGTGCGACGCCGACGGCCCGGGTGACCTCACGCAGCCCGAGGCTGCTCAGGCTCTGTTCCTCCAGCAGCCCGAGCGCCGCGTCCAGGAACGCCTGGCGGGTCTTCTGCTTCTGGGCCTGCCGGATGCCGAGGGTGTGACTCATGTCATCCAGTTAACAACTGTTCTCCGGAATTGAAAAGCCGTCGGGGTTGCTAGACTCGAAGTCAGTGAACAACTGTTACTACAACCGTTCACCCAAATGTAACGGAGGGGGGATCGAATCCCATGCTGTTCCTCGTCGCCGCACTCATGCTGCTCGGCGTGGTCCTGGGCACCGTGGCCCACGCGCCGCTCGACGTCACCGCAGGACTCGCCGCCGTGATCGCCGTCTGGCTGGCCGTCTTCGCGCTCCGCGAGCGCATCGCCCGCCGGCGCCGCACCTCGGCCAACTGACCGTCCACCACGACTTCCAGGAGCTGAGCATGCTGCACCTCACCACCCCGGCCGCCACCACCCGCCCCCAGCCCCGCACCCGCGACGCCGACGGCATGGCCGTGGCGTCCTTCATCCTCGGCCTCCTCGGCCTCCTCGTCCTCAACCTGTTCCTGGGCCCGATCGCCATCGTCCTGGCCCTGGTCTCCCTGTGGCGTGGCACGCAGCGCAGGGGCCGCGCATACCTGGGACTGGCCCTGGGCGTGGCCGACCTGGCGGTCCTCGCCATCGCGATGGAGGTCTCGAACACGGTGTCCTGGAGCCTGTGACCGGGATCCCGAGAGCCCCGGTCGGGGTGCGCCCCGAAGGGGCGCTGGGAACCGGGCGACCAGCCCCGCACGGCCCGCGGTGACCCATCGGCCGAGCCGGCCACGGCGCCCCTCGGTTCCACGGCGAAGCCCCCCGTAGAATCGACCCACCATGGCCTACCTCGACCACGCCGCCACGACGCCCATGCTTCCCGAGGCGGTAGAAATCCTCACCGCCACCCTCCGCGTCACCGGCAACGCGTCCTCCCTGCACGCCTCCGGCCGCAAGGCCCGCCGCACGGTCGAGGAATCCAGGGAGACCCTCGCGGCGGCGCTCGGCGCCCGCCCCAGCGAGGTCGTCTTCACCGCCGGCGGCACCGAGGCCGACAACCTCGCGGTCAAGGGCCTGTACTGGTCCCGCCGCGACGCCGACCCCGCCCGCACCCGCGTCCTGTCCAGCCCCGTCGAACACCACGCGGTCCTCGACGCGGTCCACTGGCTGGGCGAGCACGAGGGCGCGACGGTGGAGTACCTCCCCGTCGACACCCACGGCCGGGTCCACCCCGAGGCGCTGCGCGAGGCGATCGCCCGCAACCCCGACGATGTCGCCCTCGTCACCGTCATGTGGGCCAACAACGAGATCGGCACGGTCCTGCCGGTCCGTGAACTCGCGGACGTGGCAGGCGAGTTCGGTGTCCCCCTGCATGCCGACGCGGTCCAGGCGGTCGGCCAGGTGCCGGTGGACTTCGCCGCCTCCGGCCTCGCCGCGATGACCGTCTCCGGCCACAAGGTCGGCGGCCCGTACGGTATCGGCGCCCTGCTCCTCGGCCGCGAGTACACCCCCGTACCGGTCCTGCACGGCGGCGGCCAGGAGCGGCACGTGCGCTCCGGCACCCTGGACGTCCCGGCGATCGCCTCCTTCGCGGTGGCGGCGCACCTCGCCGTCGAACGCCGCGACTGGTTCGCCCGCGAGATCGGCGCCCTGCGCGACCGGCTGATCGACGCCGTGCGCACCGCCGTACCAGACGCGATCCTCGGTGGCGACCCGGTGGACCGGCTCCCGGCCAACGCGCACTTCACCTTCCCCGGCTGCGAGGGCGACTCGCTGCTCCTGCTGCTCGACGCCCAGGGCATCGAGTGCTCGACGGGCTCCGCGTGCACGGCCGGGGTCGCCCAGCCGAGCCATGTCCTGCTGGCCACCGGCACCGACCCGGACCTGGCCCGGGGGACCCTCCGCTTCTCGCTCGGCCACACCTCCGTCCAGGCCGACGTGGAGGCGGTCGCCAAGGCGATCGGCCCGGCGGTGGAGCGGGCCCGGGCCGCCGGACTGAGCTGAGTCCGGCGGAGCGGGCGGCCGCCCCGGGAACCGGGTTCGGGCTAGTGGCTCGTCTCGGATCCTTGGGCGGGTGATTGACCCGTCGTCCGCTGCCCCGCAGGCTCCCTTCCAGGTCGTGATCATGGAGGTGCCGTGGGACGCCGTTCTGAAGCGTGTGTCCGGCCGGTGAGCATGGAGGAGGGCCGGCGGCTGCAGCGGATCAGCCGGACCGCGAAGGATCCGGTGAAGCTGCGGCGGGCCGTCTTGGTGATGATGTCGGCCCAGGGCCAGTCGGCGCCGGACATCACTTCGTTGATGCAGGTCAGCGCCGACCACGTCCGTGACGTCATCCACGCGTTCAAACGAGCGGGGGTTCGACGCGCTGGACCCACAATGAAGCGGGGGACGCCCCAGAACGATCAGTGGCCAGGCGCGCGAACACATCTGTCTCATCGCCCGGACATCCCCCGCCGACTGGAGAATTACCGCCATCTCCGCCTGGAGCCTGACCAAGCTGGCCGAACACCTGGTCAGACAGCGGGTCGTCCCCGCGGTCAGCCGCGAGACCCTGCGCCGGACACTGCGCGAGGGCAAGATCTCTTGGCAGACGACCACCACCTGGAAATCCTCGAACGACCCGGACTTCATCAGCAAGATGCACCAGGTCCCGGCTCTCTGCGACACCCCACCGCCCGATGGCCGGGTCGTGTGCGTGGACGAGTTCGGGCCGCTGAACCTGATGCCCGCAAGGGAAAGGCATGGCGACCGGTCCGATAACCGCGCCGCCTCCGGGCCACCCGCTATCGCCACGACGGCATGCATACGCTCGCCGCACTCGACCTGACCACCGGCCGGATGTACTAGGGCTCTGAGGTGTGGGTCATGGCCGGGATGTTCGACCTGAGGTCTGTGCGCGATCTGGGGCCAGGTGAGGAAGGCAGCGAGGGGCCTGTGCGGCAGCCGTGGACGCCGACGCGACGCAACTCCCTTGAGGGAAGCAGCAGTTGGTCAGATGCAGCCGGCGCCCGGGGCGGGGGACGCAACGGATGCCGCCCGCGTGCAGGGCGAGGCGCAGAATAACGATTCCATCACGGGTGGAGCCGGCGGTCAGGTCCGTCCGGCCCGCCGTACAAGCCCCATGTAGCGATCCCAGTCCCAGTGCTCACCCGGGTCGGTGTGGTCGGTCCCCGGCACCTCGACGTGACCGATCACGTGCTCCCGGTCCATCGGCATGCCGTACCGCCGGCATATCGCGGCCGTGAGGCGGGCCGAGGCCGCGTACATCGCGGCGGTGAAGTCCGCCGGGCGGTCGACGAAGCCCTCGTGCTCGATGCCGACACTGCGCTCGTTGTACGACCGGTTGCCCGCGTGGAACGCCACGTCCAGCTCGCGGACCAGCTGGGTGATCCGCCCGTCCCGGCGCACGATGTAGTGAGCCGCGGCCTCGTGCGCCGGGTCCTGGAAGACCTTCACCGCGCTCGCGTAGCCGCCCTGGGTGACATGGACGACCACCCGGTCGACCGGGTAGTCGTCCGGCCGGTTCGCCGTCCGGTAGTTCGCGGGTGACGCGGCCACCCAGCGCGCGCCCCTGAAGTCCACCGCGCCCGCCACCCGCGCCTTGCGCACCCCCGGCAGCCGCCAGTACAGCCGCGTCAGCTCGTCCTTGGCCAGCACCGCCGTGCCCGCGGCCGCCGCCGCCCCGCCGACCAGCAGCGCCCGCCGCCCGATACGCCGGTCCCGATCACCAGTCGTCGCCCCCATGTGATCCCCAACGGATACTCGCGGGCCCTGGTTCCCGCGCCCCCTTACCCTGGAGGGGCTATGACTGACACCCCGCAGCGCACCCGCCCCCTCCGTGTCCTCGCCGCCATGTCGGGCGGCGTGGACTCCGCCGTCGCCGCCGCCCGCGCGGCGGAGGCCGGCCACGACGTCACCGGCGTCCACCTCGCGCTCTCCGCGAACCCCCAATCCTTCCGCACGGGCGCTCGGGGCTGTTGCACCATCGAGGACTCCCGCGACGCCCGCCGCGCGGCCGACGTGATCGGCATCCCGTTCTACGTCTGGGACCTCGCCGACCGCTTCCGCGAGGACGTGGTGGAGGACTTCGTCGCCGAGTACGAGGCGGGGCGCACCCCCAACCCGTGCCTGCGCTGCAACGAGAAGATCAAGTTCGCGGCCCTGCTGGACAAGGCCCTCGCCCTCGGCTTCGACGCGGTCTGCACCGGCCACTACGCGAAGATCGTGACGCTCCCCGACGGCTCCCGCGAGCTGCATCGCGCCTCCGACATGGCCAAGGACCAGTCGTACGTCCTCGGCGTCCTGGACGAGCAGCAGCTCGCGCACGCGCTGTTCCCGCTCGGCGACACCCTGACGACCAAGGACGAGATCCGCGCCGAGGCCGAGCGCCGGGGCCTCGCGGTCGCCAAGAAGCCCGACTCGCACGACATCTGCTTCATCGCCGACGGCGACACCCAGGGCTTCCTGTCCCGGCGGCTCGGCAAGGCCGAGGGCGACATCGTCGACGAGTCGGGCGCCAAGGTCGGCACCCACGAGGGCGCGTTCGGCTTCACCATCGGCCAGCGCAAGGGGCTGCGGATCGGCACCCCGGCGGCCGACGGCAAGCCCCGCTACGTCCTCGACATCTCGCCGGTCGACAACACGGTGACGGTCGGCCCGGCCGCCGCCCTGGACGTCAGCGCACTGACCGCGATCAGGCCCCGCTGGTGCGGCACCGCCCCCGCCGGCCCGGCGCGCTACACCGCCCAGCTCCGCGCCCACGGCGGCGAGACCGAGGTCAGCGCCGAACTCGTCGACGGGGAGCTGCGCGTCACGTTCACCGAGCCGGTCCGGGGCGTCGCACCCGGCCAGGCGGTCGTGCTCTACGACGACACCCGCGTCGTGGGCTCCGCGACCATCGCGTCGACCGTCCGGGTGGCGGACACGGCAGGCGTCAGCCGGTGACCTCGACGTCGTAGAAGCAGAGGTGGTCCTTGATCTCGGCGACGTCGGACTTGGGGTCGGGGTAGGCCCACACCAGGTCCGGCGCGTCCGGCAGGGACCAGTAGGAGGCGGTGCCCTTGAAGGGGCACACGGTGTGCGACTCGGAGGGCGTGAGGAGATCCAGACGGACGTCCTCCGGGGGGATGTAGTACCGCACCGGGGACCCGGTCTCACGCAGCACGAGGGGCCGGTCGCTCTCGGCCAGAATCAGATCGCCGTGCACCACGCGCACGCGCTGGTCGCTCTTCTCGATGGTGATCGTGTGTCCAGTAGCCATACAGGGATGACAGCAGATGGAGCCGCGTTGTTCCCGCCTACCCTGGCCTCATGCGAATCTGTGTCTTCCTCTCCGCCGCCGACCTGGACGAGCGCTACACCAAACCCGCGCGTGACTTCGGGGAACTGATCGGCAAGGGTGGCCACACCCTCGTCTGGGGCGGCTCCGACACCGGGCTGATGAAGGTCGTCGCGGACGGCGTCCACGAAGCCGGCGGCAGGCTGCTGGGCGTCACCGTCGAGTTCCTGGCGAACAAGGCCCGGCCGGGAGCCGACGAGATGGTGATCGCGGCCGACCTCGCGGAGCGCAAGCGGCTCCTGTTGGAGAAGGCCGACGCTGTGGTGATCATGGTCGGCGGCACCGGCACCCTCGACGAGGCGACCGAGATCCTGGAGCTGAAGAAGCACGGCCGCACGGACAAGCCCGTCGTCCTGCTGAACACCGCCGGTTTCTACGACGGTCTGGAGCAGCAGTTCCGCCGCATGGAGGCCGAGGGGTTCCTGCCCCGCCCGCTGGCGGAGCTGATGCACTTCGCCGCCGGACCCGCCGACGCGCTCGCCCACCTGGAGGCGAACCGGGTCGGCGAGTGATGCGAGCATGGCCCTCATGGCAACTCATGTGATCACCGGTGCCGGTTCCGGCATCGGCGCCGCGGTGGCCCGCCGTCTGCACGCGCGCGGGGACGAACTCGTCCTGCACGCGCGCGACGCGGGCCGCGCGAAGGAACTGACCGCCGAGTTCCCCGGCGCCCGCACCCTGGTGGGCGACCTGGCGGACCCGGACAAGCTCTCCTGGGCCTTCTCGCACCAGACACTCCCGGACCGGGTCGACACCCTGCTGCACGTCGCGGGTGTGGTCGACCTCGGCGGGATCGGCGAGCTGACCCCCAAGTCCTGGCGCCACCAGCTGAACGTCAACCTGGTCGCGCCGGCCGAGGTGACCCGCCACTTCCTGCCCCAACTGCGGGCCGCCCGCGGCCAGGTGCTGTTCGTCAACTCGGGCGCCGGCCTGAGCGCCAACGCCGGCTGGTCGGCGTACGCGGCCTCCAAGCACGGTCTCAAGGCCCTCGCCGACGCCCTCCGCCACGAGGAGCACGGCAACGGCGTCCGGGTCACCTCGGTCTACCCCGGCCGCACGGCGAGCCCGATGCAGGCCAAGGTGCATCAGCAGGAGGGCAAGGACTACGACCCGGCGAAGTGGATCGACCCGGAGTCGGTGGCGACCACCATCCTGACCGCCCTGGACCTGCCGAGGGACGCGGAGATCAACGACCTGACCGTTCGGCCCGGCACCTGATGTCAACGCCCTGAGGCCGAGCGCCCCGCAAGGGGCGCGGGGCTGTGCTCCTGTGCGGCTACCGCCGCGCGGGCGCGACCAGCCCCCACGGCCCGCACCTGACGACTCACCGCCCCCCGTCGGCCCACCGAACCTAGGCTTCCCACGTGAACGCAACCCCCTCCTTCGGCCCCGCGACAGCGGTCGGCTCGCTCCCCGGCACCGACTCCCGGGAGGCCGCCAAGACCGCGACCGGCAGCTTCGAGGACTTCCCCTTCCTCCCCGAACTGCCAGCCCGCGGCCCCGGCGCCGACATGATCGGCCGTACCGCCGGGCTGCTGGTCGAGCTGTACGCGCGCGTGGAGCCGAGCGGCTGGAGGCTCGGCGACCGGCCGGGCCGGGACACCCGCCGGGCCGTCTCCTGGCTGGGGGAGGACCTGGACGCCCTGGAGGAGTTCACCCAGGACTACACGGGTCCGCTCAAGGTCCAGGCGGTCGGCCCCTGGACCCTCGCCGCCGCCCTGGAGCTGCGCAACGGCGAGGTGGCACTCTCCGACCCCGGCGCCTGCCGCGACCTGGCGGCCTCGCTGGCCGAGGGCCTGCGCCTGCACCTCGCCGAGGTCCGCCGCCGCATCCCCGGCGCCCGGCTCGTCCTGCAGCTCGACGAGCCGTCCCTCACCGCCGTGCTGCGCGGTCAGGTCAGGTCGGCCAGCGGCTACCGCACCCACCGGGCCGTGGACCGCCAGGTCGTCGAGTCGACGCTGCGGGACATCGTCGGCGTACAGGACGGCGGGCCGGTGGCCGTCCACTCCTGCGCCCCCGACGTGCCCTTCGCGCTGCTGCGTCGCGCCGGGGCCGCCGCCGTCTCCTTCGACTTCTCGCTGCTCACCGAACGTGACGAGGATGCGATCGGTGAGGCCGTGGAGGGGGGTACCCAGCTGTTCGTCGGTGTCGTGCCGGGCACGGACACGGCATTGTCAGACCCTGCCGGTAGCGTCATGGGTGTCAGGACGCTGTGGCGCAGGCTGGGGCTGCGACCGGGGCTTCTCGCGGAGGCCGTGACCGTCACCCCGTCGTGCGGGCTCGCGGGCGCTTCCCCCGCGTACGCCCGGCAGGCGCTCGCCCACTGCGTCCGGGCGGCGAGATCACTCGCGGACAACCCAGAGTAACGGGAGGAACACGGTGGCCGGCGACAAGCAGCAGGCGGAGACGGCAGTGCCCGCCGAGGCACGGGAGAAGCACGCGCGGCTCGCCGAGCAGATCGAGGAGCACCGCTTCCGGTACTACGCGAAGGACGCTCCCGTCATCAGCGACGCGGAGTTCGACACCCTTCTCAAGACCCTGGAGGCGCTGGAGGACGAGCACCCCGAGCTGCGCACGCCCGACTCGCCGACCCAGAAGGTCGCGGGGTCCTACGAGACGGAGTTCACGGCGGTCGAGCACCGCTCGCGGATGATGTCGCTGGACAACACGTTCAACGACGAGGACCTCGCCGCCTGGGTCGAGCGGATCCACCGGGAACTGGGCGACCAGGATTACCACTTCCTGTGCGAGCTGAAGGTCGACGGCCTCGCCGTCAACCTCACCTACGAGCACGGCCGCCTGACCCGCGCGGCGACCCGCGGTGACGGCCGCACCGGTGACGACATCACGCTCAACGTCCGTACGATCGCCGAGATCCCGGACCGGCTGCACGGCGAGCGCGTCCCCGACGTGGTGGAGATCCGCGGCGAGGTCTACTTCCCGATGGAGAAGTTCGCCGAGCTCAACGAACGCCTGGTCGCGGCCGGTGACAAGCCGTTCGCCAACCCGCGCAACGCGGCGGCCGGTTCGCTGCGCCAGAAGGACCCGCGCGTCACCGCCTCCCGTCCCCTGCACATGGTCGTACACGGCATCGGTGTCCTGGAGGGCTTCGAGGGCCTGAACCGGCTCTCCGAGGGCTACGACCTGCTCAAGACCTGGGGCCTGCCCACTTCCCCGCACAACCGGGTGGTCGACGGCCTCGACGGTGTACGGGAGTTCATCGCCTACTACGGCGAGAACAGGCACTCCGTGGAGCACGAGATCGACGGCGTGGTCGTCAAGCTCGACGAGATCCGGCTCCAGGGCCGGCTCGGCTCCACCGCGCGGGCGCCGCGCTGGGCGATCGCCTACAAGTACGCGCCGGAAGAGGTCAACACCAAGCTCATCGACATCAAGGTGGGCGTCGGCCGTACCGGCCGGGTCACGCCGTACGCCCAGGTCGAGCCGGTCACGGTGGCGGGCAGCGAGGTGGAGTTCGCCACCCTGCACAACCAGGAGGTCGTCAAGGCCAAGGGCGTGCTGATCGGCGACACCGTGGTGCTGCGCAAGGCCGGTGACGTGATCCCGGAGATCCTCGGCCCGGTCGTCGACCTGCGGGACGGCAGCGAGCGGGAGTTCGTGATGCCGGCCGAGTGCCCCGAGTGCGGGACGCCGCTGCGGGCCATGAAGGAGGGCGACATCGACCTTCGCTGCCCCAACGCCCGGGCGTGTCCCGCCCAGTTGAGAGAGCGGGTGGCGTATCTCGCCGGTCGCGAGTGCCTGGACATCGAGCACTTCGGCGGGGTCGCGGCGGCGGCCCTCACCCGGCCGCTGGAGCCCGCCGAACCGCCGCTGGTCGACGAGGGCGACCTGTTCGACCTCACCATCGAGAAGCTGCTGCCCATCAAGGCGTACGTCCTGGACCCGGACAGCGGGCTGCCCAAGCGCGACCCCAAGACGGGCGAGGAGAAGGTCGTCACGGTCTTCGCCAACCAGAAGGGCGAACCCAAGAAGAACACCCTCGCCCTGCTCCAGAAGATCGAGGAGGCGAAGACCCGCCCGCTCGCCCGCTTCCTCAACGGCCTGTCCATCCGCCATGTCGGACCCGTCGCCGCACAGGCGCTGGCCCGCGAGTTCCGCTCCATCGAACGCATCGAGCAGGCCACCGAGGAGGAGCTGTCGGACATCGACGGCGTCGGCGGCATCATCGCGACGGCGCTCAAGGAGTGGTTCGCCGAGGAGTGGCACCGCGAGATCATCCGAAAGTGGAAGACCGCTGGAGTGCCGCTGGAGGACGAGTCCACCGGGGAGGACGAGGGGCCGCGTCCGCTGGAAGGCCTCACCGTCGTCGTGACCGGAACCCTGGAGCACTTCACCCGGGACGGCGCCAAGGACGCCCTGCAGAGCCGCGGAGCCAAGGTGACCGGCTCGGTGTCGAAGAAGACGTCGTTCGTGGTCGTGGGTGACAACCCCGGTTCCAAGTACGACAAGGCGATGCAGGCGAAGGTTCCGGTGCTGAACGAGGACGGATTTGTCGTCCTTTTGGAGCAGGGACCGGACGCCGCGGCCGAAATCGCCCTTCCGGCCGAGGAGTAGCGGTTGAAGGCCACCCGTTCGGTGCATACCAGATGCATACGGGTGGCCAGGGCGCAATCGGGCAACCGTAGACGACCGCTGCCCGTGGAAGCCTTCTGCGGCCTACTGTTGAGGCGTGCACCTGCCGTGCCCAGCTGCGGTCGGGGCATTCCCGTGCCCCGGCAGGGCACGGACCGCATGGCGTGGGCACCGCCGGCTGTGAGAGGGACGGGAATGGAACCGACCGAGAGCGCCGCCCCGGAAGCGCGGCTGCCGCTGCGCCGCCGGGCGGGCGTGTGGCGGGGGACTCGGTGGACGGTCCGGGGCGATCGGCGCGTCGGCATGCCGGGGTTGAGCGCGGCGGTGGACGCGCGCGACCCGCTGCCGCTGGCCGCCATGGAACCTCCGCGCGACCTGCCCGGCCACGAGCACGAGCGACACCTGTCCTGGCCCGCGCTGCCCGCCGCAGTCGTCGCGGCCGCCGCGTTCGCCCTCGGCGCCGGTTTCTACCGCGCCTTCACCGACCACCACGCCCTTTTCCCGTCCGGCACGGTCGGCTGGTCGCTGGCGGTGCTGACCGGCATCATCGTCGGCCATCTGGTGCTGCTCGGCCGCGCCCGCTGGTGGGGCGGCACCGGCTCCGGCGCCGCCCTCACCCTGGCGGTCCTGCTGCTGTACGGCTGGGTGCCGGCCGGGATGGTCAGCCTGACCGTCGTCGTCCTGGTCGGCATAGCCAGACGCCACCGCTGGCGGCAGGGCCTCCTGCACGGCGCGGTGGACATCCTCGGTATCGGCGTCGGCGCGCTGGTGCTCGGCGCGTTCGGGCGGGTGCCCACCGTCGAGGCGCCCTGGAACCCCGACAGCTGGAGCGTCGCCACCGCCCCCGAGGTCGTCCTCGTCGCGGTGGCCTACCTCGCGGTCACCCGTGCCCTGCTGTGGTACCTGCACGCACCGCGCGGCGGTGGCCTGCCCACCGTGGCCCGCACCGCCCTGATGCGCCAGGGCCTGGTGGCGGTCGCCCTGCTCGGCATCGCCCCGCTGATCTGCGTGGTCGCCGTCGCCCAGCCGCTGCTGCTGCCGCTGTTCTCCATCCCGCTGGTCGCCCTCGACTCCACTCTGTGGATAGCCCGGGCCCGCGCGGAGGAGCAGTTGCGCGACCCGCTGACCGGACTGCCCAACCGGCAGTGGCTCCTTGAGCGGATCTGGACCGCCCTCGACGACGCCGAGCGCATCGGCGCCCGCTCCGCCCTCATGCTGATCGACCTCGACCGGTTCCGTTCGGTCAATGACACGCTCGGTCATCTGGCCGGTGACCGGCTGCTGTTGCAGATAGCCGACCGGCTGCGGGCCGCGCTGCCGCGCGGTGCGGAGGCGGCCCGGCTCGGCGGCGACGAGTTCGCGGTGTTACTGCCGGTCGCCGACTCCACGACCTCGGCCACCCGGGTCGCCCGTGGCCTGGTCGCTGCCCTCTCCTCCCCGCTCGACCTCGACGGGCTCACCCTGGTCCTGGAGGCCAGTGCGGGCGTCGCCGTCTTCCCCGACCACGCGCTGGACGCGGAGGGCATGCTGCGCCGGGCGGACGTGGCGATGTACCAGGCGAAGCGGGACCGTACGGGCGTCGAGGTGTACGAGTCCAAGCGGGACTCCAACACCCCGGACCGGCTGGGGCTGCTGGGCGATCTGCGCCGCGCCCTGGACGCCCACGAGGTGCAGTTGCACTACCAGCCGAAGGTCCGCTTCGACGGGCAGGTGGCCGGTCTCGAGGCGCTGGTGCGGTGGGTGCACCCCGAGCGCGGCAAGGTGCCGCCGGACGAGTTCATAGCGATCGCCGAGTCCTCCGGCCTGATGCCCCATCTGACGGAGTACGTCCTGGAGACCGCGCTCGCCCAGGTCGCCGAGTGGCGGGCGCAGGGGCTGCGGGTGCCGGTCGCGGTGAACGTCTCGCCGCGCGACGTGCACACGCCTGGCTTCGCGGGCTCGGTGGCGGCGCGGCTGGCCCGGCACGGGGTCCCGGCGGGCGCGCTCCAGCTGGAGATAACCGAACATGTGCTGCTCGAGGACCCGCAGCGGGCCGCCGACACGCTCGCGGGGCTGACCGGGCACGGCGTGAAGATGTCGCTGGACGACTTCGGCACGGGCTACTCGTCGTTGGTGCACCTGCGGCGGCTGCCGGTGAGCGAACTGAAGATCGACCGGTCCTTCGTGGCCCGGCTGGCCGTGGACAACGAGGACGCGGAGATCGTGCGCTGCACGGTCGACCTCGCGCATTCGCTGGGGCTGCTGGTGGTCGCGGAGGGCGTGGAGGACGACGAGACGTGGGAGCGGCTGCGGGACCTCGGGTGTGACGCGGTCCAGGGGTGGCTGGTCGCCGCGGCGATGCCGCCGCAGGAGGCGACCGCGTGGCTGCTGGCGCGGGGATCGCGAGGGTGGCAGCGGCCGCGGGCCGCGTTGCCGGCGGCCGAGTGAGGCCGGCGGGGGCCCTCGGCGGCCCGCGGGCCGCGGGGGCTGGTCGCGCGGTTCCTCCCTCACCCTCCGGGCGGGGCCACCCCCAGCGCCCCTGACGGGGCGTGCTCACCTACGGGGTTGAGAAGTGGCCGACGAGCAGGGCCAGTCTCCTGTCGTGGGCGGCCTCCGGGAGGCGGTCGCTGCGCATCAGGGTCACCAGGCCGTGCAGGCAGGCCCAGAACGTCTCGGTCAGGAGGCCGGGGTCGTCGTCGGCCACGGCGATCGGCTCGATCGCCCGGCGCAGCTCGCCCCATGCCTCCCCCAGGGCCGGCGGTGCCTGGGGTGTCGCGAACGGCAGGTCCACCCGGTGCGCGAACATCCCGTCGTAGAGCGCGGGACGCCGTCGGCCGAACGCCGTGTACGCCTGCGCCACCGCCGCCAGAGAGTCCCGCGCGCCCTTCGCGCCCTGCCGTGCCGTCCGCAGCTCCGCCGCCATCTCCGCGAAGCCCTGCACCGCCACCGCGGCCATGATCGCGTCCTTGCCCTCGAAGTGGCTGTAGAGGACCGGCTGGCTGTACTCGATCTCGGCGGCCAGGCGCCGGGTCGTCACCGCGCCCCAGCCCTCCGCCTCCGCGAGTTCCCGCGCGGTCGTGACGATCAGCCGCTCCCGCTCCGCCCGCTCGCGCTCCCGGCGCGTCCGCATCGGCATGCCAGATATTCTAGCGACGCTAGCCAATCTGTCGATGCTCTGATAGCGTCGCTTTCAGTCCTAGCGTCGCTAGAAACCACTCAGGGGGCCGTCATGACCGTCACCGCCTACGCACTCGCCGCCGTACTCGACCTGTTCATCCTCTTCATCGGCGCCCGGTTCCTGTTCCGCCCGGGGCCGGCCGCCGTCGGGTACGGCGTCCCCGCCGACCCGGCGGGTGACGCCTCCGCCTACCTCGCGATCAAGGGCCTCAGGGACGGCTCCTTCGGCGTCATCGGCCTCGCGCTGCTCGCGTTCGCCGGTGCCCGCGCCGAGGCCTGGTTCATGCTGTGTGTGGCGATCGTGCCGCTGTTCGACACGCTGATAGTGCTGCGTCACGGCGGCACGAAGGCGGTCGCGTACGGGATCCACTTCGCCACCGCGATCGTCGTTCTGATCAGTGCCGTCCTGCTGTTCCTCGTGTGAACGACTCGTCTGTCGACAGGGGGTTCGGAAATGTCGTTGTTCGTACCGAAGTTCGATGAGTCCGTGATCGTACGGGAGGCCGGCGCCGAGGTGGTCGGCGGTGATCCGGCCCGGGTCCGGCTGCTCGCCGACAGCAGTGCGACCGGCGGCGCGCTGTCCACCGTGCGCGTCACGCTGGGGGAGGGCGCCGCCGGCGCCGTGCCGCATCTGCACCGCAACTCCGCCGAGATGTTCTACCTGCTCGACGGCGCCGCCGAACTGCTCTCCGGGGACGACGTCGTCACCGCCGACCGCGGCGACCTCGTCGTGATCCCGCCCGGCGCGCCGCACGCCTTCGCCGCCGCCCCCGGCACTACCGCGGACATCCTGATCGTCATCACGCCGGGCGTGGAGCGCTTCGAGTACTTCCGCCACCTCCAGCGCCTGCGCCTGGGCGAGGCCACCCTGGAGAGCCTGCTAGAGGTGCAGGAGCGGTACGACAACCACTTCCTGCGGAGCACCGCCTGGGAGAAGCGTCACTGAGGCGGGCGGGTGCCGAGGCCGCGGCCCGGGGGAAACCGTTTCACGGTCACCGGGCCGCGACCCATAGGATTGGCTCCAAACCACACACACTCACCCCAGAGGATCGCTGCATGCCTGGCATCACGCGCGAGGAGGTCGCCCACCTCGCCCGGCTGGCGCGTCTGGAGCTGAAGCCCGAAGAACTCGACCACTTCGCGGGACAGCTCGACGACATCATCGGCGCGGTCGCCCGCGTCAGCGAGGTCGCCGACCAAGACGTACCGCCGACCTCCCACCCGCTGCCGCTGACGAACGTCATGCGCGCGGACGAGGTCCGTCCCTCGCTCACCCCCGCCCAGGCGCTCTCCGGCGCCCCGGCCCAGGAGCAGCAGCGTTTCAAGGTGCCGCAGATCCTGGGGGAGGACTAGACAGTCATGACGGACATCATCAGGCTCACCGCCGCCGAGACCGCCGCGAAGATCGCCTCGGGCGAGCTCACGGCCGTCGAGGTCACCGAGGCCCACCTCGCCCGGATCGACGCGGTCGACGAGAAGGTGCACGCCTTCCTGCACGTCGACCGAGAGGGCGCGCTCGCCCAGGCGCGTGCCGTCGACGAGAAGAAGGCCCGCGGCGAGAAGCTCGGCCCGCTGGCCGGCGTCCCGCTCGCGCTCAAGGACATCTTCACCACCGAGGGCGTGCCGACCACCGTCGGCTCGAAGATCCTCGAAGGCTGGATCCCGCCGTACGACGCCACCCTCACCAAGCGGCTGAAGGCCGCCGACGTGATCATTCTCGGCAAGACCAACATGGACGAGTTCGCCATGGGATCCTCCACCGAGAACAGCGCCTACGGGCCGACCGGCAACCCCTGGGACCTCACCAAGATCCCCGGCGGTTCCGGCGGCGGCTCCTCCGCCGCGCTGGCCGCGCACATGGCCCCGCTGGCCATCGGTACCGACACCGGCGGCTCCATCCGGCAGCCGGCCTCCGTGACCGGCACGGTCGGCGTGAAGCCGACGTACGGCGCGGTCTCGCGGTACGGCATGGTCGCCTTCTCCAGCTCGCTGGACCAGGGCGGCCCGTGCGCCCGTACCGTGCTGGACGCGGCCCTCCTGCACGAGGTCATCGCCGGGCACGACCCGATGGACTCCACGTCCATCGACGCGCCCGTCCCGCCGGTCGTCGAGGCCGCCCGCAACGGCAGCGTCCAGGGCATGCGCGTCGGGGTCGTCAAGCAGTTCCGCGGCGAGGGCTACCAGCCCGGCGTCATCCAGCGTTTCGACGAGTCGGTCGAGCTGCTGAAGGAGCTGGGCGCCGAGATCGTCGAGCTGGACTGCCCGTCCTTCGACCTGGCGCTCTCCGCGTACTACCTGATCGCGCCCTCCGAGTGCTCCTCCAACCTCGCCCGCTTCGACGGCCTGCGCTACGGCCTGCGGACCGGCGACGACGGCACGCACTCCGCCGAGGAGGTCACCTCCCTCACCCGTGAGGCGGGCTTCGGCGCCGAGGTCAAGCGCCGCATCATGCTCGGCACCTACGCGCTGAGCAGCGGCTACTACGACGCGTACTACGGCTCCGCGCAGAAGGTCCGCACGCTCATCACGCGTGACTTCGAGAAGGCCTTCGAGCAGGTGGACGTGATCGTGTCGCCCACCACGCCGACCACCGCCTTCGCGATCGGCGAGCGCGCCGACGACCCGATGGCGATGTACCTGGCCGACCTGTGCACCATCCCGACCAACCTGGCGGGCAACGCGGCCATGTCGCTGCCCTGCGGTCTCGCCCCGGAGGACAACCTCCCGGTGGGCCTGCAGATCATCGCGCCGGCGCTGAAGGACGACCGCCTTTACAAGGTCGGAGCCGCTGTCGAGGCCGCCTTCGTGGAAAGGTGGGGGCACCCGCTCCTTGAGGAGGCACCGTCGCTGTGAGCAACGCACTGTCCAAGGCCAAGGGCTTCAAGAAGTCGAAGTCCGGTACGTACCTGTCGATGGCCACCACCGTGTTCGGCGCGGTCGGTGTCGCCAAGCAGATCAAGAAGGCCCGCGCCGAGCACGACACGCTCCGGCTGGTCGATGCCACCGTGTCCGCCGTCGCGATCGTCACCGGTTTCGCCCTGCTGTACCGCGAGCTGAAGCGGCTGGGCGACGACGACGTCCTGCTGGGCTGAGAGGGAAGTTTCACCGTGACCACCACGACCGACCTGGTGTCGTACGAGGACGCGCTGGCGTCGTACGACCCCGTCATGGGCCTTGAGGTCCATGTCGAACTCGGCACCAAGACCAAGATGTTCTGCGGGTGTTCGACCGAGCTGGGCGCCGAGCCCAACTCGCAGACCTGCCCGACCTGCCTCGGCATGCCCGGCGCGCTCCCGGTCGTCAACGCGATCGGCATCGAGTCGGCCATCAAGATCGGTCTCGCGCTGAACTGCGAGATCGCCGAGTGGTGCCGCTTCGCCCGGAAGAACTACTTCTATCCGGACATGCCGAAGAACTTCCAGACCTCCCAGTACGACGAGCCGATCGCCTTCGACGGCTACCTGGACGTCCAGCTGGAGGACGGCGAGACCTTCCGGGTGCAGATCGAGCGCGCCCACATGGAGGAGGACACCGGCAAGTCCACCCACGTGGGCGGCGCGACCGGCCGTATCCACGGCGCCTCGCACTCGCTGCTCGACTACAACCGGGCCGGCATCCCGCTCATCGAGATCGTCACCAAGCCGATCGAGGGCGCGGGCGAGCGTGCTCCCGAGGTCGCGCGCGCGTACGTCCGTGAGCTGCGCGAGGTCATCAAGGCGCTCGGCGTCTCGGAGGCCCGGATGGAGATGGGCCAGATGCGCTGCGACGTGAACCTGTCGCTGCGCCCGAACGGCACCGAGAAGTTCGGCACCCGTTCCGAGACGAAGAACGTGAACTCGCTGCGGTCCGTGGAGCGCGCGGCCCGCTTCGAGATCATGCGGCACGCGGCCGTGCTGTCCTCCGGCGGCACGATCGTCCAGGAGACCCGGCACTTCCACGAGGACACCGGTTCCACGACCTCGGGCCGGGTGAAGGAGGAGGCCGAGGACTACCGGTACTTCCCCGAGCCGGACCTGGTCCCCGTCGCCCCCTCGCGCGCGTGGGTCGAGGAGATCCGCGCCGCGCTGCCGGAGATGCCGCTGGCCCGCCGCAGCCGGCTGCTCGCCGAGTGGGGCATCTCCGCGGTCGAGATGCAGGCCATCATCAACGCCGCCGCGCTGGACCCGATCGTCGCCACCATCGACGCCGGCTCCGACGCGGCCTCCGCCCGCAAGTGGTGGATGGGCGAACTCGCGCGCAGCGCCAACGAGTCGGGCAAGGCGCTGGACGAGCTGGCGATCACCCCGGAGCAGGTCGCCCGGGTGACCGCGCTGGTCACCTCCGGTGACCTGAACGACAAGCTGGCCCGTCAGGTCATCGAGGGCGTCCTCGCGGGCGAGGGCACCCCGGACGAGGTCGTCGACAAGCGCGGGCTGAAGGTCGTCTCCGACGACTCGGCGCTCGGCACGGCGGTCGACGAGGCCATCGCCGGCAACCCGGGCATCGCCGACAAGATCCGCGGTGGCAAGGTGGCCGCGGCCGGCGCCCTGGTCGGTGCGGTCATGAAGGCGACGCGCGGCCAGGCCGACGCGGCCCGCGTCAAGGAGCTGATCCTGGAGCGGCTGGGCGTCAGCGAAGGCTGAGCGGCAAGCACGCGGTACGGCCCCGGAGGCATCGCCCCCGGGGCCGTACGGCTATCTGCGGCGCCCGACCACGCGGACGAATCCGAGGGCCCGGCCCTCGTCGGCGCGCACCATCTCCGCGACCCGGCGGGCCATCGTGCGGTGGAACTCCTCCGGGCTCTCCTCGGCGACGATCTCGCACCACAGCAGCCAGTCCCGCCAGCCGTCCGGCTGCCAGTCGGCGGCCTCGACCTCGACGGCGCCGCTGCGCGTCCAGTGCCGGCGCCACCACCCGGCCGAGTGGAAGCACCAGTAGTCGGGTTCCCACCAGGGCTTGAGGTGCTCCGGCGGCTCGGCTCCCGCGCACTCCTCACGGAGCGCCGGCACGACCACACCGATCCGGCCACCGGGCCGCAACAGGCGGGCCAGGGTGGGGAGGTAGAGGTCGTCGGTGCCGAAGTACTGGTAGGCGTCGATGCTCACGATCGCGTCGAAGCCGCCCTCGGCGAAGGGCAGGTCGTGCGCCTCCGTGTGCACGGGCTGCACCCGGTCGGCGAACCCGGCCTCGGCGATGCGCCGGGCATTGTCGTCGGCCTCGATCCAGAGGTCGGCCGCGGTGACCTGGGCGTGGAACTCCCGGGCCAGGAAGACCGACGTCATCGCCCGGCCGCAGCCGAGGTCGAGCACGCGCGCGCAGGGGCGCAGGGCGTCCAGGCCGAGGGCGGGGGCCAGCCATTCCAGCAGCCACAGGGCGTGCGGGCCCATCTGGTTGTCGACCACCCAGCGGGGGTCGTAGGTGTTGCTGAGCGGGTAACGGGGGTGGGCCAGGCGGTCAGCGAGGCGGTCGCCCCCGGTCCTTGTGTCGGACATGGGTGAACGGGCTCCTTGTGATCTTCGTAGTGGAAGGCGATGCGCAGGAGCTCATTCGGACCGTCACACAATGCACCCGCTTCGGTCGTCGGCGAGGGGCCGGCCAAGGCTGACCAGCGGAAGCTAGCAGTTGCCGGCATCATCCGCAGCAGATTTCCTCAGGGACAGGTACTACGCTCGCCCGCCATGACCGCACACCCGCAATCCGACACCGAACCGGAGACGGCCGAGGTGGCGGCGGCCGCGGACGACGAGGATCTTGACGGCGTCGAGGATCCCTGCGAGGATGTCCGCCGGGCCCGCTGGACCGCCACCGTGACCGGCGCGCTGCTGACCCTGATGGGTCTGACCGCCTCCCTGATGCGACTGGGCGGCGGCGTGCCCGCACTGGTGCCGGCCGCCTATGCCGTGGGCTCCGCGGTGTGTGTCGGCGCGGGGGCGCTCGGGGCCCGCGGCCGTACCCGCAGGGCCCTGTGGCTGATGATCCTGGGCGTCATGGTCATGGCGCTCGGGGACCAGTTCGACTGAGGGTCCCGGCCCGGACCGGGATCGCGCCGCCCGGGCCCCGAGCCGCACATGAGAGGCTCGGCGTGCCGGCCGAGGACGCGGTGGAACTGGAGAAGCACGATGTACGCGATATCCCTGGGTGACGACGGCGCCGAACTGCGCCCACTGGAGCCCTGGCACGCCGAGGAATTCCTGGCCCACCTGGAACGCGGGCGGGAGTTCATCGGGCGGTTCATCCCCTTCGGCACCAGGGAGACGGACGTACCCTCCGCGCGGGCCCTGCTCCAGCGGTACGCCGACATGCGCGCCGCCGGCACGGGCTCCCTGCACGGCCTGTGGGCGGGGGACACGCTCGTCGGCGGGGTGCTCTTCCTGAACTTCGACGCCGAGCAGGGGAACACCGAGGTCGGCTGCTGGCTGGAGCCGGCCGGCACCGGGCGCGGACTCGTCACGCGCGCGATGCGGGTACTGCTCGACTTCGCGGTCGAGCAGCGCGGCATCCACCGGATCGAGTGGGTCGCCGCCTCGGGCAACGAGGCCAGCCTGAACGTGGCCCGGCGGCTGGGGATGACCCGCGACGGCGTACGCCGTCAGGCCCACCCCTATGGTGGCCTACGGCACGACCTGGAGGTGTGGTCGATCCTCGCCCCGGAATGGCGTGAAGCACGCGCGCGTGCCGTAGAGAACGATCATTAAGACGCCTCTCAGACAGGATCCGTACGGTGCCGGACATGGGAACCAAGACAGCTGACGAGACCGGTGCCGAGACCGGCGCCGAAGCCACGACCGACGAGGAGAAGGTGAACGTCACCAAGAGCGCCGACGAGGCCGCGGAGGCGGGGACCGAGCCGGAGGCCGAGACCGCCGACGGCACGGACACCGACCTCGACGCGGAGGACCTGGAGGACGACGCCGACCTCGCGGCGGACCTGGCCGAGGCCGAGGGCCCGACCGGGGTCGGCCAGGGTGCCGCCGCCGTCGTCTCCGTCGTGCTCGGTCTGGTCTCCCTCACCGGTGGCTGGATCGGTACCGTGGCCGCCGCCCGCGAGACCCTCATCGGCCAGCTCCAGACCTCGTCGAGCGCGAGCGTCGCCACGCAGGTCAAGGAGGTCTACGGCGACGCCTGGCAGACCACAGCGCTGTGGGCCGGCGCGTTCGCGCTGGTGGCACTGATCACCGGCGTCGTGGTGATCGCCCGGCCCGCCTTCGGTGTCCCCGGCAGGCCGCAGGCACCGTGGATCAAGTCGGTCGCCTGGGCTGGTGTCGCGCTCGGTGTCATCGGCCTGCTGCTGGCCGTCCTCAAGTACTCCGACGCGCTCCTCGGACTGCCCTCGACCAGCTGAGAACGTCCAGGTCGTAAGGGGCCTCAGGTCGTCCGCAAGTACCTTGCGGACGACCTGAGGCCCCTTATGCGCCTCCGGGCTCCGGCGGCCGCCCGAAGATGCGGAACTCTCCCGATGTGGCGCACCCCCCGGGGAGACGAAGGTGGAGGCATCGCGGGAAGCGAAGCCCGACCACCGTCTCTCAGCAGGGAAACCGCCATGTTCGAGTTCGAACTCCACGAGATCCGTACCGCCGAACTGCACCGCAGGGCCGCCGACGCCCGCCTGGTCCGCGAGGCCCTCCGCGCCCGCCGGGCCGCCCGCCGCGAGCAGGCGGCCCGCCAGGCCGCCGTACCGGAGGAAATCCATACCGGCCGCAGCGGCCGGCGCCGGCTGCCGGGCACGGTGTGACCGGGGAGCCGGGCGGCGCCCGCCGCCCGGCCGAGGACACGGGGACCGGTGGCCGTACGGGGGTCGGCCACCGGTCCGCGGGAGGACCGCCGGGCGGAGCGCTGCCGGACGGCCCCCCGTCAGGCCGTACGACAAGCGCACCGGTGCTGTGGAAAACCGCTGCCGTCCGCTCCGAGCCGCATGCGATGCTCTGGCCCGTGGAAACCAGGTCCGTGAGTCCCGTGTTCGTAGGCCGCAGCGACGAGCTGGGGACGCTGAACGACGCGCTGGCCCGTGCCGAGGCCGCCGAGCCGCAGGCGCTGCTGCTCGGCGGTGAGGCCGGGGTCGGCAAGACCCGGCTGGTCGAGGAGTTCGCCGCGGCCGCCTGCCGCCGGGGCGCGGTCGTCGCGCTCGGCGGCTGTGTGGAGATCGGCGCCGACGGACTGCCGTTCGCCCCCTTCTCCACCGCGCTGCGCGCGCTGCGGGCCGCGCTGCCCGACGAACTGGCCGCGGCCGCCGCCGGACAGGAGGACGAACTGGCCCGGCTGCTGCCGGAGTTCGGCGAGGCCCCGGCCGGCCGTCACGACGAGGAGGGCATGGCACGCCTCTTCGAGCTCACCGCACGGCTGCTGGAACGGGTCGCCGCCGAGCGCACGGTCGTCGTCGCCCTGGAGGACCTGCACTGGGCCGACGCCTCCACCCGCCACCTCCTCTCCTATCTGCTGCGCACCCTGCGCACCGGCCGGCTCGTCGTCCTCGCCACCTACCGCTCCGACGACATCCACCGCCGCCACCCGCTGCGCCCCCTGCTCGCCGAACTGGACCGGCTGCGCACCGTCCGCCGGATCGAACTCGCCCGGTTCACCCGGGAGGAGGTCGGCCGCCAGATGGCCGGCATCCTCGCCGCCGAACCCGACCCCGTGCAGGTCGACGAGATCTTCGAGCGTTCCGACGGCAACGCCTTCTTCGTCGAGGAACTCGCGGTCGCCTGGGCCGAGGGCTGCTGCACCGGGCTCACCGACTCCCTGCGCGACCTGCTGCTCGTACGGGTCGAGGCGCTGTCCGAGAGCGCCCAGCGGGTCGCCCGGATCGTCGCCGAGGGCGGCTCCACCGTCGAGTACCCGCTCCTCGCCGCCGTCGCCCAGCTCGCCGAGGACGACCTCATCGAGGCACTGCGGGCCGCCGTCGGCGCCAACATCCTCACCGCCACGCCGGGCGGCGACGGCTACCGCTTCCGGCACTCCCTGGTCCGCGAGGCCGTCGCCGACGACCTGCTCCCCGGCGAACGCTCCCGGCTCAACCGGCGCTACGCCGAGGCCCTGGAGCGCGACCCGGCCCTGGCGCCGTCCGATGCGCGCGTGACCCGGCTGGCCAGCTACTGGTACCAGGCCCACGACCCGGCCAAGGCCCTGCCCGCCGTCCTGGACGCCTCCGTCGTGGCCCGTCGCCGGCACGCCTACAGCGAGCAACTGCGCCTCCTGGAGCGGGCCATGGAGCTGTGGGACTCGGCCCCCGAGGAGATCCGCGGCGCGCTGCGGCCCGTCGACTACACCGGCGTCTATCCTCCCTGCGGCTGCGATCCGGCCACCGCACCGCTGCGCTATCTCGACCTGATGGCGGAGGCGGCGGTCGCGGGCCGCTTCTGCGGAGAACGCGAACGCGCCCTGAAGATCACCAAGAGGGCGTTGCGGATCATCGAGGACGAGGGGGACAACCTGCGCGCGGCCTGGTTCTGGGTGCAGCGCTCCCGGCTGGTCCAGGACCTGGCCCGGGGCGACGGCTGGCAGGAACTGGGCACCGCCCAGGAACTGGTGCGCGGCCTGCCGCCCTCGGAGGTGCACGCCGATGTGCTGGCCACCGTCGCCAACTGGTGCATGCTCCACGAACCCGGCCCCGAGGCCTTCGCCGCCGCCGAACGGGCCGTGGAGTACGCGCGGATGGTGGGCGCCCGGGAGATCGAGCTCAACGCCCGCATCACCCTGGGCTGCCTCATGGTCGACGCGGGAGACGTCGGGAACGGGATGGCGGAGCTGCGCCGGGTCAAGGAGGCCGCCCTCCGGGAGGGTCTGACCGGCGTCGCGGGCCGCGCCTATGTGAACCTGCCCTCCGAGCTGGACTCGGTCGGCCGCAGCGGGGAGGCGGTGCCCATCCTGCGGGAGGGCCTCGTCTTCGCCCGCAGATACGGCCTGCTGGACTCCGAGGTGTGGATCTGGGGCAATCTCTCCGACTCGCTGTACGCGCTCGGCCAGTGGGACGAGGCCGCCGAAGCCGCGGCGGGCGCCCTCGGCTCCGCGGCCAGCGCCAAACCCCGCGGCGCCGGCGCCCTGCGGCTCGCCCACATCGCCCTCGCCCGGGGGGACGCCGGCGAGGCCGCCCGTCAACTGGCCATCGCCCACGAGCACTACGGCACCCACGACCCGATGCCCCAGGCGCTGCTGCCGGTCGCCCGGATCGCCGTCGGCGTCGCCGCCGAGGAGGGCCGGCTCCTCGACGCCCGCGCCGAGCTGGACCGCGCCCTGGGACTCGGCATCCCGCCCGGCACCCAGCGCTACGGCTGGCCCCTGCTGCTGGCCGCCGCCGCTGCCGAGGCCGACGCCCGCGCCCTGCCAGCGGCCGCCGACGGCCGCGCCGAGTTCCTCGACCGGCTGACCGAGGCCGTCCGCAAGCTCACCACCGGGGCCCCGCTCTGGCAGGCCTACGAACGCTGGATCCGCGCCGAACTGCACCGGGCCCGGGGCACCGACACCGCCGCGCTCTGGTCGGACGTGGTCACCGACTTCGAGCGCCTGGACCGCCCCTACGACCTCGCCCGGGTCCGCCGCCGGCTCGCCCAGGTCCTGCTCGAAGAGGCGCCGGGCGAGGACGGACGCGACCGCGCGACGGAACTGCTCAGGCTGGCCGGGGCGGTGGCCGGCCACCTGGGCGCCCGTCCGCTCGCCGACGCGGTCGCCCTGCTCGCCCAGCGCGCCCGCCTCAGCCTCACCACCGGCACCCCGCGCCGGGCCCTGGACCCGGCGGAGAGCCTCGGCCTGACCAACCGGGAGCGGGACGTCCTGCGACTGGTCTCGGCGGGCCGCACCAACCGTCAGATAGCCGAGGAGCTCTTCATCTCCCCGAAGACGGCCAGCGTCCACGTCTCCAACATCCTGGGCAAGCTCGGCGTCTCGGGGCGGGGAGAGGCCGCGGCGGTGGCCCACCGGCTAAAGCTGTTCCCGCCCGAACGCACCGGCCGCACGGACCGCACGGCCACCGCGGGTCAGCGCACCTGAAGTTCCAGGATCCGGTCGTCACCCGGTTTCGGCCGGCCCCGCCCGTCGGTGTTGCTGGTCACCAGCCACACCTTGTCGCCGCCCGCCGCCACGACCGTGCGCAGCCGGCCGTACTCGCCCTTGAGGAAGGCCTGCGGTTCGGCGCCCGCGACGGTGCCCTTCAGCGGGATGCGCCACAGCCTCTGGCCCTTGAGCCCGGCCATCCAGATCACGCCGTGGACATAGGCGATGCCACTGGGGGAGGCGTCGTCGGTGTGCCACTGGGCGATCGGGTTCACGTACTCGGCGTCGGAGGACCGGCCCTCCGCGTCCGGCCAGCCGTAGTCGCCGCCGGGCTTGACGGCGTTCAGCTCGTCCCAGGTGTCCTGGCCGAACTCGGAGGCGAAGAGCCGCTGATGGCCGTCCCAGGCCAGGCCCTGCACATTGCGGTGGCCGTAGGTGTAGACCGGGGAGCCGGGGAACGGGTTGCCGGGTGCCGGGTCGCCCTCCGGGGTGAGCCGAAGGATCTTGCCGCCGAGGGAGTCCTTGTCCTGGGCGAGGCCCCGCTGCCCGCTCTCGCCGGTGCCGGCGTAGAGCATGCCGTCCGGGCCGAAGGCGATCCGCCCGCCGTTGTGGATGAACCCCTTGGGGATGCCCTTGAAGATCGTGTCCGGGGCGCCCAGCTGCTCCCCGGCGGGCTTGCCCCCGTCCCAGAGCAGGCGCACGATGCGGTTGTCGGAGGCCGACGTGAAGTACGCGTAGATCATGTGGTCCGAGGCGAAGCCGGGGGAGAGGGCGATGCCCAGCAGACCGCCCTCCCCGGCCGCGGAAACCCCGGAGACGGTGCCCAGCTCGGTCTTCTTCCCGGTCTTCTCGTCGACCCTGCTGATCGTCCCGTCGTCACGGTCGGAGACGAGCAGCCCGGACCCGTCCGGCAGCGACGCGAGCCCCCAGGGCGACTTCAGCCCCTCGGCGACCGTGCGCAGTACCTTCACCGACCCCTTGGCCGGCGCGGCCGACCCGCCCGCCTCGGCGGACGCGGAGGCGCTCGCGGAGGTACTCCCGGCCCAGGACGGCGCGGGCAGATCACCACCCCCGCCGCCGGACGAGCAACCTGTCGCGAGCAGGAGCCCGGCGGCGGCCGACAGCGCGGGCACAACGTGACGTTGCACGATCATGGTCCTTTCGACGGCTCCTCTTCGCCGACGTTAGTGCAGCGCCCCGCGGGGGCGCGGGACTTGGCCGATATGCGGCTCCGCCGCGCGGGCGCGAGCAGCCACCCCGGTGCCGCACCGAACCACGGGGCGGATCACGGCAATTGCCCGCTAGTCCCACGACCCCTGCGCGGCGGGCAGTGAAGCCAGCTCGGCGAGGTCCGCCGTGGTCAGCCGTATGGCCGCCGCCCCGGCGTTCTCCGTCGCCCACCGGCACTGTTTCGCCCCCGGCACCGAAACCACGTGCCGCCCCCGGGAGAGAACCCACGCCAGCGCCACCTGAGCCGCGGTGACCTCGTCCCCGTGCCGCCGGGCGACCCGCCGCAGCCCCGCCACGATCGGCTGGTTGGCCGCCATCATCTCCGCCGTGAAGCGAGGGTGCCGGGCCCGCACGTCGTCCGGTTCGAAGCCCTCACCGGGCGTGAGCGTGCCGGTGAGGAAGCCGTTGCCCAGCGGCATCGCCGCGAGGAAACCCACGCCCCGGGCCTCGCACCACGGCAGCAGCGACTCCAGCGCCTCCGGCGACCACACCGACAGCTCCGCCTGCACCGCGCTCACCGGGAACACCTGCTGCACCCGCTGCAACTGGCGCAGGGTCGCGTCGTGCAACCGAGCGCCGGACCTACGCCCCCCGCGCGCCCCCAGGGCGCACAGCCCCAGCGCGCGCACCTTCCCCACCCGCACCAGCTCCGCCATCGCGCCCCAGGTCTCCTCCACGGGGACCTCGGGATCGGCGCGGTGCAGCTGGTAGAGGTCGATGACGTCGGTCTGGAGCCGCCGCAGGGACGCGTCGCAGGCGCGCCGCACATAGCCGGGCCGGCCGTTCGCAACGATGTGCTGGTCGCCGACCAGCAGGCCCACCTTGGTCGACACGAAGGCCTCGGCCCGCCGCTGCCTGAGCACCCGCCCCAGCAGCAGCTCATTGGTGAACGGGCCGTACATGTCCGCGGTGTCCAGCAGCGTCATGCCCAGGTCCAGTGCCCGGTGCACCGCCCGCACCGATTCGTCACCGCGCTGCCGTGACCCGCTGTAGGCCCAGCTCATCGGCATGCACCCGAGTCCGACGGCCCCCACCGCGAGCGCCCCCGCGCCGATCGTCCTGCGCTCCACCAGCCCGTGAACCTCCTTCTAGAGCCCCCAACCTAACCTCTGCGCCCCCACGTGCCTGACATAGCCTCCTGGCATGACCCAAGACGCATGGCTGCCCATCCCGCCGAAGGAGTTCCAGGAGCTCCCCGAGGGGCTCAATTACCTCTTCTGGGACGGGGACCAGGACTTTCCCGGTGATCCTGCCGACTGCGCCGTGTATGTCGTCCCCTACATGAAGCCGCAGGAGGTGCGGGCACGGCCGCTGCCGGGGATGCGGAACCTGCGCCTCGTCCAGACCCTCACCGCCGGTGTCGACGACATGATCGCGGCCCTCGACCTCATCGTCCCCGGCGTGCCGCTGTGCAACGCGCGCGGCGTGCACGAGGCGAGCACCGCCGAGCTCGCGCTGACCCTGACCCTGGCCTCCCTGCGCGGGATCCCGGGGTTCGTGCGTGCCCAGGACCGGGGGCACTGGGAGGGCGGCTTCCACCCCGCCCTCGCCGACAAGAACGTCCTCATCGTCGGGTACGGTGCCATCGGCTCGGCCATCGAGGACCGGCTCGTGCCCTTCGAGGTTGCGCGGGTGGCGCGCGTCGCGCGCTCCGGGCGCGCCTCGGCGCGCGGGCCCGTGCATCCGCTCACCGAACTGCCGCGTCTGCTTCCGGAAGCCGATGTCGTCATCCTCGCCACGCCCCTCACGGACACCACGCGTGGCCTGGTCAACGCGGAGTTCCTCGCGCGGATGAAGGACGGCGCACTGCTCGTGAACATCGCGCGCGGGGCCGTCGTGGACACCAGCGCGCTCCTCGCCGAACTGGAGAGCGGCCGCCTCACCGCCGCACTGGACGTCACCGATCCCGAGCCGCTGCCGGCCGGACATCCCCTGTGGCAGGCGCGCGGCGTGCTGATCAGCCCTCATGTCGGCGGCCCCACCTCGGCCTTCCTGCCGCGCGCGAAGCGCGTCGTCACCGACCAGTTGAAGCGTTTCGTGAACCGGGAGCCGTTGCGGAACGTGATCCTTACGACGGGATCCACCGGCAACTGACCGTCACAGCAACACGCGTGCAATCCGCTTCCGGTACGGTCCGCGACCTTCCGGGCGCGGTGCGTACGCGCGTAGCCGCTGGTCGTCACGGAGCGTAGAGAAGCTATGTCCCTGAGTGACGAGACTGGTGTATCGTCCCGACAGGGGCTGCGCCGCGCACCGTTCGGCGGCCGGGGATGGACATTTCAGATTTGTGAGGGGGCGACGGGCGATGCACGGCCTATGGACGAACGATCCGACGCGGCGGAGCCGCCGCCGGCGACCCTGGCACACAGCTGCGCGCAGACGCGGCCACCACACCAGCCATCACCACCACCGCAGGCACAGCGCACGCAGGAGGCACGCCCACCCGGCGCACCGGGACCCGAGGGACGCGGGGGCGGCACGGACCGGGAGGGTCCGGTGACAGCGCCGACGCCCGTGCCGACCACCCTCCCCGGAGCGCTGCGGGCGCAGCCTCCGGCGGGGAAGCCGCGCTCCCGGCCGCCGGTCACCGGCGGCGGGACCGGCGTGGTCCGCCAACTCGTCCTGGCCCTGATCTGCGCGGGATACGCCGTCGGTTCCGCGTTCGACTGGGGCTCGAACCAGATCGCCCTGTTCATGGGCGACTTCGGTCTGACCGCGGCCGCCGGCACCGCCGCCGTGTCGTGCTTCTTCTACGCCCGCTCCCCGCGGGTCCGCTTTCGACCCGCGTGGCTGCTGTTCGCCCTCTCCTCGGCGATGGCGGCCCTCGGCAACGCGGTCTGGGGATGGTACGAGGTCGTGCTCCAACGGCCCGTGCCAAGCCCCAGCTACGCCGACCTGTTCTTCCTGTGCTTCGCGCCGCCCGCCATCGTCGGTCTGCTGGTCCTGGCCAAGCGGCCGATGACCAAGGCCGGCTGGATCTGCCTGGCACTGGACGCCTGGCTGATCGGCGGCTCGCTGCTCACCCTGTCGTGGAGCCTCGCGCTCGCCCAGGCCGCCCGGCTCGACGGGCCCAGCGTCGCGCACACCGCGCTCTCGCTGGCCTACCCGCTGCTGGACATCGCCCTGGTCAGCATGGTGCTCGCGCTGCACTTCCGGCGCTCGCCCGGCAACCGCACCGCGGTGAACACCGCGATCGGCGCGCTCGCCCTGACCGTGATGTGCGACGCTCTGTTCACCTCGCCGCTGCTGCACAGCAGTTACCGCTCCGGCCAGCTGCTGGACGCGGGCTGGTTCGCCGGGTCGCTGCTGCTGGCGTACGCCCCCTGGGCCCCGCCCCGGCATGCGGCGGAGCCCGAGGCGCACACGCGCGTGGTCCACGAGCACGTGCCCGGCGGCCGGACCACGGCACCCCGGCAGCCGTCCGTGCCGGGTGGCGAGCACGGCCGGTACTCGGCGGGCCGTCCCCTGACCGGCTCGCTGGCCGCGCTCACCCCCTACCTGGCCGCCGCCGTGTGCACGCTGGGCATCCTCTACAACGTGCTGAACGGCCGCAGCCCGGACCACGTCGTCCTGATCACCGCCGGCTGCGTGGTCCTCGCCCTCGTCGTGCGCCAGGGCATCATGCTGCTCGACAACATCACCCTCACCCAGGAACTGGCGCATCAGGAGAACCACTTCCGTTCCCTGGTGCAGGGCTCCAGCGACGTCATCATGATCGCCGCGCCCAACGGCATCCTCCGGTACGTCTCCCCGGCCGCCGCCGGGGTCTACGGACGGCCCGCCGAGGAGCTGGTCGGCTCCGAACTGGGCAACCTCATCCACCCGGAGGACCTGGGCTGCGTGGTGCACGAGGTGCGCCGCTTCCTCGCCGGCAGCCCCCTGGAGGAGTCCACCACCCGCATCGAGTGCCGTTTCCGGTCCGGCGACGGCGGCTGGCTCAACGTCGAGTCCACCGTCAACCGGCACCACGGCGGTCTCATCTTCAACAGCCGGGACGTGACCGAGAGAGTGCGGCTGCAGGCGCAGCTCCAGCACAACGCCGAGCACGACCCGCTCACCGACCTGCCCAACCGCGCCCTGTTCACCCGGCGGGTGCAGCAGGCGCTGTCCGGCCGCCGCTCCTCCGACCGGGGCCCCGCCCTGCGGAACACGGCGGTGCTCTTCATCGACCTGGACGGGTTCAAGGCGGTCAACGACACCATCGGGCACCAGGCCGGCGACGAACTGCTCGTCCAGGCCGCGCGCAGACTCCAGGACGCGGTCCGCCACGGCGACACCGCCTCCCGGCTGGGCGGCGACGAGTTCGCGGCGCTGATCGTCGGAGACCACACCCGTGACCGCAGTGCCCGGGAGCGGCACATCCTGGAGCTCGCCGACCGCCTCAGGGTGACCCTCTCGCATCCGTACGCCATTGACGGCAACGATGTCCGTGTCAACGCGTCCATCGGTGTCGCCTTCGCCGAACCGGGCCTCGGTGCGGGCGAGTTGCTGCGCAACGCCGACCTGGCGATGTACCGCGCCAAGTCGGCCGGAAAGGGCCGCGTCGAGCTGTACAAGCCACAGATGCAGCAGGACGTCGTACGCAAGGCGGAACTGGCGACCCGGCTGCGGGCCGCACTGCACGACGGCGAGTTCGCGCTGCTGCACCAGCCCGTGGTCTGCCTGGAGAGCGGCCGCATCGCCTCGGTCTCCGCGCAGGCGCGCTGGCGCTCCTCCCAGGGGGTGCTGTTCACGCCTGCCGAGTTCCTGCGGGTCGCCGAGGACAGCGACAAGACCTCGGAGCTGGACCGCTGGATCCTCCAGGAGGCGGTCGAACAGGCCGCCGAGCGGGCCGCCAACGGGCTCGTGGTGCCGGTCGCCGTCCGGACGTGTTCCCGGCGGCTCCTCGACCGGTCCTCGCCGCTCGGCTCCGTGGAGGCACTGCTCACCCGGCACGGGCTGCCGTCGGGGGCGCTGGTCCTGGAGCTGTCCGACACCGACCCCAGGGTTCCGCTCGACGAGCTGGAGCGGCGTCTGACCGTGCTCAGCCGGCACGGCGTCCGGATCGCGCTGGACGGCTTCGGCAGCGGCTACGCGGCGATCACCGCACTGCGCCGACTCCCCGTCGACATGCTCAAGCTCGACCGCAGTCTGGTCGAGGGGCTCGTCGAGTCGCCCCGGCTGCACAAGATCACCAGCGGGTTGCTGCGGATCGCCGGTGATCTCGGACTCCAGTCGGTGGCCGAGGGCGTGGACCTGCCCGAGCAGGTCACGGCGCTGCGCGCGATGGGGTGCACGCACGGGATGGGCATGGCCTTCTCCGGTCCGGTGGACGAGTACCGGCTGCGCCGGGCCCTGGGATCCGGCCACTATCCGGTGCCGCACGCACCGGCCGAGCCGGCGTTCGCGGGCGCCGCGAGCGGGGAACGGACCATGGACAGGGGCGCGGGGGTGTACACCAGTAGTGTGCCCGCGGTCGCCGGCGGGGTGACCGCCGTGTTCGGAGGCGGCAGTGCCCTTCGCTCACATAATGAGACTCCTGTCCCACCCACTTGACACGTGGTGCGCGTCAGAGGGAGGGTCAGTTCCATGCGCACCCGAATTCTCGTACTTGGACAGCGCGTCGGCTGAGCTGGGAATTGCCGGAGAAGGATCCGGAACCCCCAGCGACCACACCGGCGCGCTCCCCTCGCTTGCCTTACGGCACGAGGGGTTTTTTGTTGCACCAGCACCAGACGTACGGCGGCAGAAATCCGTACGAACCTCGCAAAAACCCTCAGCATCGAGAAGAGAATGCCGATGACCGAGCAGAGCGCCGCGGCCCACCATCCGCAGCCGCGCCCCCGTTCCGGAGGACAGCAGCCCGCCCCCGTCGAGCACGTCTCGGGTGCGAAGTCCCTCATCCGCTCGCTTGAGGAGGTCGGCGCTGACACGGTATTCGGCATCCCCGGCGGCGCGATCCTGCCGGCCTACGACCCGCTGATGGACTCCACCCGGGTGCGCCACGTCCTGTGCCGGCACGAGCAGGGCGCCGGTCACGCGGCCACCGGCTACGCGCAGGCCACCGGGAAGGTCGGCGTCTGCATGGCCACCTCGGGGCCGGGCGCCACCAACCTGGTGACGCCGATCGCGGACGCGCACATGGACTCGGTGCCGCTCGTGGCGATCACCGGGCAGGTCGCGTCCTCCTCGATCGGCACGGACGCCTTCCAGGAGGCGGACATCGTCGGCATCACGATGCCGATCACCAAGCACAACTTCCTGGTCACCAAGGCCGAGGACATCCCGCGGACCATCGCCCAGGCGTTCCACATCGCCTCCACCGGCCGCCCAGGCCCGGTCCTGGTCGACATCGCCAAGGACGCCCTCCAGGCGAAGACCACCTTCTCCTGGCCCCCGGTCATGGACCTGCCGGGCTACCGTCCGGTGACCAAGCCGCACGCCAAGCAGATCCGCGAGGCCGCCAAGCTGATCACCTCCGCGAAGCGGCCCGTCCTCTACGTCGGCGGCGGCGTCATCAAGGCCGGCGCCACCGCCGAGCTGAAGGTCCTCGCCGAACTCACCGGAGCGCCCGTCACCACCACCCTGATGGCGCTCGGCGCATTCCCCGACAGCCACCCGCTGCACGTGGGAATGCCGGGCATGCACGGTGCGGTCACCGCCGTCACCGCGCTGCAGAAGGCCGACCTGATCGTCGCCCTCGGCGCCCGTTTCGACGACCGCGTCACCGGCAAGCTGGACAGCTTCGCCCCGTACGCCAAGATCGTCCACGCCGACATCGACCCCGCGGAGATCGGCAAGAACCGCGCCGCCGACGTGCCGATCGTCGGGGATGCCCGCGAGGTCATCGCCGACCTGATCCAGGCGGTGCAGAAGGAGCACAGCGAGGGCCAGCAGGGCGAGGCGGCAGGGTCGCGGTACGCGGCCTGGTGGAAGGATCTCAACCGCTGGCGCGAGACCTACCCGCTGGGCTACGACCAGCCCGACAACGGTTCGCTCTCGCCGCAGCAGGTCATCGAGCGCATCGGGCAGCTCGCCCCGGAAGGCACGATCTTCGCGGCGGGCGTCGGCCAGCACCAGATGTGGGCCGCGCACTACGTGCAGTACGAGAGGCCCGCCACCTGGCTGAACTCCGGCGGCGCCGGAACCATGGGCTACGCGGTCCCCGCCGCCATGGGAGCCAAGGCCGGGCAGCCCGGGCAAACCGTCTGGGCGATCGACGGCGACGGCTGCTTCCAGATGACCAACCAGGAACTGACCACCTGCGCCCTGAACAACATCCCGATCAAGGTCGCCATCATCAACAACGGCGCCCTCGGGATGGTCCGTCAGTGGCAGACCCTCTTCTACAACCAGCGGTACTCCAACACCGTGCTGCACTCCGGTCCCGACGACGTCAACCCGGACGCCCGCGGCACCCGGGTCCCCGACTTCGTGAAGCTGTCGGAGGCCATGGGCTGCTACGCGATCCGCTGCGAGTCCCCGGACGACCTGGACAAGGTCATCGAAGAGGCCAACTCCATCAACGACCGGCCGGTCGTCGTGGACTTCGTCGTCCACGAGGACGCGATGGTGTGGCCGATGGTCGCCGCCGGCACCTCCAACGACGAGATCATGGCCGCCCGGGACGTCCGCCCCGACTTCGGCGACAACGAAGACGACTGAGCGAGAGAGACGTAACAGACCATGTCCAAGCACACGCTCTCCGTTCTGGTGGAGAACAAGCCGGGCATCCTGGCCCGGATCGCCGCGCTGTTCTCCCGGCGGGGCTTCAACATCGACTCACTGGCCGTCGGTGTCACCGAGCACCCCGACATCTCCCGCATCACCATCGTGGTGAGTGTCGAGGCCCTGCCGCTGGAGCAGGTCACCAAGCAGCTCAACAAGCTGGTCGAAGTGCTCAAGATCGTCGAACTGGAGCCGGGTTCCGCCGTTCAGCGGGAACTCGTTCTGGTGAAGGTGCGCGCCGACAACGAGACGCGCTCCCAGATCGTCGAGATCGTCCAGCTGTTCCGCGCCAAGACCGTCGACGTCTCCCCGGACGCCGTCACCGTCGAGGCCACCGGCAGCAGCGAGAAGCTGACCGCCATGCTCAAGATGCTGGAGCCGTTCGGCATCAAGGAGCTGGTGCAGTCCGGCACGATCGCGATCGGCCGTGGTGCCCGTTCGATCACCGACCGGTCGCTGCGCGCACTCGACCGATCTGCGTAAGGCTGGACACGGGCGGCCGACGGCTGTCGGGCGCCCGTATGCCGAGACCCCGCAACTTCCCTTCCACCCGCCGTCATACGGTGGGACGCACCATCCGTACACCAAGGAGAGAACCCAAAGTGGCCGAGCTGTTCTACGACGCTGACGCCGACCTGTCCATCATCCAGGGCCGCAAGGTCGCGGTCATCGGCTACGGCAGCCAGGGTCACGCCCATGCCCTGTCGCTGCGCGACTCCGGTGTCGACGTGCGGGTCGGTCTGCACGAGGGCTCCAAGTCCAAGGCGAAGGCCGAGGAGCAGGGCCTGCGCGTGGTGACCCCGGCCGAGGCCGCCGCCGAGGCCGACGTCATCATGATCCTGGTGCCGGACCCGATCCAGGCCCAGGTCTACGAGGAGTCCATCGCCCCCCACCTGAACGACGGCGACGCGCTGTTCTTCGGCCACGGCCTGAACATCCGCTACGGCTTCATCAAGCCCCCGGCCGGCGTCGACGTCTGCATGGTCGCCCCGAAGGGCCCGGGCCACCTGGTGCGCCGACAGTACGAGGAGGGCCGCGGCGTGCCCTGCATCGTGGCCGTCGAGCAGGACGCCACCGGAGGCGGCTTCGCGCTGGCGCTGTCGTACGCGAAGGGCATCGGCGGCACCCGCGCCGGCGTCATCAAGACGACCTTCACCGAGGAGACCGAGACCGACCTGTTCGGTGAGCAGGCCGTCCTCTGCGGTGGTACCTCCGCCCTGGTCAAGGCCGGTTTCGAGACCCTGGTCGAGGCCGGTTACCAGCCGGAGATCGCCTACTTCGAGTGCCTGCACGAGCTGAAGCTCATCGTCGACCTGATGTACGAGGGCGGCCTGGAGAAGATGCGCTGGTCGGTCTCCGAGACCGCCGAGTGGGGCGACTACGTCACCGGCCCGCGGATCATCACCGACGCCACCAAGGCCGAGATGAAGCAGATCCTCGCCGAGATCCAGGACGGCACCTTCGCCCGTAACTGGATGGACGAGTACCACGGCGGTCTGAAGAAGTACAACGAGTACAAGAAGCAGGACTCCGAGCACCTGCTGGAGACCACTGGCAAGCAGCTGCGCAAGCTGATGTCCTGGGTGAACGAAGAGGCCTGAGCCGCAGGTGACGGGGCCGGAGCGGATGCTCCGGCCCCGTTGTCCACCCCGTCGAATCTCGGACGGGTGATCCTTCCGCAGAGGCGCAGGACGACCACCACCACGCCACTACACTGCCGTACTACATACGCGTCAGGCCCACAGCGTCGTGCGTCTCCGCGGTAGCCCCCTCCACCGCCAGCGGCCGTCGGGACGGCCGTCCGCATTGGACATGTGAGGACTCACGTGAGCTCGAAACCTGTCGTACTCATCGCTGAAGAGCTGTCGCCCGCCACCGTCGACGCGCTGGGCCCGGACTTCGAGATCCGGCACACGAACGGAGCAGACCGGGCCGAGCTGCTCCCGGCCATCGCCGACGTGGACGCGATCCTGATCCGTTCCGCCACCAAGGTCGACGCCGAGGCCATCGCGGCGGCGAAGAAGCTGAAGGTCGTCGCACGAGCCGGCGTCGGCCTGGACAACGTCGACGTCTCCGCCGCCACCAAGGCTGGCGTGATGGTCGTCAACGCGCCGACCTCCAACATCGTGACCGCCGCCGAGCTGGCCTGCGGTCTGCTGATCGCCAGCGCCCGCAACATCCCGCAGGCCAACTCGGCGCTGAAGAACGGCGAGTGGAAGCGCAGCAAGTACACCGGTGTCGAGCTCGCCGAGAAGACCCTCGGCGTCGTCGGCCTCGGCCGGATCGGCGCCCTGGTCGCCCAGCGGATGTCGGCCTTCGGCATGAAGGTCGTGGCGTACGACCCCTACGTCCAGCCTGCCCGGGCCGCGCAGATGGGCGTGAAGGTGCTCTCGCTGGACGAGCTGCTCGAAGTCTCCGACTTCATCACCGTGCACCTGCCGAAGACCCCCGAGACGGTCGGTCTGATCGGCGACGAGGCGCTGCGCAAGGTCAAGGCGTCGGTGCGGATCGTCAACGCCGCACGCGGTGGCATCGTCGACGAGGTGGCGCTGTACGCCGCGCTCAAGGAGGGCCGGGTCGCCGGCGCCGGCCTCGACGTGTACACGAAGGAGCCGTGCACCGACTCCCCGCTCTTCGAGCTGGACCAGGTCGTCTGCACCCCGCACCTCGGTGCCTCCACCGACGAGGCCCAGGAGAAGGCGGGCATCGCGGTCGCCCGGTCGGTCCGCCTGGCCCTCGCCGGCGAGCTGGTCCCCGACGCGGTGAACGTCCAGGGCGGGGTCATCGCCGAGGACGTCAAGCCGGGCCTGCCACTGGCCGAGCGCCTCGGCCGGATCTTCACCGCGCTCGCCGGTGAGGTCGCGGTCCGCCTCGACGTCGAGGTCTACGGCGAGATCACCCAGCACGACGTGAAGGTGCTGGAGCTGTCCGCGCTCAAGGGTGTCTTCGAGGACGTCGTCGCCGAGACCGTCTCCTACGTCAACGCCCCGCTGTTCGCGCAGGAGCGCGGTGTCGAGGTCCGTCTCACCACCAGCTCGGAGTCGGCCGACCACCGTAACGTCGTCACCGTGCGCGGCACCCTGGGCAGCGGCGAGGAGGTCTCGGTCTCCGGCACGCTGGCGGGCCCGAAGAACCTCCAGAAGATCGTCGCGGTCGGCGACTTCGACGTCGACCTCGCGATCGCCGACCACCTGCTGGTACTGCGCTACGAGGACCGTCCGGGCGTCGTCGGCACCGTCGGCCGCATCCTCGGCGAGGCGGGCATCAACATCGCCGGCATGCAGGTCGCCCGGTCGATCGCGGGCGGCGAGGCGCTGGCCGTGCTGACCGTCGACGACACGGTGACCCCCGGCGTACTGGCCGAGGTCGAGGCGGAGATCGGGGCCACGTCGGCCCGGTCGGTGAACCTGGTCTGACCACGACGTCCACGGGTGCGGGGCGGGCCGAGAGACTCTCGGCC